>NZ_JAGSOG010000361.1 GCF_018139695.1 Actinospica durhamensis | reverse complement strand
GGGGCGGGCAGGGCCCTGCGTCACCAGC
Organism: Actinospica durhamensis; assembly: GCF_018139695.1. Classification (GTDB taxonomy): domain Bacteria; phylum Actinomycetota; class Actinomycetes; order Streptomycetales; family Catenulisporaceae; genus Actinospica; species Actinospica durhamensis. The sequence goes on along the minus strand of NZ_JAGSOG010000361.1, from coordinate 7,280 downwards.
CGCGGTTGGCGTAACGCTCGGTCTCGGGCAGCGTGTCGCAGTTGATGCCGACCATGGCCTCGCCCAGGCCGCGGGAGACCTTGGCGATGACGTCCGGGTCGTCGTGGAAGGTGGTGGCCTTCACGATCGCGGCGGCGCGCTTGGCCGGGTCGCCCGACTTGAAGATGCCGGAGCCGACGAACACGCCCTCGGCGCCGAGCTGCATCATCATCGCGGCGTCGGCCGGGGTGGCCAGACCGCCGGCGGTGAACAGCACGACCGGGAGCTTGCCGGTGCGGGCCACCTCGGCCACGATCTCGTACGGCGCCTGCAGGTTCTTGGCGGCCAGGTACAGCTCGGACTCGTCCAGGGTGCCGAGGCGGCGGATCTCCGCGCGGATCTGGCGCATGTGGCGGGTGGCCTCGACCACGTTGCCGGTGCCGGCCTCGCCCTTGGAGCGGATCATGGCCGCGCCCTCGGCGATCCGGCGCAGGGCCTCACCCAGGTTGGTGGCGCCGCACACGAACGGGATGGTGAAGGCCCACTTGTCGATGTGGTGGGTCTCGTCGGCCGGGGTGAGCACCTCGGACTCGTCGATGTAGTCCACGCCGAGCGACTGCAGCACCTGCGCCTCGACGAAGTGGCCGATCCGCGCCTTGGCCATGACCGGGATCGACACGGCGGCGATGATGCCGTCGATCATGTCCGGGTCGGACATGCGCGCGACGCCGCCGTCCTTGCGGATGTCGGCCGGGACCCGCTCGAGCGCCATGACGGCCACCGCGCCGGCGTCCTCGGCGATCTTGGCCTGGTCGGGGGTGACCACGTCCATGATCACGCCGCCCTTGAGCATCTCCGCCATCCCCCGCTTGACCCGGGCGGTGCCGAGCTGCGGAGCCGGCTGAGCGGTTTCGGTGGGGTTGCTGGACACGTCGGTACCTCGCTCGGGAGTTTGGCGCGTAAGGGTTACTCGACCATCTTACGATGTCACGATCCCGGGTTCGGCTCGCACGGTGTCGGGCCCCAGGTGAAACGGCTTACAGAGTGGGTTCGTGCCGGTCACGGCGCCGGAGCCGGACCGCGCGGCCCGCGGCGTCAGCGGGCCAGGGCCACCGGCGGATCGTCGTCGATCTCGAAATTCGGCTTGTCGGGGGCGCGTCCGGCCAGCCGGAAGGCGCGGACCAGGCGGTGCGAGCGCAGCTGGCGCACGGCCCGGACCGACTCGTTGTGGAAGCGGCGGGCGAGCTGGACCCGGCGCAGGGACCGGCCGAGCTCGTCGAGCAGCTCGGGGCCGCCGTGCGCGGCCCGCACCTGCTGGGCCTGGGTCGGGTCCTCGAAGGAGGCCCGCACGTCGCGGGTCAGCGCCGACTCGGCCGCCTCGCGCTCGTCCGGGTCGGCCGACTGGGCCTCGCGGGCGCCCGCGGCCAGGATCAGCGCGGTGGCCGGGTCGAGCAGACCGCTGCGGGCGAGCTCGAGCGCGGCGGTGGAGCGGCGCAGCAGCTGGGCGTCGAGCGCCACCCGGGCCGCGTCCAGGCGCACGTGCAGCCGGTCGAGCCGGGTGGCGGTCCAGCTCAGGTAGAGGCCGAACAGCACCAGCAGCACCGCCAGCAGGACGAGCGCTACGGAGTACTCGGTCAGCACGAGCCTCATCGCGGGCCGCCGTTCGCGGTCACCCGGGCGGTGGACTCGGTGACCATCTCGTAGACGGACAGGATGTCGGCCGCCACCACGGACCAGTCGTAGCGCCGGACCGACGCGGCCGCCGAGGCCCGCAGCGCGTCGCGCCGGCCCGGGTCCCCGAGCAGCCCGATCGCCTCTCGCGCGAGCGCGGCCGCGTCGCCGGTGGGGAACATCACCCCGGCCTCGCCGCCCTCGAGCACCAGCGAGAACGCGTCGAGCTCGCTGGCCAGCACCGGAGCGCCCGCGCTCATCGCCTCGACCAGGATGATGCCGAAGGACTCGCCGCCTGTGTTCGGGGCGCAGTAGACGTCGACGGACCGGAACAGCCGGGCCTTGTCCACGTCGTCGACCATGCCGAGGAACTCGATCCGCTTGCGCAGATGCTCGGGCACCGAGCGCAGCGCCTCGTCCTCGTCGCCCCGGCCCGCCACCAGCAGACGCGTGTTCGGACGCGCCTCGACGATCGCGGGCAGCGCCTCGAGCAGCACGGAAAGGCCCTTGCGCGGCTCGCCGTAGCGGCCGACGAAGGCGATGGTCTCGCCGGACCACTCCGGCCGCGGCTGCTGTCCGGCGAAGAAGCCGACGTCCACGCCGTTGGGGATCACCACCGCGTCCCCGCCCATGTGCTCGACCAGCGTGCGCCGGGCGTACTCGCTCACCGCGATGCGGGCGTTGATCTTCTCCATCGCGGACGCCACTATCGGCGCGCCGGCCAGCATCGCGCGCGAACGCGGGTTGGCGGTGTGGAAGGTGGCCACGATCGGACCGCTCGCGGCCCAGCAGGCGAGCAGCGAGAGCGAGGGCGTGCCCGGCTCGTGCACGTGCAGGACCTCGAAGTTGCCGTCGTGGATCCACCGGCGCACCCGGGCCGCGGACAGGAAGCCGAAGTTCACCCGGGCCACCGAGCCGTTGTACGGCACCGGCACCGCGCGCCCGGCCGACTGCGCGTAGCGCGGCAGCACGGTGTCGTCGTCCGCGGGCGCGAGCACGGAGACCTCGTGGCCCAGCCCGATCAGGTGTTCGGCCAGGTCGCGGACATGGTTCTGGACTCCCCCCGGCACGTCGAAGGAGTACGGGCAGACGATCCCGATCCTCACCGCGTGCCTTCCGCAGAACCCGATGCCGCGGTGTTGGCGCTGTCGGCGGTGTCGGAGGTCGCGGCGTCTGGGTCGGCGACGCGCTCGCCCGTGGCCGCGCCGGGCACCCGGGCCGGGTCGAGGTCCACCAGCCACAGCCGCTGCAGCATGTGCCAGTCGGCCGGGTGCTCGGCGATGCCCTGCGCGAAGACGTCGGCCACGGCCTGGCACATCACGGCGATCTTCTCCGGCTTGCGCCCCTCGGCGGGCACCGGGATCCGCGGCCACACCTTGGCGTAGTGATGGGGCCCGTCGTACCAGAGCGTGACCGGGCACAGCGCGGCGCCGGTGGCCACGGCCAGCGCGGCCGGCCCGGCCGGCAGCTTGGTGGTCTCGCCGAAGAACCGCACCGGCACGCCGCTGTCGGTCAGGTCCCGCTCGGCCACCAGACACACCAGCCCGCCCGAGCGCAGCCGGCGCATCAGCCCGGCGAAGGTGCCGGTGCCGCCGGTCAGCGGCAGCACCTCCATGCCGATGGACTCGCGGTAGCGCAGGAAGCGCTCGAACAGCTTCTCCGGCTTGAGTCGCTCGGCCACGGTCGTGAAGCCGTCGGCGGCCACTCTCGCCGCCCAGGCTCCGGCGTGGTCCCAGTTGCCCATGTGCGGCAGGGCCAGCACGACACCGTTCCCCTCGGCCAACAGTTCGCGCAGCTTGTCCTCGTTCAGCACGGTCATGGTGCTCTCGATCCGCTGGCGTGACCAGGTCTCGAGCCGGAAGGTGTCGCAGTAGTAGCGCATGTAGTTGCGCATGCCCTGCTTGGAGACCTCGCGGATGCGCGCCTCGGACGCGTCCGGGCCGAGCACCCGGGCCAGGTTCGACTCGAGCCGGCGCACGGACTTGCCGCGCTTGCGCCAGGACCGGTCCGCGGCCTTCTCGAACAGCTTGTAGGCCGGCTTCTCCGGCAACCGCCGCACCACCGCCCAGCCGGCGGCGTACGCGCGGTAGGTCAGTTCCTCTTTGAGATCGCTCACGGGGTCTCCTCGGTCTCCGGTTCGGCGGCCGCAGCGGCGTCGCCGGTCAGACCCAGTGCGAGGGCCTGCTTGCGCACGTACAGCATCCGTTGCACGACGGTGCAGGTGGACCCGGCCGCCAGTGCCCACAGGGCGATCGCCTGCACGAACGGCACGCCGAGGCCGTCCAGGCCGGTGGCCACCAGCGAGCCGACCAGGCGCTCGCCGCGCTCGACGTAGCCGATGTCGCACTTGAAGCCGAGCGACTCCGCCTTGGCCCGGGCGTAGGAGGTGACCGACCCGGAGATCAGGCAGATCATGCAGGCCAGGAACAGCCCCAGCTTGTCGTTCACGGCGAAGTAGTAGGCGAGCGAGCCGAAGATGGCCGCGTCGCCGAAGCGGTCGAGCGTGGCGTCCAGGAAGCCGCCCCACTTGGAGGCACGGCCGGACAGCCGCGCCATCGTGCCGTCGAGCAGGTCGGAGAAGATGAACGCGGTGACCGCGAGGGTGCCGACCAGGAAGCTGCCGCGCGGGAAGAAGGCCACCGCGCAGGCGACCACGCCCAGGGTCCCGAGCAGGGTGACCGTGTCGGGGCCGACCCCGATCCGCAGCAGAAATCGCGCGGTCGGCGTCAGGACGCGGGTGAAAAACGCCCGCGCGTAGCGATTGAGCATAGGAATCCCAGCATCGGCGTCGGTCACGAAGGCGGTCCGGTGCGGACCGGCGCCCATGCTATTGGACCGCGCGGGTACCGCGGATTTCGCCTCCCCCGCGCTCGGGTGAAACGCTGGCGGCAGAGGTTGTGCCACTCCGCAAAGAGGAGTTGTCTACCTGTCATACCAACAGTTACCGTTCGATCACACGCGGAGGTGCGACGATGTCGGACAAGGGCGGTGGCCACGGAGGCCAAGCGGCGGCCGGAAGCGCGCAGTTGTCCCCGGCGCGCGGCGCGGCCATCCGCAACGTCGTACTCGTGGGACACACCGGCGCGGGCAAGACCACCCTGGTCGAGACGCTGCTCGCGGCCGTGGGGGCGATCGGGCGCCCCGGACGGGTGGAGGACGGCAACACCGTCTGCGACTTCGAGGAGATCGAGCACCGGCTCGGCCGCTCGGTGGGCCTCGCGGCCGCTCCGCTGCTGGTGGACGGCATCAAGGTGAACCTGCTCGACGCCCCCGGCTACGCGGACTTCGCCGGGGACCTGCGGGCCGGGCTGCGCGCCGCGGACGCCGCGCTGTTCGTGGTCTCCGCCGCGGACGGGGTGGACGGTTCGACCCAGCTTCTGTGGGAGGAGTGCGCGGCGGTGGGCCTGCCGCGCGCGGTCGTGGTGACCAAGCTGGACGCGGCCCGGGCCGACTTCGACGAGATGGTGCTGATCTGCCAGCGCGTCTTCGGCGACGGCGTCGCCCCGCTCTACCTGCCGCTGCTCGACGACGAGGAGCAGGTCGGCGGCGTGATCGGGCTGCTGAGCCAGCAGATCTTCGACTACAGCTCGGGCGAGCGTGAGGTACTCGAGGCCGACCCGGAGCACCTCGAGCTGATCGAGCCCGCCCGCAACGCGCTGATCGAGGGGATCATCGCGGAGAGCGAGGACGAGACCCTGATGGACCGCTACCTCGGCGGCGAGGACATCGACGTCAAGGTGCTGGTCGACGACCTGGAGACGGCGGTCTCCCGCGGCCACTTCTACCCGGTGATCCCGGTCTCCGCGGCCACCGGCGTGGGCACGGCGGAGCTGCTCGAGCTGGTCACCCAGGGCTTCCCGGCGCCCGGCGAACACCTGATCCCCGCGGTGACCACGCCCGACGGGGAGCCGAAGGCGCCGCTGGCCTGTGACCCGGACGGCCCCCTGGTGGCCGAGGTGGTCAAGACGACCTCGGACCCGTACGTCGGCCGGATCTCGCTGGTGCGGGTCTTCTCCGGCACCCTGCGCCCGGACACCCCCGTGCACGTCTCCGGCCACGGCATGGCCCTGCGCGGCCACCCCGACCACGACGTGGACGAGAAGGTGGGCGCGCTATCGAGCCCGCTGGGCAAGACGCAGCGGCCGGTGGAGTTCGCGGCGGCCGGCGACCTGGTGGCGGTGGCGAAGCTGGCGCACGCCGAGACCGGCGACACCCTCTCGGCGAAGGAGGACCCGGCGCTGATGGAGCCCTGGGTCATGCCGGACCCGCTGCTCCCGGTGGCCGTGACCGCGCGGGCGAAGTCGGACGAGGACAAGCTCGCCCAGGCGCTGTCCCGGCTGGTGGCCGAGGACCCGACGCTGCGGCTGGAGATCAACCCGGAGACGCACCAGCTGGTGCTGTGGTGCCTCGGCGAGGCGCACCGGGACGTGCTGCTTGACCGGCTCGCGACCCGCTACGGCGTGGCGGTGGAGACGGTGGCGCACCGGGTCTCGCTCAGGGAGACCTTCGGCGCGCACACGAAGGGCCGGGGCCGGCACGTCAAGCAGTCCGGCGGGCACGGCCAGTACGCCATCTGCGAGATCGAGGTGGAGCCGCTGCCGGCCGGGTCCGGCTTCGAGTTCGTGGACAAGGTGGTGGGCGGCGCGGTGCCGCGCCACTTCATCCCGTCGGTGGAGAAGGGCGTGCGCACGCAGATGGAGCGCGGCGTCCTGGCCGGGTACCCGGTGGTCGACCTGCGGGTGACGCTGGTGGACGGCAAGGCGCACTCGGTGGACTCCTCCGACATGGCCTTCCAGACCGCCGGCGCGCTCGCGCTTAAGGACGCCGCGTCCCAGGGCGGGCGCCCGACCCTGCTCGAGCCGGTGGAGGCGGTGGAGATCACCCTCGCGGACGAGTTCGTCGGCGCCGTGCTGGGCGACCTGAGCAGCCGCCGCGGCCGCGTGCTCGGCACCGAGCCGACGGACGCCGGACGCACCGTGGTGCGCGCGGAGGTCCCGGCGACCGGCCTGGCCAGGTACCCGGTGGAACTCAGGTCCCTGTCTCACGGCACGGGTCAGTTCACCCGGGAGTACCTGCGGCACGAGCCGATGCCGGCGAACCTGGCGGCGAAGGTGATCGAGGAACTCGGGGAGTAGCGGACTACCGCTTCCAACGCACGGCGAGGCGGCAGGGGTTCCCGGCGTCGTCGAGGCCGAGTTCGAGCACGCATTCCCCGGCGCCCGTGCGCGCGCCGAGCACGTCGCGCAGCACGGTCGCCTCGCGTGCGGCCAGCTGCTCGATGAGCAGTTCGAACTCGTCCACCGGCTCGTCGCCGAGGTCGGTGTACTCGGCGAGCGCGCGGGCGTCGAGCAGCGCCGCGTACCCGCTCGGGGTGGGCCGGGTCAGCCGCCGCGTCCACGTCGTCGGCGCCGCGTCGGCAAGCAGCACCTCGAGGCCGTCGGCCGCGGCGCGCACTGGGAAGCTGCCGCGCGGCAGCCCGTCGAGACAGGGCCGTGCGTCGGCGAACACGGTCGCGGCGTCGCCCGCGATCAGCGTTCCGGTCGGCAGCGCGAGTTCGAGATCATCCACCCGGCCCAGTCTAGATGGGCGGATCGGCGCCGATCACGGTGCCGATCCACGGCGGGCGGGGC
>NZ_JAGSOG010000360.1 GCF_018139695.1 Actinospica durhamensis | reverse complement strand
GGAGCGCCGCGGATCTCAGCCGCGGGCCGCCTCGCTGAGTCGTCGAGCCAGGTCGGGGCCGCCGAGCGGGTCGCGGCAGATCACCAGGACGGTGTCGTCGCCCGCGATGGTGCCCATGACTCCGGCGAATTGGCTCGCACCCCCCTGAATGCGCTAAGGTTGTTCACGCGAGGCCGGGTGGCAAGCCACCGGGCCAAGCGAGAGCGCACCGATCCTGCATAGCTCAATTGGCAGAGCAGCCGGCTGTTAACCGGCAGGTTATAGGTTCGAGTCCTATTGCAGGAGCGCGAGAACGTCTCCGTGGGCCCACGCCCCGGAGACGTTTTGCATCCGGCGGATGAATTGGTTGATACCGGACAGAACCGGGCACAACCCTTCCGCTGGAGCACCAGGGGCGGTAGCTCAGCCGGTCAGAGCAGGGGACTCATAATCCTCCGGTCGTGGGTTCGAGCCCCACCCGCCCCACCGAGGTTGGACATCCAACTACACGGATGAGCTGCGGAAATGCGGTTCAATCGTCTACCTGTTTACTTCGCGAATTCGTTTCCTGATTCCTGGTGGGTCCATGGTGGGGCCGAGGTGGGGCCCGTCTTCCGGCCCGCCGAAACGTGTTGACCAGAGCTTTCACCTGCTAGGTCTATCGCCCCGCGTTATCTCCGGGCGGCGCGCCGTATCCGATGGGTGCGTGGTATGTATCGGGCGGCTCGCAAAACCAGCTGCGGTGGATTCCGCGGCTTTTCGCGACAGGTTGGGTTCGACGCTGACGTAGGTGTCCGCGGTCAGGACAATGCTGGAGTGCCCGAGTTGGTCCTGGATGCCTTGAGCTCGTTGCCGGCGGCGAGCGCGAGGCTGGCAGCGCCGTGGCGCAGGTCGTGCAGGCGGATCGGAGGCATCCCTGCGTCGGCAGTGGCCTTGATGAACTCGCGGTAGAGGTAGTCGGGATTCAGCGGCTGTCCACGCCGGTTGGTGAAGACGTACCCGCTGGGAACGCATCCCAATTGCGTGGTTTCGGCTTGCTGGCGTGCGCGGTGCTGGCGCAGTTCCCTGATGGTGCCGCGGTCGAGCACGACCATCCGTTGGCTCGATCTGGTTTTCGGCGGGCAGTGCATGAGCCGGCCGTTGATGCGCTGGATTGTGTGGGTGATCATCAGGACACCGTTGTCGAGGTCGATGTCGCACCACCGCAGCCCTGCGGTCTCCGCCCGGCGAAACCTTCGTAAAGCAACCAGGTGGAACGCGGCATAGAGCCGGTGCTCGCGTGAGGAGTGGAGGAACTGAGCGGTCTGTGCCGAGGTCCACACCGCGACCGAGGGGCGCTTGCCCGTACGATTCCACCGTTCGACCTCGTACTCGGTCCAGATCACCGCTCGCGGTTTGCGCGGCCTGGGAAGCTCGAGATGCCGCGCAGGATTGTGTTCGATCAGCCCGTCGCGTATCGCCGCGTTCAACGCGACCCGCAGCGTCACCCGGATCCGCTCGAGTGTCGAGGGCGCGAGCGGGGCGCGCGGCTTGCTGCCTTTGGCGAGCCGGTTGAACATCTCCTGCACGTGGGCTCCTCGCAGGTCCTTCAACGGGATCCGGCCGAGCGCGGGCTCAAGGTGCAGCCGGTGTGGAGCGCGTACGCATTCGCCGTCGCGGGCGCCAGCGAGATCCGAGATCCGGGAGCCGAGCCATGTGCGCAGCCAGCCACCGGTCGAGACCGCTCCGGGAGCATCCAGCCGGGATATCGGAGCGCGCACCTCCTCCAGCGCAGCGAGAGCACTCTCCCGATTCGGGTAGCCCCCGCGGCGTACACGATGACGCGAGCAGTCGTCCGGATACCTCGGCACGTCGACCGCGAAGTACCACGAACCATGACCCGGCTCTGCCCCTCGCGCGCACTCCTTGCCCCGTGGGGCCCATCTCAACACTGCGACACCCGCACCGCTGATACACACTGCCCTGACTACGCACCGCACGCTCCCACTTGATCCACCACCATGCCGAGGGTCACAGCAGTACCAGTTCGCAGCCGGGCACACGAATCTGCCCACCGAGGACGCAATCCGCGCGCTCAAGCTTAGCTAAGCCGGTCAGATACCGGGCCGGACATCGGATCCTGAAGGTGCGCGAGCAGGCCGGGTGCACCCGCGCCTGCGCCCGCATCGTGGTTCACCCGTTCGGCCGTTCCACATGGTCAGCTGAATGGCCTAGGTGCACGCGATGGCTCCGGAGGTGCACTCATGAACGACTACGGAAAGGGACGACTACGGAAAGGGCACTGTCTACCGGCGTTGCGGGTGCCGTGACGCCGCGACCGGAACGCAACTCGGACACGCCTGCCCGCACCTGGCTGATCCCGATCACGGTTCCTGGTACTACGCCATCGACATCCCCCAGCTCCGCGGCGGCGACCGCCAGCGACTGGGCCGCGGCGGCTACGAGAGCGAACAAGCCGCCCGGACGGCGCTCGCAGAGCTACTCGGAGCCGGGCACCGCTCCGATCCAACGACGGCTCTGACCACTGGTGGGTGCGCACCTGGATCACCTCGCGCACCGGCCTCGCTCCGTTCACCCGCGAGGGTTACATGGTCCACATCCGGCTCTACCTCGAGCCCTTCCTCGGCGGCATTCGCCTGAGCGAGCTGCGCCGCGCCCACGTCCAGTCGATGCTTGACCGCCTCGCCGAGCGCGGCGCGGGCGGGATACCGCCGTGCCCCAACACCCTTACCCGTATCCGCGCCACCCTGCGTGCGGCCCTGAACGCCGCGATCAGAGAAGGGCTCATCGAGACCAACCCCGCCTGCGGCGTGTCCATCCCCACCTACCACCGTATACACGCCGTGATCTGGACCGAAGACCAGATCGCCCGATGGCGCCTGACCGGCCAACGCCCACCAGCGTCCGTGTGGACGGCCACCCAGACCGGCCAATTCCTCACCGCCACCCGCGAGCACCGCTTGCACGCCGCCTTCCACCTCATCACCCTGCGCGGGCTGCGCCGCGCAGAGGCCGCGGGCCTGCGATGGCAAGACGTCGACCTCGACCACCACATCCTCGTAATCACCCAGACCACCCAACGCGTCGATGGACGCCTCGTGCCCTGCGAGCCCAAGTCAGAGAGCAGCCGTCGCACGGTCGTCCTGGACCACACCACCGTCAAGCAACTGCGCCGCCACCAATCGCGACAGGCGGCCGAGGCCGCCGAGCGTGGCTTCGATCCCGGCGGATATGTCTTCACCAACCGTCGGGGCCAGCCCCTGAATCCGGACCACCTCTACCGCGAGTTCATCAAAGCCGCAGCCGAAGCCGGCCTGCCCCCGATCCGCCGCACGCCCTGCGCCACGGAGCGGCGACCCTCTCCCTCCAAGCCGGCAACGAACTCAAAGTCATCCAAGACAAACTCGGACACGCCAGCATCAACCTGACCGCCGACACCTACACCAGCGTCGCCCCCGAACTCGCCCGCCACGAAGCCGAAACCACCGCCCGCCTCATCGCCGACGCCGCACGCCCAAGCCACCGGCGACAAGGCCGAAACCGGCGCGACCGGATACCCGTCGACGGCGTCCGCAGGCTTACGAGCCACGCGCGAAGACTCGCCGGTCATCCGCGCTGAAGACTTCCCACGCCGACCTTGACTGGGCAGTCCGATTCCGGCTTCTCCTCGTTTTTCGCCGAGCCGCGCTCGGGCATCGAAGCCCTCTATGACCAAGGCCGAGGCGCCGCAGCCCGGTTGTGCTCGAGGCTGTCTCATCGACGCGACACATAGCCGACTGTCAGCGGCCATGCGATCAGTGGCACCGAGGGGCGAAAGGGTCGCTGGTTGCCGCGGCGCAGCTCGTTCTCGGAGTGACCCTGTCCTGCTCGACCGTGCTCGTGATCGCGATGGCGCTGGGCGGCGCGGTCTTCCTGGTCGTCTACCTGAGCAGGTAACCGGCCGCCGAGCCCCGGGTCAGCACTATGACGGCGGCGGGCCGGGTCGGGCGCACCGTGTGCGGGGTGCGACCCGCGCAGTGCCGTACGCCGGGTGAATGGGAGAGCCAGCGCGGTGAGTGCGGCCAGCGCCTTGAGTCCGGCGCCCAGTCCGACGGCGAGGGCTGCAGCGCCGACCAGCAGGGGGCCGACGGCGTCGCCGAGTTCGCGTCCGAGTTCGGCCGCTCCCATGGTCGTCCCGATTTGCTCCGGGTCGGCGGAGACGGCCAGCGCCGCGCACCTGAGCGGGGTGATCATGCCGGTGCCGATTCCGGTGAGCACGGCCGCGATCAGCATCCCGGCGATCCCGAGGCGCCCCAGGAGCCTCTGGTAGTCCTTCGCGGAGTATTGACCGCCCCCGTCGGTATGCATGATCGCGTTGCCGGCGGTCAGGCCGCGGTCGTGGGCCATGCTGAGCGCGTCGGTGACGAGGCTGGTGCGCATGTGTGGCGCGATCGCCCATACGATCAACTCCTTGCTACAGAGATCGATGACTGTCGCGAGGTAGATCCAGCCTTCGGACTTGCGGATACAGGAGATGCCGCCGGTCAGTTTCAGCCCCGGCATGGGAGCGGTGAACTGCCGCTGGGGCAGGGCCGGGATTGCGGCAGCGCCTTTGTCGGGTCTGGTCAGGTTGCGGAGCGCTTGCGGCGGGTGATCCCCGCAATGCCGTGCCCGCTTATGATTCGGGCGACCCGGCGCCGGCCGACGTCGGTGCCCTGCAGCTTCAGCTCCCGCGTGATCCGTTCTGCGCCGTAGGCGGGATGGGCCGTGTGCACTTCGCTCGGGCCCGGGCGAAGTAGCTCGAGTGATCGGTGGCGATGATCTGGCAGGTCCGCCGGGCCGGGAATCGGTGGTGGAGCTGGTGGACGAACGCGAAGCGTTCCCTTGCCGGCGCGTGATGAATCAAGGTCTCGGCCGCTTCCCGCGGGACGTCGGCTTCCTCGCGCAGCGTCTGCAGTTCGCGTTCGCGGCGGCGTAACTGCCTGCGGGCGTCGGCGAGGGCAGCTTCGAGATCAGGGCGGCTGGTACGGCGCGGCATGAACAAGAACCCTGGCAGCGACTGCCGGGCCGCCTCCGCAATGTCGAGGTCTTGTAGCACGACGGCCGCAATGCCGAAACCTGCTTAGCCGCACGTTAAACGACGTGCGAGCAGATGGTGGCAGAAACCGTGTCGACTCCATCTGCCAGAGTCGGACGGTCGACGCACCGGAGATGACCGCGATCGCCCGCGGGTGTGCCGTCCTGCCGATGACGTCGACCTTGCCGGTCGAGTCGAAGCCGGGCAAGGGAGCGGGCGCCGTCCGAGTCGGCGAGCGGGGTGACCTCGCGCTCACCCCGCTCGCCGTTGACCCGATGATGCCGGCTCAGTGCAGCGGGATGCTTTCAACGGTGAACACGGAGCTCTCCAGCGGGGCGCCGTAGAGGTAGTTGTTCATCTGGGAGTTGGTCACCAGCAGCCGGTCTGCGCTGATGGCGACGCCGGTGGGCGTATCGATTCCCGGGAAGGTGCGCTCGGAGACGAGGGTGGCCCGGGTGGCATCGTCGGAGAGCTCGACGGTATCGACCTCGTCGTTGACGGAGCGGTCGATGTAGAGCGTGTCGCCCTGCCGCGCGATGCCGTCGGCACTGGCGAGGGCCGGTCCGTCGATCTTGCGGATTTCACCGGTGGCGAGGGTGAGCCGGTAGAGCGCACCGCTGTCCCAGTAGCCGATGATCAGGGATTTGCCGTCGGGGGTGGTGGTGATGCCGTTGGCGTTCGAGGTGCCGGAGACGTAGTCGGGCAGGTTGTAGGCCGCCTGCAGTGTCCGGTGAGCGCCGGTGGCAGGGGCGTTGACCTGGGAGGCCGGGATCCGGTAGAGCACGGAACGGAAGGAGTCGGTGATGTAGACGTCTCCGTCGGCGGCCACGACTTCATCGTTGACGAGGGTCGGTGCGCCGGTGTCGGGGACGGTGAAGGACGACACGAGCTTTCCGGTGTTGGTGTAGATGAAGAACTGTCCCGTGAAGGCGCCGGCGAGCAGCAGGCGGTCGCCGTCGATCTTGACCCCGGTGACCTCGGTGCGGCCGTCTTGGCCACCCGGCAGAAACGGCTCGAGTGTCTTCGCGCCGACGAGTCCGCGATAGACGGTGCCGTTGTCGATGCTGCCGGTGTAGATGTACCGGCCGTCGGCCGCGATGCTCTCGGTGTAGGCATTGGCGCCGTCGATCTCGATCGAGTAGTCGCCCGTCATGTGGCCGTCGTGCGTCGCGGCGGTGGCGGGAAGAGCGAGTGCGGCCAGAGCGGCGGACGTCGCGGTGAGCGTGACAAGCGCACGGCGCCCGGTGCGGTGCGCGGTACTGCGGGTGGACATCGTGGTGGACCTTTCCCGTTGAACTGGGGATATATGAGACCTTTGATACTGCTGAAGCGGAGGGCGTCAGCGAAGAGCGTCGGCGATCGCGCCGGCCAGGGAGGTGGTGGGCCGTCCGATGAGGCGGCTCAGGTCGCCCGAGTCGGTGAACAGCTCGCCGCGGCCGAGCCCGAGGTCGGAGTCGGCAAGGACGCGCGCCAGTTCGGGGGGCAGGCCCGCGCCGGTCAGTGCCTCGACGAGCTCGTCCGCAGACAGATCGGTGTAGGTGATCGGCTTACCGGTGGCGGCGGAGACCGTCGCGGCGAGCTCGGCCAAGGTGAACGCCTCGTCGCCGCCCAGTTCGTAGACCGCGCCGGCGTGGCCTTCGGTGGTCAGCACGGCCGCGGCGGCCTCGGCGTAATCGGCGCGGGACACGGCGCTGACCCTGCCCTCGCCCGCGGCCCCGATGAAGGCGCCGTGCTGGAGGACTAGCGGCAATTGGGCGGTGTAGTTCTCCAGGTACCAGCCGTTGCGCAGCAACACGCTGGGAACCTCGCGCTCACGCAGGTATTCCTCAGTGGCTCGGTGGGTTTCGGCAAGGATCGTGGTGGCCGTATCGGCGTGCGCCATGCTCGTGTACGCCACCAGGGATACCCCCGCGGACAGTGCGGCATCGATAGCACGCCGATGGTTCTCGTAGCGCTCGTCCACGGGGAACGAGGCCGAGATCAGCAGCAGCTTGTCGGCACCCGCGAAGGCTGCCGCGAGGCTGTCCGGGTCGGCGAAGTCGGCCCGGCGTACCACGACTCCGCGGTCGGCCAGGTCCTTGATCCCTGCGATGTCCCGGCCGGTCGCGACGATCTGAGAAGCCAGTACTCCGCGGCGCAGGAGCGCCTCGACGGCGAGCCTGCCCAGCTGACCGGTAGCCCCGGTCACGACGATTGACATGACGATCTCCTTCTCCGCCGCGGCCACCCGCGGCGTCATAGTCGGGTGCGGCTGCCCGTGGGTGCGGGCGGCCGGGATCTGGG
>NZ_JAGSOG010000035.1 GCF_018139695.1 Actinospica durhamensis | reverse complement strand
GCGCAGGCCGGCCTCTCACCCGGCCTGCGCCCCGGCCCGCCCCGCATATCGGTTTCAGCCCACCGCCACGCCTGTGATAATCTCGACCACGTCGCGAAGGCTCGTCCCCGCGACGCCACAACAGAAGAAGGGCCTGTAGCGCAGCCCGGTAGCGCACCTCGTTCGCATCGAGGGGGTCAGGGGTTCGAATCCCCTCAGGTCCACAACGCAAGTGCAGGTCAGAGGCCCTAGCCGATCTTTCGGCTAGGGCCTCTGACTATACACGTGGGCGAGAAGTGGGCAAGCCCCGTTTCGGCTGGGTGCGGATCGGCGCGCATAGCTGCGGGGTTCGGGCCACACCGTCCTGCGGCCGACAAGGTCGAGCGAGGGGTCGTCCGGATCCTCACCGCCACCAGGCGCCGGCGAGCGCGGTCCGCTGGCGCCGCAGGTACGGGGTCGATCTCTTGGCCGTCCTTGCTGTTGTCTCAGCAATCTACGTGCTTACATGCGTCCAACATGTCGCCTACGGCAGATGGACCTGCGCGACCATTGATGCGTCCAAACTCGGTGGCGGCAAGGCTTTCGAACTCGGACACTGGACCGTGGAAAGGGGTGCGAATGCGATGTCTGTAGAACCGTCCAGGTCCCCCTCTATGCGGATCGAAGCGCTGCAACTGTTCGCCCAGATTCCCGGAGCCGGCGGAGGCCACCTGAGGGACGCCGATCCCAGCGATTTCGGCGCGCGGGTCGCCACTGGCCTGACAGAGTCTCTCGGCGATGACCGGCTACTACATGGCCACTGGGTGCAAGACCTCTTCCGCGCCGTCGTCATCAGCCTCGACAGCATCGCCATGATCAAGGATGAGGACACGGGAGAGCTCTATTGCGAGCCCGACCGGCCATTGCGTTTGCCCGACTACCGTGTAGTAACCAAAGACGGCGAACACCTGCTGATCGAGGTGAAGAATGTTGGGCCGAAGGCTACGTTCAAGCCGCAAAAGATCCGTACCGAGATATTCGCCGAGCTTCAGGCGTACGCGCAGGTGACTGGGGCTCGCCTCGTGTTCGCGCACTACTGGTCCATGCTGAGCAAGTGGACTCTCGTCGACGCTAGCCGGTTCGTCCGCCGTGGTCGGCACCTTGAGATCACAGTCGAGGAGGCAGTGTGTGGGAGCGAGTTCGCGCTCCTCGGCGAGCGCCTGATCCTCACCCAGCCCGCAGCCTGCATGCGTATCGTGGCCGTGGTCCCCGGGGAGGAACCGACCGTCGACCCGGACTTCGTGGACTGGCCATACTTCACGCCGGGAGCGGTCGAGTTTCTGATCGACGGCGAGCAAGTCACAGACTCGCAGGAATACGAACTCATCAAAGCCATGATGTTGTACGGAGGGGCGATACTCGGGCCGAGCGATCTTGTCGTGGACGAGGAACAGAGGCCGATCGAGATGGTGTTGCGTATGGCCGAGCCCGGCGGGCACCCCACCGGCTCCTCGCTCGCGCAGATCTATACCAACCGGTATATCCGGGCAACCAAAGACGTTGTCGGTGGCTCTGTACTTCGGATGCGGGGAGAGCCGGACCCGACGCTTACGCGCCTGCTGACTGCGGCTGCGGACAGCAATCGCCCTGGAAGTCGGCTGAAGGTCATGATTGGCATACAGCGGCCGGCAAAGCTCCCCTCCTCCCCAGATGAGCGGCATTCCGATGCGGGCGGCGGCACAAGCGACACAGGCACGCAGCCTGATTCTGGGGATGGTCAGGGAATCCGACCACAGGTCTGAGCCGTTCAGCGACCAGCGCGAACTCCCGCATCAGCGGAGTCAATTGGCCAGCCCGCGGGCGCGCATACGCTGATGCGGTGACGGAATCCAGCAGCGACAACGTGGACCGATTGCAGCACCCGGCGCAGGCGGAGGTCACGACCTACCACGGGCCAGTGAGGGTCCAGACCTATGGGTCTGGTCATTTGGTGACGTTCGCCGGAGACGAGGACCGGACGTGCTCCACGCGGCAGCCACATGGATGGCTGAGCGGCCGTACGCCGTGCTGCTCAGGCTGAACTGGAAGGGCGGTCAGAACCGGTATCGTGACGTGCCCCAGGAGGAAGCCGGCGTGCCGAGCTGGCTGCCAGAAATGACGGTAGATGCGTCGGAGTACTGGCCGGCGAACCTTCGCCCTCCAAGGGCTGAACAGTCGGCACGGGACCACCGACTCCGGGAAAACGAGTGCTCAGGTCAGTGGTCAAGATGGTCAGAGCGCAGGCCGGTATCGGGTGTCGCCCGGGTCAATCAGCTCCTCCGAATCCCATTCCAACATCGAGGTGAAGTCGCTCGGTCCCCACGAGGCCTTGTCCTCGGCCTGCCGAGAGAACCGCGGGTATTCGTCCGCCCTGAGCTTCGGAACGGGCTTGCCATCCATGTACCTGCTCAGGGTGATCATGACGACCTTCGCGTAATTGCGCAGGTCGCTCTCCACGCGACCCCGGAAGTGCTCGTGCTGCAGGTGGTCGGCGTGCTTCTCCTCGAACACCCGCGGGGCATCCGCTACGGTGAGGACTAGCTGCACGAGCATCCGATAACGCGCCACGACCTCCCAGTCATCGAGCACCCTGGCCGTTACGTACGCGGCCTCGCGCAGAGAGCGAATTGCCTCCCGGGCAGCAAGTTGGCGGGCTGTCGCCCACGGATTCGCGAGCGCGGCAGGCCCCTGCGGCACGATGTTCAGCCCCCACAGGACATCGAACTGCACCATCGCCGCGCCGACTCGCTCCAACAGGGCTGCGGCTGCCGCCACCTGGCGTTCATGACGCCGTTGATCCGCCTCGGCATCACGCTCACGCTGGAAGCGTTCCTCCGCCGCAGCAAGCTCGCGCGAGAGCCGCTCGTCAGACTGGGCTGCCTGATCGGCCAGAGTCTTCTTCGCTTCGGCGCGCTGATCTTCCAACTCCTTCTTGGCATCGGCGCGATCAGTTGCCGCCTGCTCGCGGTCGGCGGTGGCCTGCTTCCGGTCCCTGCGAGCAAGGACGAGTGTGGCGATCAATCCCACCACGGCGATGATCGTGGCGCCTGCAGTCGCGTACGCGGTGATGACATCAGGCAGCGGCGTCGGCGCGGCCGGGGCGGTCGCCTGGCCGCTCAAGAGGAGAACCCAGAACACGACGAAAAGCTTATGGGACGGTAGGGTTGAGGATACCCTCCGCTCTCAACTGCTCTTGCCAGCGCGGTTGCCAACTTCGGTACTGCCCAATCGTCTCGTTTCGAGACATCAAGCCAACGGGCGAGCAGGTCATTGACTGCGTTTCCGACCCCCGGAAGTCAAACGAAGAGCACATGGCGACCTGTGTCTTTGTGGAGCCGCCTGTTGCCCGGCGGCGACGACCGTGCACCCAGTAGCGGCGTCAGTTCTGTTGTGCCGCTAAAGTCTGTCCAGTCGATCATGTGGCTTCTGAACAGATTGATCCGGTTGGCCGCACGTTGTATGCAGCAGTTTTCCGGACAGGCGCGCGGCAGTGTGCGAGCACGGCTGGGAATACATCACCTCGTGCGGGCCGAGGTCTAGTGAATGCCCGGCAGTGCCGGTCAGCCACGTCTTCAGCCAGGCGGCGAGGCTGGGCGAGTCGAGAAACCAGCAGTCGATGTAGGCGCCGCCACCGCGTCCGTTCGGCTCGAACAGCACCTGGCCCCGCTCGTCGAGACAGTCCATTGGCGTGCTCATTTGCGCAGGCCCAGTCCAGTATCGGGACTGCTCCGGCTGGCCATACAGCGAAGCGCCCGGGCGCTGATCTCGTGGTCAGTGGCAGGTGCCCGTTGACGAGGTTGCGGCCCTGTCCGAGCAGCGGCAGCAGCCCAGGCCCGTATCCGTCGTCAGCCACCTTGGTGTACAGGCGCGCGCACGTGCTCTGGTCCCCTTCTTCGCAGGAAGGGCTCAGCTGACGGTGGGTACGGATAGGCTCACGGATGTGGAGTCACCTCAAGTCAACGTCCGTGTCGGGTTCGCCAACGCTGACTACGGAAACATCTGTGCCGAGCTCAGACCGTCCGATGACCGCGAGGTCGTGGCTGCCTGGTGGACGCTTGCCGGCCTTCTCGCTGGCCGCTCCGGCTGGCACTTCGATGTCGCTAACTGGGGGCCCCATCGTACCGCTCGATGGGGCCTAGGTTTCTTCGGCGCGGCCCTCCTCAGTATCGAGGTGGACGAAGCGGCGGGGTTCGCCTGCTTCGACTATGAGGAGGACAGCACCTCCAACCACTCCAGCATCTCCGAGGTTGAGCAGTGGCTGGCGGGTCGTGAGGAACGGGCCAAGCAGCCGAACGCCGCTCAGGTTGAGCTGGCCCAGCACAACGGCTGGTGGGGCCTGAAGGCCCATCGCTACACCGTGGTGGTCAGCTGGTCTGACGGCTACTATTCCGCGACCGTCCTAGGCACCATGCTCGATGCCTCCTTCGGTGAGACGCTGCAGCAGGCCGTCAATCGCGCTGGCGAGATGCTGTGCGGCATGTATGGCGCGCCGACTGAGCTCGCCTCGGAGCTGTACCTGGTGGCAGAACTTGAGCGCAGCGCCACGGACCATCTCCGCGAGAGCGGCAAATGACCTATGGCAAACGATTGAGAGTAGCCGGAACTTCACCGCGCACTCTCCGGGGCTCCGTCTACAATCGTGTCAACGGCGCGGCCTGCCTAGTACGGCAGTCGGACTTCGCAGGCTGACGTGGTGCGAGTTGTTCGCGCGGCGCGGGGTTACCTGCGCCAGAGAAAATCGTCTGGCGCGCCGAGGTTGAGCCATGTCGTCAGCCAGTCCGCGAGCGTGAGGTCAAGGCTGTGCAGCTTTGGATCCTTGCCCGGATCCCAGCCCCACAGCGGGGCCGAAGGGTCCTTGAGGTCGATCAACGTCCAGAGGGAGCAGCCCTCGTCCAGAATCCACAGCATGCCCGACGGCATCGGATAGTAGAACTCATGATCCGGCGGGAGCTGCACGTTGAACTCCCGGAAGACATCGACGATGTCAGCGAAGTCCCCGCTCGATCCACGCCCGCCCGGTACACCCAGGACTCCGGTGCGAGGGCCGAACCCGCCGTTGGCTACCTCCGTGTAGAGCCGGCGTAGCAAGGCGGGCAACGCGTGTCCGATCGCCGCTTCCGCGGCCTCGACCATTCCGGCTGTCGCGGGCGGCTCCTTGAACCTGCCCTCGGCGGCCAGCGCGGAAAGCTTCTGGGCCAGCTCATCTTCGTCACGGCCGCCATCATCGAAGGCGCACGGGCGCTCTGTCCAGCCTCGATGCAGCTGGACGTGGCCACCACGCTTGCACGGCGGCTGACTTCGTCGGGTGAAACGCGCGGTCATGGTCGCGAGGGCGAGGCGTCGGCGGTAGTGGTACCAGCGGGCTCGGGCTTGGTGGCGTCGGCGCCATTCTGACCAGGCCAGATGGAATTCAATATCCTGGTTGATCGGTGTTCGCTGAGCGCTGGTCGCGGTGAGCAGGCTCTGGATCTCGGGAACGGTCAGCGCGGTCATGCCGCCCTACCTTATTGAGTGGATCCCGTGAGTTCGCGACTCTGGGATTGCGCGGGTGGGGTAGGGATGGCTTTCATGCTGGCTGCCCTCGATGGCTCCGATTGCTGATCCCCCTGCCCCGCCACTTCTTCCGGACCGCTGATTAGGCTCTGCGATCCATCGCTTGGTAAGGCGATGACGGGCGGGGGAAGGTGCGCGGCCGACCGTCGTGGGAAGGGAAGGGCACTGTGGCCGCTTACGCAGGATTCGACATCGCCAAGGAGTTCCACTGGCTGGCCGTGATCGACGAGCGCGGCCGCCTGCTCACCGGTCACCGTGTCGAGAACGACCCCGAGGCCATCGAGCAGGCCGTCAGCGAACTCAAGGCCATCGAGCAGGCGCACGGCCGGGTCACCGTGGGCCTCGACATCCTTGGTGGGATCGCCGGGTTGCTGACCGCGATGCTGCTGGCCGAGGGCCTGCGCTGCGTGCACGTGCCGGGTCTGGCGGTCAAGCGGGCCCGGCGTGGGACGCGTGGTGGGGAGAACAAATCCGACCCGCGCGACTCCAAGGTGATCGCCGAGCAGGTCATGTTCCGTGAGGACCTGCGTGAGGTCGCGCTGCCCGAGGACGCGGCCGTGGAAATGCGCGTTCTGGTCAGCTGCCGCACAACGCTGGTCAAGGAGGCCATGGCCCGCATCGCGCGGCTGCGCGAGCTGCTCCTGGGCGTGCACCCCGGACTGGAACGGGTCACCGATCCGACCCGAGTCTCGAGTCTTGTACTGCTCGCGCATTACGTGACCCCGGCCGAGATCCGACGGGCCGGACGACGAAGGCGCGCACCTGATCGCGCACCGCGTCCTCGTCCCACATCGCGCCCGAGAGCAGATGCTGGAACCGGTAGGGGCGGTCGTACCCGACCGCCTGCGCCAGTGCCCAGCAGTTCCCGGACACCCCCGGCATCAACAGCGCACGCATGTACGCCATCGCGTTCGAGCGCAGGTCACACCGGGAGAAGACGGGCGCGAGCAGCGAGGTGAGCTCCGCCAAGCGCGCCTCGAACCCTCCCGCTATAGTGGCCGAGCAGGCCGTTCCTTGATCAGATTGCGTCACGCCATGATGATCACGGAGCGGCCCGCACTCGTTCCGACCCCCGTGCGCTACGCGCTGAGCCGAGAATCCCTGCAGCTCAACAACACTGACTCTACGTCAGCCCGCGAAGTCCGACTGCCGTACTAGCTGCCGAGTAGTCCGACCCATATGTCGCGCGGACCGTCGAGCACCTTCGCCGACTGAAATCGGCGGGCCATGTCCGGGGATACCCGCATCTCGCCCTCGGACATCGGCACCGTGTCACTGAACCCGTTGAATCCGGACAGGTCGCGTTTCTTCGGGTAGAGCTGTTTCCACAGCCCTTCGGGCGGCGGCAGCAGTGCCGGGTCGGCCCGCCTCGCTGTCCACACCTGCGCGAAGATCTCCATCGCCTCGACAGTGAGGGTGTTGAGGCGGGCAAGGACCCCAGCCATAGTGTTGCCCGCGTGCTCGCGCAGCATCATGGAATCGATTCCTAGGCCGAGGGCGAGGTCCTCGATCTCCGTCAGCTGCGGGTTGCGCGTGAGCAGCAGCACGTACTCCGGCTCTGCACCTGGGCGTTGCTTCACCCGGTAGAAGTACCGCACCTGCATGCGGCGGCCTCGATGGACCAGCAGGTTGCGCATGCCGATCGTCCAGCGCAGCCAACCGTCCGGCCCGGCTGCCGCGCTGTGCTGGATGCGTTCCACTGCTTTGTCCTGGACAGTGCGTCCGGGGCTTGTTGGAGCCTGGAGCAGCTTGGCCTCGCCGCCGGCGGCCTTCCCGATCACGTTCCAGTCAGCGGTCACCAGGTCCGTGCTGAGGCCGAGGGTGCCTATGGCCACGGCTGCGAGGTTGTCGAGTACGCTGCCGCACGCCTGGAAGAACCCGTCGAGCGAGGTCTCGATGCGTACCGCGCGCTGCTCGTCCATTTCGCTGCGCTCGTGCGGTGCCTGCTCGCGGCCGGTGGCGAGGGCCGCGCGCATCCATCGCGCCTCGGCGAACCAGGCTTCGTTGAAAGTCTTCTCATGCCAGGCGGCACGGGTCAGGCATTGGCTGACCTGCTCGCAGACGGAGATCAGATAGTCGCCGGCGAGGATAGACCTGGCCTGGTCGAGGTGGCCGTGCCACCAACCGAAGCCTCCGCGAATCGGGTCGAGGTCGGAGAACAGTTCCTGGTAGAGGCGGACCGTCCCGGCCACTCCGTCGGCGCAGCGTGCGCGGTAATCAGGCATGCGTCGATTGTGCTGATAAGCGGGCGGCTGCGCCTGCGAATTCTCGCACCTGGTCATCGGGCTCTCTGATTTGGCCGTTCCGAGGCTACGTGCACTCGGCAACGCCACCCTCGCCGCGCTCATCATCTGGCTGGGCTCGTGAGCTATCCCCGCCAGTAGTAGACGCGATCCCGACGGGCGCTAGCAGCGCTTCTGCACAGCGCCGAGACGCGTTCGAGCACCGCGACCGCGGCCTCCGACGAGATCGCGTAGGAACCCTCGCTGCGGATCTCCTCGTCGACCCACACAGTGGCCAGTTCACGAAGCCCGCTTGGCTCCTCCACGGCAAGAGCATCGAGCAGGCGAACAGACAGAACGTAGACCGCGTAACCGTCGTTCGCCGGCAACTCCACCACCTGCGGCTGGCCGAGGTCCTTGAGTTCCCTGGTAGTGACGCCTGCCAGCCAGCTCTCCCACGTAAGGACGGCCGAGTCAGGATGGAAGTCGGCATTCCAGAACGCCACCGACTCGACGCCGGGACCCGGCCCCCGCCGCCACGCTGCCTCCTCCTCGCTCGAGGCCACGAAGAACGCGATATTCACAGGGCAATCATCGCGGTGAGCCCACGGCGAGTAAAGATCGGCAGTACAGGCTCTAGCCTAGCCGGAAGGCACTCGGTCGCGTGTCGGGATCTTGCTAGACCAGTCACGCACGTACCGTGCCTCAATGGATGTGTGGACACTTATTTTCTCGGCTGCGGCTGCTGTCGGCGCCGCTTGGGCCGTTGCCTGGGCATGGACCGACAGGCCCCAACACGGATGGCATATCTCCAAGGAGGAGATTGGCGAGGAACCAGAGCACCGTCTGATCTGTGAGAGACGGAAACTGCGGCTCTCCATTCGTGCCGCAGGAACGGCCGTGGTACACAACGTGCACGTCAGAGTCGCGGGAGATCTGCACCACGAGTCGGACCGGCTCTTCCGCGGATCAATGAGTGCTGGTTCCGAACCAATCTGTGTAGATGTATGGGCGCGGAAGCACGCAGATTCGGTAACGTATGTCGAGATCATCTGGATTCGGTTGCGCCCACATCGTGAATATGGAATGCGCGTTAATGTCGCCTCGATGGCCTGGGAAGAGTGGCGATGGAGTTGGGCTAGTTTGACACTCCGCCGCAGGCCAGACTGCAGCGGGTGGACGGTCAGGCCTGTGCGGGCAGAGGGCGAGTGGGTACCTCTTCGAAACCAGCCGCGCGCCTCTATTCCCGCGAGTCCCAAGTCACCCGCTGGCGTGTCCAACCGACTACGCCGCGCCGGATCGAGCGGCCTCACCACAGTACGGCGATTGGCCGTCCGGGCTCTGCTCGCATGCCGATCCCGCAGCCATGGCGACGCGCATGATGGATGACGTCGGGATCCGTGTGACGATAGGTGAGGTGCTTGAGGTCTTCGGCGGGCCGCAGTGCTCGTCCGTGGATCCACGCCCGAAACGCTCACCCGCGAGACGTGGGACGCGTTCGTAAGCGGCGTTGACCGGCGCCTTCGTATTCATCGTGCCCGACGCTGCGGGTGTCACCGAGTTTTGATGTGCTAGCAATGCCTAACCTATCCATAAATCTCAATTGCCGTATGCATGGGCAGTGGAAGCGACGTAGAGCGGCGTGGTGAAACCTAGCTCGCCAAGCTCAGCTGGGCTCGCCCTCCAACTGCCGACTCTCCGGGGCAGGCCGGCCGCGTCAAGGGCGCAGGCTGCGCCCGCGTCGCGGTGGCGTTCATCGGCTGGCCGGCGGAGGTGCGCGACCGGCCTTCGGCCGGCCCTTGACTCGCCCGACCTCTGGGCCCCGGACCCATGGCAGCTGTTGGAGGGCCGCGGAGGAGTGGTCGGAGATGTGGTCAATTCGGCATCGCCATTTTGAGACCTAAGCAGGAACGATGAACTACATCACGAACTGATAAATATGGCCGCCGAACTGGCCTTTTGTGTTGCAATGTATTGCTTCTCGTGGTTTAATTAACCCATCGAGAAAGGGCGGCATCCCCGACTCGGCCCCAAGGAAAACCAACCGAGAGCGAGATCTCATCATGGTCAGTTCGTTGCTCACCCCGACCCGCGCGCGCTCGTCCGAGCGGAATCTGCGCAACGCCGACCTTCCGGACTTGGTGGTCCGGCTGGACTCGCAGCAGCGGCGGAAGGTGGACGTGGTCGCCCCCGCCTCGGCTATTCGGGCTCAGGGCGGAATGCTGGTCGTAGAGGAGGCCGAGCGCCGGATCAGCGCCTCGGGCGTGACGTCGGTCGCGGGCGCCTACGAGCCGACTGGTGTGTGCGAGAGCGGCATTGCGGAGAAGCTGGGCGTGCCGCTGGTCTACCTGCGGCGGATGCGCGCCGAGGCCCCGCACCTCTACGACGCGAACGTGAACGAGTGGCTGGGGCGCGACGGACGCAAATTCCTGGTGCGAGCACTGAGCTCCGGGGACGGCGGCGTGGGTCAGGCGCGAGCGTTCCTGTCCAACGGATACAAGATCATCGATAACTTCGACGTCCTCACGGCCGTCCTGGACGGCGTGCGCCAAGCGGGCGTGCACGTTGACATCAAGAGCTGCGACCTGTCCGACCAGCGTATGTACGTGCGTCTGACGGCCCCGGAGATTTGCGGGTACGCCCCCTACCTGCTGCGCAACTACCGCAGCCCGTACAGCGGCCGGACCGGCGCGGAGAATCCGACGGTGTTCGCCGGCCTGGTGATCTCCAACAGCGAGACCGGATGCGGCTCGCTCTCCATGACTCCGCAGCTGACCGTACAGGTCTGCGACAACGGCGTGACCATGACCAAGGACGTCGTGCGCGCCGTGCACCTCGGCGCGAAGCTCGACGAGGGTCGGGTGCAGTGGAGCGAGGACACTCAGCGCAAGACGCTGGCCGTCTACACTGCCCAGGCCCGCGACACCGTCCGGCGCTTCCTGGATCGGGACTATGTCGAGGCGAGCATCCGGGAGATCGAAAAGGTCTCCGGTGCGCCGGTCGCGGACGTGGAGGAGACGATCAAATCCGTGTCCAAGACGCTGCGGTTCACCGAGGAACAGCGCAAGGGAATCTTCGACCACTTCATCAGAGGTGGGGATCTCACGGCCGGGGGCGTGCTGCACGCGGTGACCTCCTACGCCCAGGCCGTGCCGGATCCCGACGACGCGCACGAGCTCGGAGCCCTGGGCATCCGCGCGATGGAGCTTGCAGCCGCCTAAGACGCCGATGGTGGCCGGGCCGCGCGGCCCGGCCACCCGGCGCCAAACCCGGTAAGAGCACCGTGAACCACTGCCTTGACGAGCACGATTACGCGCGCACCCCGCCTTTCGGCTACCCGGACGATCCGCCATGCGAAGACTGCGGCGCTGCTGGAGGAGTGCGCTGCCTCCTGGACTGTCCTACTGGCCTCGGCGAACCGTTCGACCCGCCAGCGCCGCGCCGCGACCGGCGTGGTCCCGAATTCCCTTGATCCCCTGCGTCGCTCGCGGCGCATCCCCTTCTCCCGTGCGGACAGGGCGGCATCCCCGCCCGCACGGCCCCGAAGAACACCAACCAACGAAAGTAGAACACTTATGAGCATCACCCTGCCCGAAAGCGGCCAGGCCGCCCCGAACGCGGCGCTGGTTGTCGAGATCGAGGCAATCGGCCAAGACGTCGAGCCGGAGGCGCAGGTCCCGGTGCCGGTGCTGGTCGAGCCGATTCCGACCATCCCCTTGGCCGCACTGGTGCGCAACCCGGACAATCCGCGCGGTCCGCAGGAGCCGGACGCCGACCTGCTCGCCAGCGTGCACGCGGACGGGTTCAAGGAGCCCTTCCTGATCACGAAGACCGACGACCCGAGCGTCTTCATGATCTTCGACGGGCACCGGCGGATGGACGTGGCCGAGCACTTGAAGCTCAAGGAGGTGCCGTACGCCTTCGATCCGGCGCTGGCGGAGGACCCGGCCGCCCGCCACCTGATCGCCGTGATGACCTCCCGGCACAAGAAGCAGCTGACCGCGCTGGAGACCGCCAGCGCGCTGTTCAGTGCGGCCGAGGCGGGCGTGTCCAGGACGCGCCTTTCCCGTGCCTACGGCGAGAAGGCGGGTTCGGTCGATCAGGTACTCAAGGTCGGCCGGATGCCGGAGACGGCCCGGCGCGCGGCGGAAGCGTCCGCGTACGCGTGGGACATCACGGAGCTGGCCGCGCTGGAGGAGGTCGCCGACGACGAGGAGGCCACGGCCCGCCTGATCGAGGCCGCTGAAGAGGGCAGGTTCGCGTTCCAGGTCGAGCGCGAGCGGATCGAGCGGGCCGAACGCGTGCGGCGCGAGGAGATCCGGGCGGAGCTGGAGGGCGCCGGGATCAACGTGCTGGAGGAGGCTCCAGAGAATGCACGGCGCCTGACCGGGCTACGCGACCCGGAGAAGGAGGGTGCGTCCTTGACGGCCGAGGCGCACGCCGGGTGTCCGGGGCACGTGGCCGTGTTCGAGCCGTACGGCCAGGCACGTACCGGGTTCTGGTGCACGGACCCGGAGGGAAACGGCCACCAGGAGCGGTACAGCCACATCCTGCGCCCGGCCGGCACCAGGACCCAGGATGCCGCCGCGCGCCGCACCGTCGTCCTGGGCAACAAGGACCACAAGGCAGCCGAGGCGGCGCGCCAATCGTGGCTGCGCGGGCTGATCGCGGGCGGAGGGACGGCCCGGAAGGAGGCGTTCGAACGCCTTGCGCGGTTCGCCGCGCTCACCACGCTTACCGCGCCCGACCCGGTCCGCAAGTTCGCCTCGGCCGGTGACCGCCGCGAGCGGATGGCCGACCTGCTCGGCATGGGAGGCGTCAAGCCCGAGCCGTGGCGAGCGGAGCTGTGGGCGCAGGCCGTCATCTCAGCCAATCCCCGGCGCCTGGCGATGCTCCAGTTCGCCGCCGTGGCCGCCGCGTATGAGAAGGCGATGACCAAGGATGTGTGGCGCACGGACCTGCCGCCGTCCGAGTACACCGGCGCCGACCGCAAGCACGCCCGCGTCTGGCTGGGTTTCTGTGCTGAGGCCGGGCACACACTCTCGCCGATCGAACAGGCGATCGTCGCCGACCAGTCCCACGCCCCAGGCGAAGTGCCCACCGCACCGCTCATCGGCCAGGACGACGAGCCGGGCGACCAAGACGAGGAGCCGGATCGAGACGCCGCACCGGCCGAGAGCCTGACGGACCAACCCCGCGACGCACAGCAGTAGTGCTGCGCGCTGAGCGCCGGCGCCCCCCTAGGGTCGCTCTGCGCGGCGCCGGGGGCGTTCCGGGGCGCATCGAGCGCCCCGGAACGCGGCCGATCCTCATTCTCTTCGCCCGCTCGCGTCCGGCTTCGCACCTCCCGCGCAAGGCCGCCTGTCCGGGCCGCCCCTGCGCGCGCTTTCAAGGAGCCTCTGATGTATCAGATTTTTGAGATCGACCCCGCTGGCGCCATCGAGCGAATCTCGCTGCCCGAGCAGGAGCTGACGCTGGGGACGGTGTTTGCGCTGCTCGGCGGACCCTGCCGTGCGGCCACCCGGGGCACTCCGCGCTTGGACCTGCTGCTGTGGATCGATGCGAGAGCCGCGAAGCACGACCGCGAGGCCAACCCGCGTGTCAGCGCGATGCTGGGCGAGGTCTTCCGCGACCCGGGCACCGCCGTACGCGGGCCCCTGCTGGTGACCGGCGGATCCCGGCAGAGCCCGGCCACGCTGGACAAGCAGCGCAGCACGTTCGAGACGCACTGGAACAGCCTCCTGGCCCGGCGCACGTACAGCGGCGGATGACCACGCCCGCTGCTTCGCCCCGCCCGGTGAGAACGCCCCGCACAAACAGCCTGCCGATAATCCTGTGTCCGTCAGCTGACGAGGCCCGATACCAATAAGGAGTCTGTCATGACTCTTTTTCCGCACACCCGGCTGCACCTACCTGACCCCCACCCGAATGTCACAGCCGTGAGCGAGCTGCCCACCGCCCACGGGCTGGTCTGGGTCGCGTCTGTGGAGCTGCAACGCCTGCATGTCGGGACGTTCGAAAATGACGGCAACGGCGCGGCGACGGAGTTCGTGCCCTATGACACCTCGGTCTATGGCGAGCACGAGTTCGAGGCGTTCGCCGCCGCATGCCTGCGCGACGGAGCCCCCGTGAGCGCCGAGCGGGTCATCGAACTGCTGGTCGAGGAGTACGACACCGCGCTGATGGTGCGCGAGGTAAGTGGTCACACCGGCACCTACGTCCGGCAGGTGCGCGGCGGACGCACTGTCGGATACTCCGAGGCCGAAAACCGTCCCGTCACCCGTGCCGGCCGGCTCGAGTTGGCCAGGCAGCTCGCTCCGCGGCCGATCCACGGCCGGGATGCGATCACGTGGGAGATGTGGACCGGCGAGAGGTGGCAGCCGCTACCCATCCCGCTCTACGACTGAGCACGCCAGTGAACCCGGACCCTGATGGTCCCGTATCGCGCGGGCGGCGCGGCATCGCCGCCTGCGCGCCCCGACAAACCTCAACCGCGAAGAGAAGAGAACGATAGCCATGCCCGAATCCACCGGCCACTCTGGCCCGTCCGAGCCGACCAGGGGCCAGCGCGCGATACTTGAAGGGTTGCGTCTGGCGTGCCTGGCTCTGCTCATGCCGGACGAGCCGCCGCGCGAGCTGACCCCGGGCGCGCAGATCGCCTGGTACACCGGTGTGCTGTGCGCTGCCGTTGACACCCTGGCCGCGCGCCCCGACCTCTACGCACCCGCGGAGCCCTACAGCTCACCGGCCGTCACCGGCTACGGGCACGCCCTGAGCGCCCTGCTGCACGCCCGGCCGCGTACCGGCATCGCGTTCCGGCTCAACACCTACTGCAACATCGTGCACCCAGCCGGCCTGGACATCTCCGTCGACCCGGCGACCTCCGCGATCCACGAGGCGATGAAGGCCGCCGCAGTGATGCTGCACGCCACCGAGAGTGTCAATGGGCGCATGCTGGCCGGTGAATTGGCGGGCGCCTGCCGGTCGCTGAGCTCCGCGGTGCTGTACGCGACCGAGGCGATCCGCGCGGCACGGGGCGAGGGCGGCACCCTGCTCTAGGGGCCCGCAGTAAAAAGGGGCGATGGCCGACAGATCCGCCCGTGGAGCGGCGCCTTTGGCATAAGGCACTGTCGGCCATCTGGCCCCGCGCCGTCCCCAAAGGCGCCCAACCGGCGCACTCATCACGGCCCGGAACGTAGCTCGAGTCTATCCGGCCGCGGCCTGCGGCCACGGCCATGTGGGCACGTCAGCGTGGAAGCGCGGACCGTGTGAAAAGATCGGCCGCGAGATCTCCCTTCCGTCCACCCCGCCCTGTCTCGAGGAGCCACCGTGCCGCCCAGCGAGGCCCGCCGCACGGTGACCCGGGCCGAACTGGTCGCGGAGCACGCTGTGCCGCTGAGCACTCTGAAGTGGCTCTATCGATCTCGGGACACCACCGGGCACCCGGAGGCGGCCAACCCCGGAGGCAAACCGCTGGCCTGGTACGAAGACGAATGGGTCCCCTGGTACGCGCAGTACCAGCGCGCCCCGGGCCAGGGCCGACCGGCGGGAACGCCCAGCCGACACGCGAAAGCCCACCCGTACGCGGGTGACGAGCGGCTCACCGCCGTACTCGGCTGGCTCGGCGAGGGACGCGAGCTGAGCGCACGCACCGTCCAGGGCGAACTGGCCGCGCTCGGGCACCAGGTCAGTCCCTCTGTGGCCGCCCGCATCCTGACGGTCGCCAAGTCCGTCGCGGCCGCACAGCACCCCGTCGCGGACGCCGGCCCCGCCGCGACCTGACCCCGGCCGGACCGCCGTCTGTCGAAGCCCGCTCGGCCGAACCGCCCCGGGGCGGCGTATCCCACTGGCACGCCGATCGCACCGCCGCGCGCTGGTCGGAAGCCCACCGGACCCGGTTTCGTAGCCCCTGCAGAGCGGCACCGAGCGTCAAGTCCCGACTCGGCCACGCCCTGATGCGGCGGCTCGACCAGGCAATGCCCGTGCGTCGCAACCCAACCCGGCGAACCGATCGCATCCGCTGAATCCAGACGGATTCCGCAGGCCGTGCCGCACACCGGTGCCTTCGCGTACTGATCCGGCCGAGGTGCGCCGAGGCGGCCGGTCGTTGATTCCTCCCCCAGCGGAGTCCACGGCCCGGCCCGCCGCAAGGGCCGAGCCGCTGCGCGGTCGCGCTGCGCGCGAGCCCCTGCCCCGGGCCGGATCCGTGAACTGATCCGTGGCCCGTCACCACGACCAGGCCGGCCGCCCCGGCCACGCCCCGCCCGGGGCGAGATCCGCAGAAAGGCTCCCAGCCATGAGCATCACCACCGCCATCACCGTCATCGGCAACCTCACCGACGACCCGCAAGTCCGCTTCACCCAGTCCGGCACCTCCGTCGCATCCGTGACCATCGCCTCGACCGAACGGGTCTACGACCGCTCCAGCGGCGAGTGGAAGGACGGGGAGACCACCTTCATCCGCGGCACCGTCTGGAAGAACAACGGCGCCGAGAACCTGACCGACTCCCTTGAGAAGGGCAGCCGCGTCATCGCCCACGGCAAGCTCAAGCAGCGCAGCTACAAGGACCGCGACGGCATCGACCGCACCGTGATCGAAATGGAGATCGACGAACTCGGCGCCTCCCTCAAGTACGCCACCGCCAAGACGACCAAGATCCGCCGCAGCGCACAGGCTGCGAACGAGACCTGGCAGACCGCCGGAGTCTGAGCACCCGCAGCGCCGGACACCCGGCGCCCACTGCTCCACCCCCATCCCTGGCCGGGCGGGCGGCATCCCGCCCGGCCAGATCCCCAAAGGCACCTGACCGGCACAGAAAGCAGCACCGCCATGAGACTTCCCGTCCTGCGCCGCATCGTCGGCACCCACGCCCCCGCCGAAGCCGTCATCCACTACGAGGTGCTCGACGCCGAGAGCGGCGCCCTGCTGAGCTGGGGGTCGACTACCAGCCTGGACACCGTCGTCGAACACGCCACGAACGCCCGCGGCGATCTCGCCGGCCGTCGGACCCATGTCCGCAGGCTGACAGCACCGAGCCGGGCGAGCGCCGCGGCGTGGCCCGAGCCGACCGGCACCGCCGACCTCACCCACGTGAATCGGGTGCGGTCCGCCCTGACCGACCTACGCCACGCCGTCGAAGACGCCTATGCGGCCGGGGTCGACTCCGACCTGCTCAGGCACGCGGCCGACCCGGACCTCACCGCGATCCGTGACCTACTGACCGGCACGGGCCTTTTCGACCTGCCGACCTGGAAGCTGGGCTACCCGGGCAACCTCGACCGCGCAGCTTGGGCCGCCCGGTCGCTGGCCGTCTTCGGTCACGGCACCGGGCAGCTTCGCGACGGCGAGCGCGCCGACGCCGAACTCGTCGCCGAGATGTCCGGCGACCTGGTGTGTGACCTGATGCACCTGCTCGACCATGTAGGGGTCGACGCGTACGCGACGATCCAGCGCGGCATCGGCCACCACGACCACGAAGCCGCCGAGGAAGCAGACAACGCGAATGCCCTGGAGCACGCCGCGTGAGCGTGCAGCCCACCAGCCCGTCAGCCTCGCCCAACGCGAGGCTGACCCGCTGGACCGTCACCGCGATCACCCTGCTCATCGCCGCACTCGCATTCGCGTTCTGCTTCGGCAACGCCCACGACCTGTGCATCAGCCTCGGCCTCGACGGGTGGATAGCCTGGCTGATCGGGCCCTCGGTCGACCTGAGCGTCATCGGGCTGCTGGTCGCGGTCCGCTACCTGGCCTCCGCCGGCTACTCCGGCGCCGACCTGGCCAAGCCCCGGTGCCTGCTGGGCCTGTGCGGGCTGCTCACCTTGGCGCTCAACACCGCCGACGCCCTGACACACGGCCAGTTCGGAACGGCAGCCGTCAACGCCATCGGCCCGATCCTGCTCATCTGCTGGTCAGACGTCGGTCCATGGCTCCTGGCCGAACTCGCCGCCGTCGCCCACCGCGACCACGAATCCCGACGCATCGACACCGGGCAGCTTTCACATGCTGGAGGTACTGCCGAAGACGGGCCGACGCCTCAGGACGACCTTCCCGACATCGCCACGCCCGCCGCGGTGGCGGGCCTGGCCGGACCGGAGGCCAGCCAGGCCGACCTCGACCTGGCCAGCGGTGCTGTGCACTGCGAACCGGCCGACCCTGCGCAGGTCGAAGCCGACCTGTGGCACCTCGCGCTCAGCGCGGACGCCGAGCACCGGGCTTCTACTGGCCGACCGATCTCCCGAGACGCCCTACGTGGCGCACTGCACATCGGCCGCGACCGCGCCAGCGATCTCAACCGTCGCCTACGCGAACACGCGGCCTCCGCCGCCAGGTTTGCGGAACCAACGGAGTCGGCCGGTAAAGCCGCACCGGCCGATGACTCGTCCAGCCCGGACGCAATCCCAGTGCCGGCTTCGAACAGCGCATGATTCCCCCAGTGCGGGCCACCAGCGAAACACTGGCGGCCCGCACGGCAACGTCGATACAGGCCGGAAAGCGCAGAAGCCGCCGCGACCCGGCCAACGGGCCTTTCAGCGGCCACGGGTGGTGGAGACCCGCCCACGGACCCTGCGATGCCAACGCGATAGCACGCGTACCGATCGCAAGGAAACGCGGCCGAAAGCGGCTCAGCTCATGGGCGTCCGCTCAGGCCCCCGGCCGCTCTGCCGACCCGCCTCTACCAGGGCGCTCGCCCCGGTCAAGGTCGTCGTCCTCGGCTCCGCCTGCGGGCGCTCCACCTTGACCTTGGCTCACCTGGCCCTGGTCGTGGCCGGTGCGTCAGAGGCACTTCCGGTCAACCCGAGAGGGAAAGCACATGGCAGACCACTTCGCACACGATCCGACCCGCGCCGCTGAACCGGCGCGACCGCGACCGCACGAGGCGCGCGACCGCCGTCAACTGGCTGCCGCCGTTGCGGCCGGCGAAACGCCGCGGTGGCTGATGTTCTGGGGGAACCGCCCCACCCTCGAGACGGCTCCGGGTGCCACGTATCTGAGCCAGTGGTGCTCTTCGCCGTTCAAGGCCGACGGCAACACGTACCGCACTGCAGAGCACTACATGATGGCCGGAAAGGCCCGGCTGTTAGACAATCGAGAGCTTGAACAGCGCATTCTGGCCGTCGGCCGTCCCTCACTGGCCAAGATGCTGGGCAGAGAGGTCCGTGGCTTCGACGAGGCGACGTGGTCCGCGCATCGCTTCAAACTCGTCGTAGAGGGCAACCTGGCCAAGTTCTGCCAGATCCTACCTTCGCGAATATCTGACCTCGACGGGCGAACACGTCTTGGTCGAGGCCAGCCCGTACGACCGGATCTGGGGAATCGGCCTGCCAGCGCGCGATCCGCGCGCCACCGGCCCGGCCGGCTGGCCGGGCCTGAATCTCCTGGGCTTCGCACTTATGCAGGTCCGCAGCATACTCGTAGCCTGATACGCGACGGCCCGGGGCGGCACGCCATGCCGACCCTGGCTCCTCCCGCCGCTCAGCCCCAGGGCGTGCGGTCGCTGCGGTCCTTCAGCGGAGCACGGGCCGCCGGACCCGCCGCAAGGGCCGAGCCGCTGCGCGGGCGAGCTGCGCTCGCGCCCGTGCTCCGGGCCAGACAGCTCGTGCCAGGCCGCGGCCCGCCAGCGGGCCGCGCGGCCAGGACACCGCATCACCCAGGAGCAGCACAATGACCGGCACTAGTCCGCAGACCCCTGATCAAAACGCGCGCGAGCCATCTTCCGGCGGGAGTGCGTTCATTCAGTACCATCGCCCCTTACCGCACGGCGTGGCACACCGTCCCCGCTGGGCGTTACCTCCTCCTGCATGTGCTCGGATGCGATCGCATCGCGCGGGAGGAACGGTTCTTCAGTACCGATCCGGCCTACGAGTTCACCGGGTTCACCATCGAGCACACCAGCAGTCTTGAGCTGTACGCCGATCACTTTCACGAGTCGCTGCCGTGCCGGTGTCTGCCCAGCCTGGACTACTTTGCCCCGCTGCCCGACGGCACGCACTGGCATCCGCCGAAGGCTTTCGACACTGCGCGCCACGCGCTCGTCCAGGAGGTTGACGGGCAGTGGGAGCCGGTGGCCTGGTGCCGGCGCGAGTACCAGGCCGAGGAACTCCTTCGTCAGCGGCTCGGCGCGCGGATCGCGCCCGTGCATCGAGATTTCCCCCATCCGGCCCGCTGCCGGTGAACGGCTTCGCGCTGGCCGTTTGCGTGGCCAGCGCCATATCCATGCCCGACGCCTACGCGCCGTCAGTCGTCGCCGGGCGACCCGGTTCATCCCGGTGCTGGCGTAGCCCGCTCTGCCGCGGTCAGCGATCCGCCTGCTGTGCGCCCGTGGAGACTTGCCGAAAGCATGTCGACTCTCGGGCTTACGGTTTCGAGCATTCGGCATAAGCGCGGACCGCAACTCGGTCACTTCACGGACGGCATCGGGGTGGGGAATCAGCCTGGCACGGTCCGCGCAACCGCGTAAAATAATTGATTCGTTGATATTATTTTTTGCATCGCTGCAATGCGCTGCCATGCTCGCCCGACGGTGGATGGTCCGGATTTCCTGCCGAGTCGTTAGAATCCTCCCCAACAACGACAGAGAGGAGGTTTGAATGGGTACTGACGTACAGGCGCGCGAGCCAGGCCGCAACAGTGTCGAGATCCGAATGCCGGCCTGGCTCGCCCTCACCGCGTGGATCTGGCTCACGCTGCTCGCAACAGCGGTCCTGATCCGCCGCTCCGCATAATCGCGGGCATAAGCGGCTTGAGCAAATGGGCGGCAGTTCTGGCCGGTCACCGGGCTGCCGCCTTTCGCTCCGATGACGACCATTTTAGCACTAAGCGCTGCACTATTGCACTAAGGCTTGCGTTGTAGCAATGAGCCTGGTTCCCTAGGACAGATCATTGATTTAATTTGCTGGCTTCCATACGGCGCGCGTGCCGTACCGCCGTACTCGGGACCTCAGCCAGCAGCACGTCCACAGCTTGCGCATGTTCGACGAACACTGTGAGCCACTCGGTTTCCGCCCCTCTACGTGGTTGCCGACACGACCCTTCGCGTGGCCATGTCGGTGGCGGCGAGTGCGGCGAGGACGTCGCCGCCTCCGCGATCAACCCGTCCATCAGCCGCTGGAAGACACCCTGCCTCGCCCACACCCGGAACCGCCCGGCCACCGTCGACCACGGCCCATAGCGTTCGGGCAGGTCGCGCCACGGGCTTGCCCGTGCGAAACCGCCACATCACCCCGTTGAACTGCGCCCGCCGCATACCCGAGACCGGGCCGCGTTCGCCGACCGGCACGAACGGCTCTAGCAGCTCCCACTTCGCATTCGTGACATCTCCACGCGCCATATCGGAGTTCTACTATGCCGCAGCACACCGCCGGGCCAGGCAACGAACCCAGCCCGGCAGTGATCACAACATCACACAGGCCCAAGCAGGTCCGGCCGAGTCCAATGGAGCAAAACACTTCCCGAGTGTGACCAAGCTCGTGAACGGGTTGGCCGCGGCCGGCACGCCCGGGCGGAGTTCGTACGCCTCCGTCCGTCGGTCTGCCCGTAACGGCGGTTTCCGGTCAGGTTTCCCGGTCGGATAGCCTGCCGAGGCTGCTCGCCACCGGGAGGGACGTGACCGTGTTCAACAACGCTCGAGGCGAGTTGGCGTCTCGCGCCATTCACGAGGCGGGCCACGCTGCGGCCTTCATCGCGCTCGGCTGGGAACTCGACTACGTCACGCTCAGTTTCGACGGTTCGGGCCGGGGGCGCACCGTGCCGGTCGATCCATACCTGGGGACGATCGGTCAGCGGCGTCTCGTGGCCGCTGCCGGTGTTATCGCCGGTCTGCAGCAAAACGGTTGGCGGGTGACCAATCGGGGAGCGATCGACATCTTCTGTGGGTCGGCTGACAACAGGTTCGAGGTATGCGGCCTCAGGTCGGGTTCGATGAACAGGATCGATCGTGGCTCCCTGGTCGGGCGGCCCGATGAGGACCTCTACGCGTTCGCCGTCGAAGGCGCCGAAGAGCCGGTCGCGCCGGAGGACGCAGCGTCCATTTGGAACGCATGTGGGGCGTTCGTGGCCTCTGTACTGTCGGCTGTCGTCGCGATTGCGTACGGGTTACTCGAAAGCCGGGAGATCACGCTCGCCGGGAGCGCTGCCACCGGCTTGTACACGGCCGCCATGCGCGGTCGGCCGCCCGCGCTCCTTCCGGCATGGGCCACGGTCTTGTAAGGATCGAGGGAGGACACCCGCAGGCCAAGAACCTCTTCGATCATGCATGCCGGTCGATCAGCGCTAAGGCCGGGTGCGCAGGGCCTCCCACGGGAAGAGCCGGTGGAATTCGGCGTAGTGCCAACCGCCCATCGCGATCGGAGCGCCGCGATCAAACCAGCGTAGGACCTCGCCGAAGCCGGGCGAGATGCCCCTTTCGTGGACGACGGCGTTGCGCAGCAGGCGCAGATCGCCGAGCAACGGCACCTTGATGTCTCTTGGCTCGCAGCCGTGAGCTGCCGCGAGCCTCGGCCTCAACTCTTCGTCCCACTTGGCGAAGAACATCACGATCCACTGATGACCGAGCCGATCGTCCACCGGCCCGTTCAGCTCGATCTGCCTCAACAGTTTGGAGACACGCCAGTTGGCGTAGGTCGCGGAGTCGGGCAGGTTGGGATCGCTGATGCCGAGGTAGAACATCGGGTCGGGGTTCTCCGCGCTCGGTGTGACGTGCGTGGCCACGAACTGCGTCAGCTGTCTGAGGCCGGCCTGCGCGAACCCGACTGTCGCGGTTGCGTCGTTGAGCGCTTCGGACAACTCGGCGATGACGGAATCGACGCCCTCTGATGTGGTGGAAGCCATGACGCGATGCTCTCAGGCGGGGCCGGATGCCTCAACGGCTGCCCGGAGGAAGCCACCTGACAGCAGCAATCGGTACCCACGCCATCGCGCAAACGACGCCACTTCACCAGTTGGGCTTCCGTAGCAGTAGGCACGGGTTGTGCCGGCCGTGGGGCGAACGTCGCTGCTCACCGGGTGGTCAGGTGCAGGACCTCTCCCATCTCCTGTGACGGCGGCGCTGCCGGGGCACCGCGTCCGTTGCAGCCCGTTCGCTCCACCTCACTCACTTCTGCCGCTCCCGGATGCCGCTGCCGGAGGAGAACTGATGGTGCATCATGGTGGCCTCGCGCCGCTGCCGGAGGAGTCCACACGACGGCTCGGAAAAAACCTTGGCCGATTCATCGCACGGATCCGGCGCGGCCGAACACTACTGGGTGAGGGCCGCGCGCGACGCGCTGCGAGATTCCCGCCAGGGCCGAGTAGCCCGGGGGGTCACGCACCGTCTCACCTGCGCAGCCGCGGGCTGGAGCGCCCCGTTTCCGTGCGCCTCGCACCAGGTCGGGGTCTCGGTGCGCCCACGTCCACCACCTGTACCTCTGAGAGGAGGAGTCCAGGAATGAATCAAGGTTCCATCAATGCCCACTGCGCGTTGCGCACGATCGGCCGCCCATCCCCGGAGGCTCGCACGTCCCGCCGGCTCTCCACCGCGCCCGAGCGCGGGCCCACCGCCTCGTGCGGGCGCCCGCCGTACGGCGGGAATCGCGAGACCGCCCGGGCGCCGCCTGCCACCGATCGGCACACCACGGTCCCACGCGGACCTGCGCCATATCAGGTCACGCATACCTCCGCGCGCGGCGTGACGGTGCGGGCAGATGAGCATGATCCAGCCACCCCCGCCGAGCCACCCGCACGTTCGCGGACGATCGCTTCGAGCTGCTGGCCAAGATGGAGGGGCCGGTGTTCGCGCGCCAGCTCGCCTACCTGAGCGGCGACCGCTTCCTGGCCGACAAGGCCGTCAGCGAGGCGTTCCTAGAGATCGCCGAGCCAATTCCCCCAGACACACCCCGCCGGCCCCGGCCCGCGCCAGCGCGAGAATCAACTCGCCCGGTACCGGCTGCCCAGCAGCAGGCGCGACTGCTCCCGCAGACGAATCGAGGCCTCAATAAGAGCACTAATTCACGAATCTTGAATCAGTGGTCAAGGCCGGACCGCGGGCCACCGGCCGGGGCGATCCGCCGGTCGGCAGGCGGTGCGGGGGCGGCCTGGCGGCGTCTAGATCTGCTCGGGGGCGTGCTCGGCTTTGAGGCCGAGTACGAACGACTTGTACCGCCAGTGCTGCGCGACGCGGAAGGCGTGGCCGACCACCGTCGCGATCGTGGGCATCGGCAGCGCCGGATCCTGTTTCGCGGCGAGGATCTTCGCTTCCAGGACGGGCCAGAGCACCCTGGCGAGGTCGACCTTGCTCGGCTTCCTGTCCTCCGTCCCCTGGCCCCACTGGCTCCAGACCCGTTTCACATCCAGCTTGCGCGCGCGCTCGGCCTCGATGCTCTCGATCAGCTGCGCGCGGCTAAGGCCGCCGACCGTGTGGTGGATCTGGATCAGCCCGTCTGCTATCTCTTCGTTGCTGAAGTGCTCGAACTCGTAGCACGCCTCGGACCAGCGGTGGATCTCGACCAGCACCTCGAGTTCGGCGTCCTCGATCGCCTCGCCGGCTCCTTGGATCTTCAGCACGTCCTTGATCTCGGCCAGGATCTGCGCGCGCGTCTGCTCGACCTTGCTGTCCTGGTAGAACTTGCCCTCCGGGTCGACCGCGAGCATGAAGCAGGTGGGCGGTTTGATCAGCCACCAGAACTTCCCGCCCGGGTCCTTGCGGCTCACCAGGGGCGCGGCGATGTGCCCGCCGATCTTGACCGGGTCGTGGTCGACGCCGCCGAGCTTGTGCATGCGCACCAGTTCCGGGGCGTCCGGGTAGCCCAGCGCCTTCCACACCAGCGGCATGTGCTCGGCCTCGGTTTCGCCTTCGACGGCGAGCACTACGCGCGGCTGCGGGGCAAGGCCCAGGTCCATCAGGTCCGCGCTGAGGGTCTGGCCGCGGTGGCTGACGCGGTCCTCGAGCACGTGCCCGGAGTGCGGGGGAAGGGAGACCAGCGGCTCGGCGAGGCCGCGCTCGGCCATCTCCTCGTAGAAGCGCAGCAGGATCTCCGCGGCGATGCGCGCGTCGAAGGCGGCCAGGGCCGGGCCTTTGAGCGCCTCCCACTTTTCCCGCGGGGCCCGGCGCACCAGCGCGCGCCAGTGCCCCTCCAGCGGATCGAGGCGATCGGCCCGGTAGAGCAGCCACTGCGCGTCCTCGAGGGCGTGTGCCGCGCTGTAGCCGATCTGCTCGGCGATCGCGGCGGGGTCGAAGCCGTCGCGAAACTCCTCCCAGTGCACCGGATCGACGTGCACCGGCGCGAGCCACTCCCGGTCCAGGTTCGGCAGGTAGCGCGCCTCGAACGCGCACACGGCGGCCGCGACGCGCCGGTAGCGGTTCATCAGGCGGCGCAGCTGCGCGTCTGGGCGCGGCGGGCGGGCCGGGACCCGGACGTTGAGCGCGCGCGAAGTGGTCAGGCGGTGGCGGCTGGCGAGCCATGCCTCGAGGTCCGCTAGGGCGAGGAACTGGTGCTGGGCGTAGAGCAGGCCGTTCCACCACGGCCGCGCTCCCGTGCTGCGCCGCGGGTC
This sequence comes from Actinospica durhamensis, assembly GCF_018139695.1. GTDB lineage: Bacteria > Actinomycetota > Actinomycetes > Streptomycetales > Catenulisporaceae > Actinospica > Actinospica durhamensis. The sequence continues at coordinate 22,220 of NZ_JAGSOG010000035.1, read as the reverse complement.
GAACCTGATCCTGTTCCTGACCGTGCCCTGGCCCAGGTCGAGCAGGCGCCCGCTGTTGCGCGCGGCGCGCAGCTCCTGCAGTTGCCAGCCGCCGCGCCACGGCTCGGCCTCGCCGAGATCGACCCCGGGGCTCGTCGGGCGGGTGCCGACGTAGAGGAAGGGGACCAGCAGACGGTGCCGGTAGAGGTCCTTGAGCGCCGACGCGTCCAGCCGGTAGCCGCGCCGCGCAGCCTGCGAGAGGAACTCCTCGGTGTTCAGCGGCTGCAGCTGGGTGAACGCCAGCGGCATCGAGGCGAGCGTCAGCGTCGAGATGGGCGAGGGCTCCGGCGGCGGAGTGAAGGGCGCGGGCGTGTCGGGCATGGAGCGATGCTAGGCCCGGCGGGGCCCGGTACGGCAAGCAGGATCCCGCGCCTGTACGTGGATCAAGGCCCTACCTCCGTCCCCGGTCGCAGCAGGCCCGCGCTCCTTACACGGGCCCGTCGCCCCGCCCCGCTCTCGACTCCTCGCGCAGCGACGCGGCGAACTCACGCCAGGCATAGTCGGGGCCGAACCACAGTTGCCCGTCCTGGAGCTCCTCGACCTGACCGAGCAGAACATCGAGCGCGGCGCACGCCGTGCCCGCCCGCTCGAGCAGCTGGGGTACATCGACGTACACCGGTGCCTGGCGCGCGGCAGCCAGCACGGACCCCTGGCCCGGGGTCTTCACCCGCACCTCGCTGTAGCGCAGCCACTGGCCGTCCGGGTCCACGGCGGCGAACATCTCGCACACCGCCTCGACCTCGCCCTGCACCTCGAAGCCGAACAGCGCGGCCATCCTCGTCAGGTGCCGGGCCAGCACGTCGAGCCGGTGCGTGGCGGCCAGGTCCTTGTTCATCTTGGCCAGATCCACCGGCGGATCCTGTCCCTCGCGCAGCTCGAATTCCAGGCTTCGCGCCAGTGTGCCCACTACCCGCTTGAGCCCGAGCTCGAGGGCGTGCCGGAGGAGGTAGAGCACGACCAGGATCATCGAGTCGTCCAGATCCTGCTCGCCCCAGAGTTCGGCCAGCAACGCCGCGCCCGCGGCGAACGCGAAGGCGAGCTCCCCGTCCTCCTCGCCGTGCACCCCGACCGCGCCCGGCCGCGCGCCGATCACCGCGAACCGCGGCGACCACTCGGCCGGCGCGCCACTGGAGAATACCCCTGCTGCATCCATCCGCCCATCATCCCTCCCGGTTGGCGGCTTCGTGAAAGGGTTTCAGGTAAGCGGCGCGCCCGCCCGTCCGGCCCGCTTGCCGGGCTCGTCGGTGCCGAGCTCCGCACGCATGGCCTCGAGCAGTGCGTTGCGCGCCGCGGAGGTCTCGTCCTGCCATCGCCCCTCGCCGGCGCGCTGCATCAGATCATTGAGACCTATCATGTAGGTGTCGGCGGCGGTCCTGGTCTGCTCGTCCGCGACGATCGAGAGTTTCAGGTAGGCGCTGGTCAGCGGCGAGACGAGGTGCCGTGTCGCCTCCCGGTAGGACGGCGCCGGCGGCGTGGCGTTCCCGCGAGACCGCCGGCGCCACGCGCGCCCGGCGCTGACGTTCGGGCGGGCGGCCGCGTACAGGTCGTTGGCCCCCTGCCACGCGTCGTCGGCCGCTTCGAGGAACCGGTGGAACGCAGCGGCCTTCTGCTCGCGCGCTGCGCCGGCCGAGGCCCGGTCGAGCTCGAGGGCCTTGAGATCGACCTGGGTGCGCGCCTGGCGCCGCGACACCAGCAAGTTGGCCCACGTGGTCACGATGATCGTGCCGAGGGTAACGGCGAGCGTGCCCCACCACGGGGTGCCCGAGGACCCGTTCGCCGCGGCTTGATACACGTGATCATAAGATGTGCCGCAGCGTTCCCGCGCATCTCGGGCCGCTCCCGCGCCGCTCGTGCGCTGCGCCGTCCGGGCGTGTCCAAGGATGCGGGGCAAGGCGCCGCGTTGTACACAGCAGCACCGTAACCGTCTCCAACTGTGCGGCGTGGCGCCGCGTCGCACGGGAACCGGCCCCGTTGCCCGTTGCCTTGGTCCTACTGGTGATACGCATCACCCGCCTCATCGTCGTGTCCCACCGCTGCCGCTACAAAAGCGCGTATCAAGATTTGCTGCTCCGCCGCTCGTTCGCCCCTCACCTGTTCCAGTGGCGCCGCGCCACCGCTCCTGCGTTCAGTCCATGGCCGACAAGCCTGCCTCGACCCACGGCTGCGGCCCAGGCGGTGCCGCCCTACGGGAATCACACCCGGCCGACGCCGCCGCAAGGGCCGAGCCGCTACGCGGGCGAGCTGCGCTCGCACCCTTGCCCCGGGCCGGACCGCGCGCGATTGACCAGAGTCCGTCACCACCCAGCGGGCCGCGAGCAGCAGTCCCAGACAGAGACGGACCACGCCCGTGAAATACACGCACCACTGGGCCTGCCAGTCCGACGCCGACGGGTTCCAGTGAGCTTCCCTAGAGTTTTCCGTGTGATCTAGCCCGTTGATCTGCTGTTTCTCGTTGTGACAGGGTTCGCCCGGATGGGCGTACCCGTTTGGCGGCGGGTGTGGGCCGTTGTCCCGGTAGCTGGGCGGTCTCCGGGCCATTCGGCATCGGAGCCTTCACGCGCTTGGCGCGGCGGTGGCGGCGCTTTGCCGCATCCATCGCCAGTCGCTCGAGGTCGGCCGCGGTCAACTCACCGGCGTCGTGGGCGGCTTCGAACTCGTCCGGGGAGCGGTAACCGAGATTGCGCTGGATTCTGCGCGGGTTGTAGAACCCGTCGAGGTACTCGAACAGGGCCTGGTTCGCCTCGGCCCGGGTGGCGAACTCCCGCCGGCGCACGCACTCGGTCTTGAGCGTCGACCACATGTTCTCGGCCAGGGCGTTGTCGTACGAGTCCCCGACCGTGCCCATGGACGCGGTGATCCCGGCGCGCACCAGCCGCGTCGTCAGCTTGATCGAAGTGTATTGCGACCCGTGATCCGCGTGGTGCACGAGGCTGCCGTCGGCAGGCGGGCGCCGGGCGCGCAGCGCGTACTCGAGCACCGCGCACACCAGGTCCGCATCCGCGGTATCGCTCGTCTCCCACGCGATGACCTTGCGGGAGAACGCATCGCGAATCGAAGCGAGCCACAACGGCCCCTCGCCGGTGGCGATCACGGTCAAGTCGGTGACCCACAGCCGGTTCGGCGCGGCCGCGGTGAACTGCCGGTTGACCGCGTCCACGGGCCGGGGATCGTCCGGGTTCGGGATCGTGGTGCACACCTTGCGCGCCGGGCTGACCCCGGTGATGCCGTTCTCGCGCATCAGCCGTTCCACCCGCTTGCGCGAGACCGTCTCGCCCTCGCGCCGCAGCACCGCGTGTACCCGCGGCGAGCCGTACACTCCGCCGGAATCGGCGTGGACCTCGCGGATGCGGGCGAGCAGCTCGGCATCGCGCAGCTCACGCGCGCACGGGGCCACAGCCCGCCGGCGCCAGTCGCCGAAGGTGGACGGGGCTATCGCCAACTCCCGGAGCACGGGCTCGACCCCGAACGCGGCCTGGTTCTCCTCGACGAACCTCAGCAGCGCCGGCCGGTCTGGTCGAGCTGGACCGCGAAATACGCGCTCGCCGCCCGCAGGATCTCATTCGCCCGCCGCAGCTCCATCACCTCCTTGCGCAAGCCTGCGAGCTCGGCCTCCACCTCCGCCGGCAACTCCGGCACCGCTGTTGCCACCGCGCGCGATCGGCCCCGGCCCGAGCGCCGGGCGTCCTCGTCCTTGCGGATCCAGTTGCGCAGCGCCTCCGGGTGTACACCGAGCTGACGGGCCATCTGCCGGACCACCGGCTTCTCCTCCGCCGCCCGGTACATCGCCACCGCCCGCTCCTGCAACTCGGGCGGATATTTTCTCTGAGCAGCCATCAGACCGACTCCCTTCACGTGATCCATCACGCCACGGGTTCGATCACTCGGCAACTCGGGGGAAGCTCACCTACCAGGTGTCCTACGCCGGTGACGCGCACCTGACCGCATCCAGCGCGAGCATCAGCGTTCAGTTCGATTAGGACTGGATGCCCGAGGAAACGCTGTCAAACCGCGTCGGGCAAACGCGGCGATGGGGCATGTCAGGGCTGTCCACATCGATAGACGTGGACAGCCCTTCGCCATGTGGGCGACTCGTTGGGCGACTGGCGTCCGGGCTCCGTCGGGAACGGCCCGTGAGGCCTTGCGGGCTTGGCGTCGGTCACGCGTTGTAGCAGACAACCTCGACGGGGCTCGTCGTGTCAGAGGTGACTTTCGACGTCGTCGTGCAGGCCGTACCGTGCTCATAGGGGGCGAGGCCGGTGATGGTGTAGGTGCCCGGCGGGAGGGTGAGGGTGAAGGACCCGCCGATCGCCCGGGTTGATGCGACGACGGTGGTGCCGCGGGTAGCGGTGATTGTGCCGTCCAGCGCAATGGGGGGAGGGTTGGGCGCCGTCGACGCGCCTCCCACCGCGGTGAACGTCCCCTTGAGCGTGCCGTTGGCGGGTGGTGCCTGAGTGCACGCGCTGACGATCAACATTGTCAGTGCCAAGGCCGAGACCAGCTGAATCCGGTGGTAGTTGCGAAACGGTGGCATGTCGTCCTCCGGGCGATGCGTCACTGAGTGGAACTTTGACGGCGCGCGGGGGGAGGGGGTTCCCCGGTGACCCCAGGATGCAAGCAGTGTCCTGCGAGCGCTTCAGGGGCCGACAAAAGCCAGAGCGTATGTAGAGCGGCGCCGGCCGATTACAGGGGCCCCCACCAACCCTGCGGAACACGTCGGCGCCGTGGCGGATCACGGGGCGGATTGACCCACGCCACCGCTTATGTCAATATGCGAGTGTGCTGAAGTGGGTGGATGCGCATCCGATTCGGGCCTTGGTATTGGTTCACGCCGTCCTGGCCGTTGCCGCGATCGTCGGGATATACGAGGTACCCGTGTCCGATTCCGGCTTTCCGGGGGTCGTGGCGATGATGCTGGGCGTGGCGATTTGGTCGGCCTTGACCGTTCGCAGGCATCGGCGGAACGCTCGTTGACCGCGACCCGCGCACATGTCAGCATGTGAGGATGCTGAAATGGATCGACGTGCACCCGCGCAGAGCCCTGGCGTGGATCACGTTTCTCGACATCGTGGTCGGGATCACCGCATGTCATGAGGTGCCGGAGGGGCGCCTCTCGATCTCGATGCTGATGATCGTCCTGCCGTCTGCCGCGCTGTCGGCTATACGCCGTAGGCAGCAGCGATAAGCCATCGCCGAACGCGCGAGCGGGACCGACGGCGCACGGGGGCGCTGGGCACGCCGGTCGGGGCGGATCGGGGTCATGGTTGTAGCGGTATTGATACTCGCGTGGGTTACCGTCGCTCTGGGCAGCGAGGGTCTGCTCTGAGGGCGGGGGAGGCACGATGCATCATCGGCGTCACGCGGTGGCGGTTGCGGCGTCTGTGGCTGTGGCCATGGGGTCTGCTGTGGCGGTGGGCCATGCGGACGGTGCGAATGTGCTCTATGTGGACAACGCGCCCGGGAGTAACTGCTCTGCCGCCGGGCCGGGGACTGCGGCGGCGCCGTTCTGCACGATTCAGGGGGCGGCGGACGCGGCTGTGCCGGGGGATACCGTGGAGATCGCGGCTGGAGGGTATGCCGGGAGCGTGGACATCACGTCCGTCGGCACGGCCGCGGCGCCCATCGTCTTTCAGGCGCAGGGCCCGGTCACGCTCGGGAACGGTGTGTTGAGCCTGGACGGCGCCGCGTATGTGACGATCGAGGGGCCTCGGAGCACGGGCTCGAACAGCTATCTCACCCATCAGTTCTCCATCGACTCGATCACGGTGAGCTCCTCTTCCCACATCGCGCTCGACGGCCTGCGTGCCATCGCGCCGAGCGCTACGGCGACGGCGGTGCACGTGACCTCTGGATCGTCGGACGTGACGGTCAGTCGGGACACGATCATCGGGGCGGGTACGGGAGTGCTCGTCGACTCGGGCGGGTCTGGCATCGATGTCAGCGAGGACGGGTTCAGCTCGTTGGCGACCGGTGTCTCGGTGACGGGTACGCCAGGGACCGACATCGTCTCGAACACTCTTGTCGACCTGCCGCACACCGGTACGGCGATCAGCGTCGCCGGCGGGTCTACCGGGACGTCGATCGAGAACAACATCGTCGCAAACCCGAGCTCGGCCGGGACCACGGACGGGACGTCGATATCCGTCGATTCCTCCTCGACGGCCGGCACGGCGCTGGACTACAACGTGGTCTACCCGACGCCCATCGGTGGGGTGGTGGACCAGACCCCGTACTCGTGGGCCGGTGCCTCCTACACCACTGCCGCGGCGTTGCTGGCGGCGACGGGGCAGGGCGCGCACGACCTGAACGCCGATCCCCAGTTGAACGCTGCCACGGTGGCGTCGATATCCCCCACTGCACCGGAAGTGAACTCGGCGAACGCCTCGGCGCCCGGGATGCTCGACACGGACTACTTTGGTGAAGCCTGCACGGGAGACGGGCTGGCGGCCGTGACCGGGACCGGTTCGCCCGCGTTCTGCGCGCGGGGTGCGATCCAGCCGGTCTTCACGACCACGGTCACTCCGGCCGCCACCTCGGTCGATGCGCTGGGCGTCACCCTCCACAGCTCGATCATGCAGACGGCCGGCGTAGGCGCGTCCACGTACACGGTTGCGAACGCGACGGCCGCGGCAGTCCGGTACGCGGTCGACTGGGGTGACGGTCAGACCGGCTCGTACGGCCCGACGGACGTGCCCAGTCACACCTACGCTTCGGCCGGCACGTACACGATCACTGACACCGCGGCCCTGACCACCGGCGCCACGGGTTCCGCCACGACCGCCTTCACCGCCTCGGGCTCCGACTACACGCCCTATGGCCCGGTGCGTGTGCTCGACACCCGGAGCGGGCTCGGAGCGGCGAAGGCGAAGCTTGGAACCGGCATGTACTTCTCGCTCAAGGTGGCGGGCGTCGGTGCGATCCCGTCAGGTGTCACCGCGGTCGCGATCAACCTCACCGCGACCGACACCACCGTGAACGGCTACCTGAGCGCCGACGGCACCTCGGTCTCGAACGTGAACTACCGGTCCGGGCAGACCGTCGCCAACAACGCGATCGTCCCGGTCAGCTCGGGCGGATACATCAACATCTACAACGTCGGTCCCGAAGGCGGCTCCGCGGATGTGATCGGCGACGTGACCGGGTACTTCACCAACACCGCCGCCTCGCAGTACGCGCCGGTGCCGCTCGAGCGGATCCTCGACACCCGCAAGGGCACCGGGGCGCCGAAGGCGCAGGTCGCCGGGGGCTCGGGGGTGCCGGTCGCCATCGCGGGCATCGACTCGATCCCGTCGAACGCGACCGCCGTCGCCGTGCACGTCACCGCCGTGGACGGCACCGGCAACGGCTGGGTCGCGGCCGAACCCGACGGCGCGGGCACTCCGACCACCTCGATCCTCAACTACCTCAAGAGCCAGACCGTCTCCAACACGGTCATCGTCCCGGTCGGCCCCGACGGCAAGATCGAACTCTTCAACGGCGGTACCAAGACGCCGGTCGATCTCATCGCCGACGTCTCCGGATACTTCTCCGCCACGGCGCCGGACGCCTACATTCCGGTGACGCCGTACCGCGCTGTGGACACCCGCGAGACGGCCGGCCCCGCCGGCGGTGAGACCGTGCAGTTCCCGCTCGGCAACGACGACATCCCCGGTGCCCCGTCGGCCGCGATTGCCTCCGGCGCGACGATGGTCACGAACATCACCGTGACCGACACCCAGGGGAACGGCTACCTCACAGTCTTCCCGGCCGGCACGACGCAGCCCACGGTCTCGAACCTCAACTACCTCACCGGTCAGACGGTCGCGAACATGGGTGTTCTGAACACCACGCGCGATACCGCGGAGATCTACGTCTACAACGGCTCCGCCGCCCACACGGATGTGATCTTCGACGTGTTCGGGTACTTCGCCGGCAGCTGAATCCGACCTCGGAACGATGGAGGGCGGCCTGCCGCAGGGCCGGCCGCCCCGACCTGGTGATCCTCCCCGCGGGCAAGAACGGCGTGGTCCTCCTCAACGAGCTCGGCAGAGCCGGCGGCGCCTACGTTCCGCTGGAGCGCGGTCTGTGTCCCAGCCGTGACGTGATTTCATGTACTGATACTCCCGTGGAACTAAGATCGGGCGTGGCCGCCGCATCGTCGGCGGCCACGCAGTTTTCTCCGGGGAGAGGTACACGAATGCCTTCACATCAGCGCCGGGTGGCTTTCGCCACCGCGGCGCTCGTCTGTGCGGGATCGGCCTTCGGGCCGGTCGTGGCGCAGGCGGACTCGACGGGCAGCTTCTACGTCAACAACGCGGCCGCCGCGGACTGTTCGGACTCGACGACGGACAGCGCCACGACGCCGTACTGCACCATCCAGGCCGCGGTCACCGCGGCGACCGCGCCGGGCGACACCGTGACGGTGAGTCCGGGCACGTACGCTCCGTTCACCGTGACCGCTTCGGGCACGGCGGCGGCTCCGATCACGGTCGAGGCCACGACCGGAACCGGCATCGCGCTGGTGGCGCCCTACGCGGCCATCACGGCGACGTCATCGAGCGCGGTGACCTTGGACGGCGCGTCCCACGTCTCCATCCAGGGCTTCCGCATCACGGAGCAGTCGAACAACAACGCCGTCGCGGTGACCGGATCGACGGACGACACGGTGGACAGCACCTACGTCACGATGACCGGCGACCAGAGCGCGCCCATCGTCGCGATCGGCTCCGGCTCCTCGTCGATCACGCTGAGCCGGGACTACCTGTCCGGCACGACCACGGGAGGCGCCGTCTCGGTCCAGGGCGGCTCCGACGACGTCATCACGACGGACTACATGGTGGACCAGATCGGCTCGGGAGTCGTCCTGAACGGGACGACCTCTTCTGACGTGACGAGCAATACGTTCCGCAGCTCCTGTGGCACCGCCATCGGTCTGACGAACGGATCGACCTCCGGCTCGGTCGAGAACAACGTCGCCCAGGTTCTGTCCACGCAGCCCACGCTCTGCGGTGCGACCAACGCCGACGAGGTGTCTCTGTCGGTAGACGCCGCGTCCGCGAGCGGCACGAGCGCCGACTACAACGACATGGCGCTCAACGGCTCGAGGACCGAGGTGTACTCGTGGGCCGGCACCTTCTACAGCAAGTCCGCCGCCCTCGACGCGGCGACCGGTCAGGGGTCGCACGACTCGAACTTGAGCACGGCTACGGCGTCGATCGACTCGGCGAACTCCGACGCACCGGGCGAACTGTCCACCGATATCCTCGACCGCCCGCGCAACGATGATCCCGACGTGGCGAACACCGGGACGGGCACCTTCGGCTACTACGACCGCGGTGACGAGGAGACCGTCGAGTCGATCTCCAATGCCCCGGCGGCGAACTGGCCGGAGCAGGCGCCGGTCGGCGGTGTCGGTACCTACGCGGTGACGGCCTCGGACGGTTGGGGCAACGCGTTCACGTGCACCTACGATTTCGGCGACGGAAGCGCGCCGGTCACGGTGACGCCGGACGCCTCAGGCATGTGCAGCGCCCAGCACGCTTTCTCGGCCACCGGCTCCTACACCGGCTCCGTGCGCATCGACTCCGTCAACGGAATGCTCGCCGAGACGGCCTTCACCGTGAAGGTCGTGGCCGACACGCCCCTCACGCCGAACGTCACGGTCGCTGCCCAAGGCGCGGAGGGCGTGCAGGTCGACGCCGAGACGAGCACGGACGGCTGGACCATCTCCAAGTGCTCCGTCGACTTCGGTGACGGCACCGCGCCCTCGGTCGCGAACGTGACCGGCTGCCTGTTCGACCACACCTACGCGCAGCCGGGGACGTACACGGTCACCACGACGCTGACGGATTCCGACGGTAATCAGCGCACGGCGACCGACACCTTCAGCACCGCGGCCACCGAGTTCACCCCGGTCACCCCCACGCGGATCCTCGACACCCGCAGCGGGACGGGCGTGGCCGCGGCCGGCGCCGTCGCTCCGGAGGGACAGGTGCGGCTGAAGATCGCCGGCGTGGACGGCCTTCCGTCGACGGGGGTTACCGCCGTCGCGCTGAACGTGACGGCCACCGAGGCGACCAAGTCCGGGGTGATCACCGCCTGCCCGGACGGCTCGGCGCTGCCGGGTGTCTCGAACGTCGACTTCCACGCGGACCAGAACGTCGCCAACACGGTGATCGTGGCGGTCGGGGCGGACGGATACGTCGATCTGGCCAACGTCAGCACCGGAAAGACCCATGTCATCGCCGACCTCGAGGGCTACTACTCGGCGACCGGCGACTCCGGCTACCACTCGATCTCGCCGACACGGGTGCTCGACACCCGTAAGACGGCGGTCGTCCCGGCCGGCAGCACGGTCAAGGTGAAGCTGAGCTCGTATGCCGGGATCTCGGCGGCGATGTTCAACGTGACCGTGGTGGACGCCACCGGAAACGGCTTCGTCACGGCCGCGCCCGACGGCGGTGCCACGCCGGCCACGTCGAACGTGAACTACCTGGCCGGGCAGACGGTGCCGAACGAGGTCGTGGTGTCGGTGGGTGCGGACGGATACGTCGACTTCACCAACAGCGGCAAGGGGCAGGCGGACCTGGTGGTCGACCTCGACGGTTACTTCACCACCGGGTCGGGCGACTACTTCGTCCCGATCGATCCCGAGCGCAGTGTGGACTCGCGCAATTCGCTCGACTTCATCGGCGCACTGGGCGCGGACGAGACCATCCCGGCGGAGATCGCCGGCGTCTGCCCGCCGCTCGACTGTGCCACCAAGGGCATCGAGATCCCGATGGGGGCGAGCGCGGTCGCGGCCAACCTGACCGTCGTGTCTCCGACGGCGAACGGCTTCATCACGGTGTTCCCCGCCGACGGGTCCACCGCGCCGACCGCCTCGGTGCTCAACTTCCTCGCCGGGCAGCAGACGCAGAACGCGATCACCGTCGGGCTCGGGTCCACGAACGGCGAGTTCGACGTGGACAACGCGAGCAAGGGACTCACCCAGGTGGTCGTGGACGTCTTCGGCTACTACGGGAGCTGATCCGTCCGATCCGAACGATCCGAACGATCCGCGGCGCACGGTCGGCCAGGGCACAAGCCCTGGCCGACCGTGCGTCCGGCCCGTGGGCGCGTCCCGCCACGGCACGTGCTGTGGCAGGATCGTGACATGAGAGGCACATGAGGGCCAGGTCGGCTCAATACAATCGCCTGATATAACGTCCGCGTTCGGGAGCGCGGATTCTTCAGGGGAGAGAAACAATGAGAAGCTGCAAGCTGGTGCTTTCGCTGGCCGTGATCGGCTCGATCGGCATGGCCTTGGTGCCCACGTTCGCCGAGGCCGCGACCTCGACGCAGGCCGCGGCCGCGACCGCTTCCAACTGGTCGTCGTTCGTCAAGGCACACCACTTCAACTTCAGCAGCCCCGCGTCGCAGTCGGTGTATCACCGCACCACGGCCGCCCACGGAGCGAGCGCGACTCCGAATCCGGGCATGCAGCTGCTCATCTACGGCGGGCAGACCGGTTCGCACAGCGTCCAGCTCCTGCTGCTGCCCGAGGGTTTCAGCACCGGCACCGCGACGATCACGGTGACCTGGGGTGACGGCACGACCAGCACCTCGACGGTCAATGCCGCCGACCTCGACACCGCCGGCCTGCCGACGCTCGACCACACGTACGCCGCGCTCGGCGTATACAACGTCTCGGCCGTGATCGACGACGGCGCCGGCGACTCGGCGACGAACACCACCGTCGTGGCCACCGGTTCGCAGTTCACGCCCTACGGTCCGACCCGGATCCTGGACACGCGCAACGGCACGGGGATCTCCGGCCCGATCGCCGCGGGCAAGTTCGGCCACCTCAAGGTCGTCGGTGCCGGCCCGGTCGGGGACACCATCCCGGCGGGAGTCACCGCCGTCGTGCTCAACGTGACCGTGACCGAGGGCACTGCCAACGGTTTCCTGTCGGTCCTGCCCAACGAGGACTTGTCCGGCAACCTCTCCAGCGGCATCATCACCTCGAACCTCAACTTCCGCGCGAACCAGAACGTCGCGAATCTCGTCATCGCGGCGGTCGGCAAGGACGGTGTCGTCGACTTCCTCAACGGCGCGTCGAAGGGCACGGTGAACGTGATCGCGGATGTCGCGGGCTACTACACCGCGTCGACGCAGAGCGCTTACGTGCCGTTGACCCCGACGCGCATGTTGGACACGCGCTACGGAACGGGCGTCGCCAAGGGGCAGATCCAGGCGAACTCGGCCGTCACGCTGAACGTCGCGAACGGCAAGACCATCCCGGCGGACGCGACGGCGGTCGCGATGAACCTGACCGCGGTCGGCGCGAAGAACAACGGCCTGATCACGGCTTACCCGACGGGTGGGTCGGTGCCGACGGTCTCCAGCCTCAACTACCCGGCCGGCTCGACGACGAACAACATGACCATCGTGCCGATCGGCACGGGTGGCGACATCACCTTCGCGAACTCCGGCCGCGGCGCGGTCGACCTGATCGGGGACGTGACCGGCTACTACACGAAGGACGCGGTGACCGGGGCGAGCTCCTACGTTCCGTTCGCCTGGCCTGAGCGGTACCTGGACACCCGGGGCTCGGGCAATTCGGAGCTGGCGCTGCTGGGCCTGAACTTCGGCACGATCAAGACGGGCGTCCAGACGCCGTTCCCGGTGACCCCGGCCTCGCAGCCGACCACCGCGGCCGTGTTCAACGCGACCATCGTCTCGCCGACCGGCAACGGCTTCCTGTCGCTCTACCCGTACAACCCGGGCCAGGCCCCGTCCACCGGCTCGTCGAACATCAACTACCTGGCCGGCCAGACCGTCCCGAACCTGGCGATCGTCTCGACCGGCACGGTGGCCGACTCCAAGTGGAGTACGCAGCTGGGCGAGGACTCCCTCGACTCGGGGATCTACCTCAGCGGCCACGGTCAGGCCAACCTGATCCTCGACGAACTCGGCGTCTACGCGCAGTGACAAGTACCCGGTAACGACCGGAGAAGATCCCTGCACGACCACGTGAACTGCGGAGACGTGTTCGAATAAGTACCAGAAGCTCCACGTGACGAGGGCCGGTGACCAGTCGACGGTTACCGGCCCTCCAGCGTTCGACGCGGCAGGGATCGCAGCTCGGCGGCAGGGGCGGCGCGGTGGCCGGAAACCACTGTACGAGGGCTGAGTGGGCATGGGACGCTCGCGCGTGTGAACCTCACCGTCATCCGGGCTCCGCTCCACAAACGCATCATGACGGTCGGCGCCGTCACCCTGGAAGCGGCCAGCGCCGTCGGAAAGGTCACGGCCGGTCATGCGAACGCCGGCGGCATCGTCGCGGCCGGCCTGTTCACGGCCCTCGCCGCATCCGTGGGCGTCCGTCTGTCCATGGTCGCGATCTCGCCGGCTGGGCCGGGCTGCGCTGACCGGCGCACGCCACGCCACGAGGCGGCGGTTCCCGCGACTTCGCGGAGCAGGCCCTATGCTACTCACGGTGAAGTAAGCATACTCAAGGGTTGACGTCGGTATGGGCCCTGCTTCGACCTGGTCGGCGGGCTGTGCCGCACCTTCCCGGGAAGGCCCGCCTTGTCGGATGAAACCACCGATCACCCGTCTGCCGCGCCGGATCTGAGCCGTCGGCGGCTGCTTGTCGCGGGCGGCCTCGGCTTCGCGACCGCCACCACGCTCGACACGCTGGTCAGCCCGTCACCGGCGGCGGCGTCGGTGCTTCGGCCGCAGACCCCGCTGCCTGGCGCGAACATCCCCAAGTATGTCGAGAGCCTCCCGACCTTCAGCGGGAAGCGCGTCCGTGCGTCCTCGATGACGACCGCGTTCGTCGAGTTCGCGCAGCACGTGCTCCCGCCCTCGATGTATCCGAGCGCGTATGCGGAAGGCACCTGGGTGTGGGGATACCAGGTGGCGGGGCGGCCCGCGAGCTGGCCGGGCTACACCGTCGAGGCATGGTCGGGGCGACCCACCACTGTCCGCTACGTCAACAAGCTGCCGGGGGTCGACGGCGGTTCCCGGGTCGCACCGCTGCTCACGGTCGACCAGACGATCCACTGGGCCGACCCGCTGAACCGGATGGACTCCACCCGGCCCTATCGCGGTCCGTTCCCGGCCGTCGCTCACCTGCACGGCGGCGAGGTGCACTCCGGCGCCGACGGGGGACCGCAGGGCTGGTTCACCGCGGACGGCCGGCGCGGACCCGGGTACGAGTCCTTCGGCCCGGGCGCGCCGAACGAGGCCGTCTATCGGTATCCGAACGCGCAGCCGTCCTGCACGCTCTGGTTCCACGATCACGCCCTCGGCATCACCCGGCTCAACGTGTACGCCGGCCTCGCCGCCTTCTACCTCGTACGGGACCGGTACGACACCGGCCGGCCGGACAACCCCCTGCGACTTCCGGCCGACCCGTACGAGATCGAGATCGCGATCCAGGACCGGCAGTTCGACACGGACGGCCAGTTGCTCTTCCCCGACAGCGCGGCCTCCGGAGGCCTGGTCGGCGGGCCGCCCAATCAGGCGGCGCATCCGTACTGGATTCCGGCGTTCCAGGGTGACGCGATGGTCGTGAACGGCCGTACCTGGCCGGTGCTCGCCGTCGAACCGCGCCGTTACCGCTTCCGCGTCCTGAACGGATGCAACGGCAGGTACCTGTCGATGAACCTCACCGAGGCGCACAACGCGGATCTGAGCTGCGCGCCGTCGGCGGCCGCGTTCTGGCAGATCGGCACCGACGGCGGACTGCTCGACCGGCCGGCGGAGCTGAACACGCCGGGTCGGCCGGAGGCGAAACGGCTCGACCTCGCGCCCGCCGAACGCGCCGATCTGATCATCGACTTCTCAGGGCTCGACGGCTGCTCGCTGATCCTGACCAACAACGCGGTCCACTCGTTCCCGACCGGAACGCTCCCGGACCCGGCGTTGGACGGGCAGATCATGCGTATCGACGTGTGTCTCCCGCTTTCCGGCCGGGACGCCACGTACGACCCGGCCACGGGTGAGCCGCTGCGTGGCGGCCCGGGGCGGCCGGCGCCGATCGCCCGGCTCGCCGACCCGGACCGCGGCGAGGTGAGCCCGGGAGTCCGGGTCGACGCCAAGCGCCAGCTCATGCTCAGCGAGCAGGACACGCGGGCCTGCGCCATTCCGCCCGAGGTCGGCGGAACGCTCATCGCCTTGGTCAACAACAGCTCTTTCACCGGCCTGCGCTCCGGGACCGAAACCCCGGTCTCCGGCTCGCGGCCCGACGCGTACGGCCAGGGCCTGTGGCTGACCGAGCGCCCGCGCGTCGGCTCCACCGAGGTCTGGGAGATCCTCAACGCCTCGATGTTCGCGCATCCGATGCACATCCATCTGATCCAGTTCCAGCTGGTCGGCCGACAGAAGGTGGACGCCGAGGCCTACCTCGCCGCGTGGGGCGCGCAGTTCCCCGGCGGCACCTTCGAGGGGCAGAAGTGCGACGGCACCCTGGGCGAGGTCCGCTACGAGCCGGGCGTGATCATCCCCGGGTACGGATCGCCGCGTGACTACCTCACGCCGAACCACGACGCGGCGCTCGGCGGCAACCCGGCCTTCGGCCCCTACCTGCAGGGGCCGGTCATGCCGCCGGAGCCGAACGAGGCGGGCTGGAAGGACACGGTCAACGCCCAGCCGGGACAGGTGACCAGGGTGATCGCCCGCTGGGCGCCCACCGAGACGCCGGTGGGCGGCGTCGTGCCGGGAGAGAACCTGTTCCCCTTCGACCCCACCCGAGGACCGGGCTACGTCTGGCACTGCCACATCATCGACCACGAGGACAACGAGATGATGCGCCCGTACGCGCCGACGCGCTGACCTCCCGGACCTCCCGCGCGGCCCCTGCGCGGCTCCTGCGCGGACACGACCTAGCCCGTTCGACGGTGGTCGGGTGCGCCAGGGGCGGCGCCGGACCAGACTGGAGCGGTGCGAGGCAGGTTCGTGCTGGTCAGGCGGGTGGCTGCGGTGCTGCTCGTGCCGCTGCTGTGCGCCGCCGGAATCCTGCTGTATCTGAACGGGCGGGCGGTGGAGCACCAGGCGACGGTGGTGGGGGACACGGCCGCGCCGGATCGGATCGAGCTGTATGTGACGGCGCAACAGGTCAGTGCGGCGCAGCGGCGGGTGCAGCTGCGGGTCGAGGTGGTGCCCACGGGGAGCTTCCTCGAGGACAGCGGGGTGAACGCGCCGGCGAAGCAGATCACCCTGTACTCCACCTCGCCCACGCACTCCGAGGTCCAGTTCCCGGCGGGCCGATCCGCGACTGCGCAGGATCTGGACATGAGCCTGTACGGCGGGACGATCTCCGACTACCCGTTCGACGGCTACGACACCGAACTCGCGTTCGCGGCCGTCGTGGACGGGGTTCAGGTGCCGGTCTCGATGACGTTCAGCGACATCGACCCGTTCTTCCGCTTCAGCGCGGTCAGCTCACGCACGACGAACCATGTGGTCTACCAGGTGGAGCATCTCACGCGGGCTCAGGGGACGAAGATCATGGCGGTGTTCATGATGATCGTCATGTGGGCGCTGGCGCTGTCGGTGCTCACGGGCGCCTGGATCCTCGTCTCACGCCGGCGCGGCCTGGTGTGGCCGGCGCTCGGCTGGATGGCCGCGACGCTGTTCGCGCTGGCGGCGCTGCGCAACGTCGCGCCGGGGGCGCCGCCGATCGGATGCCTGCTGGACTACGCGGCGTTCTTCTGGGCCGAGCTGCTCACGGCGGTGGGGGTGGTCTCGACGGTGTTGTGGGGCACGCTGGCCGAGCGCAGGCGGGAGCCGTTGCACGAGGTGGAGAAGCAGGAGCGGAAGTAGGCGGAGAAACGCGCGAGGGCCGCGGGAGTGATCCCGCGGCCCTCGTCGTTCGGATCAGCCGTTCGCCGATCTGCCGGTCACGAGGCCGAGAAGTACCCGGAGACGTCCAGCAGGATCTGGCTCGTGCCCGGGCTCTGGTTGTAGATCTTGAGCCCTTCCTCGTTCCCCATCATGGTCGAGTTGGCCACGGTGGCGCCCGCGGTGAAGTTGAGCGTGGAGACGCCCGGCGCGTTGTCGGAGTACCCGGGGTAGACCTCGAGGTCGCCGTTGGCCGTCGGCGAGACGACGGTCGCCGTCGCGGCCCAGCCGTCGACGTTGGTCGGGGTCGTCGTCGGCACGCCGGCCAGACCCGTGAGCGTGTTGCTGATGGTGCCGAAGGCCTTGACCGCGCCCTTCGGCGCGCCCTTGCCGCTGCGCGTGTCGATCACCCGGACCGGGCTGATCGGCACGTAACCCGACTGGGCCTCGGTGTCGTAGTCGCCCAGGATGTCCGCGATCAGGTCGATCGTGCCGGTGCCGGCGTTGTAGAAGTCGATCGTCCCGTCGGAACCGGTCTGCGCGAACACCTCGTTGGCGATCGCCTGGCCGGTGCGGAAGTTGATGTTCGAGGTGCCCGGGCGGGTGGCGCCGTCCGGGTAGACCGTCAGGAAGCCGTTGCTCTTCTCGTCGACGACGGTCACGTTGAACACGGCCGTCTCGTTCGGGCCGAAGAACTGCTCGGCGTTGTCCGGGGTGAGCTTGAGCGTGCCGCCGGCCGGGACCGGGACCGCCTTGCCGTTGGTGCCGGTGCCGACTCCGTGCCGGGTGTCGAGCAGGCGGGTCGGGCCGCCGAAGACGCCGGCGCCGTAGCCCGCGCCGGGACCGTAGTAGCCCACCACGTCGGCGATCAGGTCGGTGGCGCCGCCGGTCATGCCGTTGTAGAGGTCGATCTTGCCGTCGGTGCCGACCGGGGCGATGACCTGCGTGGCGAGGTTCTCACCCTTGGTGTAGTTCATGTTCGAGGTGGTCGGACGGGTGCTCCCGTCGGCGTAGGCCTCGACGTAGCCGTTGCCGGTCGGCCCGGCCACGGTGAGGTTCAAGGCGACGGCCTTGACGCCGGTGGCCGGGATCGAGTCGACGCCCTCGACCTTCAGCGCGACTCCGGCGTTCATCTTGACCGGGGCGACGACGCCGCCGGTGCCGGTGCCCTTGCGGGTGTCCAGGATGCGCGCCTGGGTCACCGGGTGGAAGACGCTGCTGTTGAGGATCCAGACCTTCTCGGTCGTGGTCGTGGATCCGCGCCCGTCCGCGCCGTAGCCGTCGGTGGCGGTGAGGCTCACCGTGTACTCGCCGGCCTCGGTGTAGGTGTGGCTGATCTTCTCCGGCGTGCTCGTGGTCTGCTTCGCCGTGGCGGAGCCGTCACCGAAGTCGATGCTCCACGAGGTGACCGGGGCCCAGCCGGTGTCCGCTCCGGACTCCGAAGCGGTGATGACGCTGGG
This sequence comes from Actinospica durhamensis, assembly GCF_018139695.1. Lineage (GTDB taxonomy): Bacteria > Actinomycetota > Actinomycetes > Streptomycetales > Catenulisporaceae > Actinospica > Actinospica durhamensis. The sequence goes on along the minus strand of NZ_JAGSOG010000035.1, from coordinate 3,915 downwards.
GACCGTGCCGCTCTCGGTGTCGAGGCCCACGACCGGCGCCAGCGGGTCCTCGAGCTCGTACGCGCCGCGGTCGTAGTACGTCGGCGTGCCCGCCCCGGTGTTCGCCACCTGCGTGTCGTCCGCGCGGGTGTTGCCGAGCAGGTCCGTGCTCAGCTCGCCGGGCGCGCTCGCGTCCGCCGAGTCGATGGCCGGGGAGGCGCCGTAGGGCACCGTGTAGGCCTGGGGGTCGTCGTTGATGTCGTGCGCGCCCTGGCTGACCGCGTTGTCGAGGTCGGAGGCCTGCTGGTAGGTCGTGCCGGCCCAGTCGTAGGGGTTCTCGTAGACGTAGACGATGTTGTAGTCGAGCTTCGTCCCGGTCGTCGCCGCGCTGTCCACGTTGATGCCGGCCGCGGTCGCGGTCGTCTTCGCGCAGTTGCCTGAGGTGTCGTCCGACAGGCTCTGCACGATGTTGTTCTCGATCGTGCTGCCGGTGGAGGCTCCGGTCAGGGCGACACCCTCGTCGCATATGTCTTCGATGGTGTTGCTGGTGACGGCGTTGCCGGTGGAGCCGTCCACCACGACGCCCTCGCTGTAGCCGTTGAGCGCGTTCGTGGTGACGAAGTTCCCCGTGCTCCCGGAGTCGACCTGGATCAGGGCCGGGTAGGAGTTCGCGTTGACGGTGTTGCGGCTGACGGTCACGGCCGAGCTGCCGCCGGTCACCTGGATGACCGGCGCGTCGTTGCCCAGGCCCGTGGTCCAGTCGTTGACGAGCAGGCCGTTGACGGTGACGTTCGAGGAGCCGTCGACCTTGGCCGCCAGACCGCTCATCCCGTTCGTCGCGAATCCGGAGACGGTCACGTACGACGTGCCGGAGACCGTGAAGGCGGGGGCGGTCGCGGCGGCCACGACGATCGAGCCCGTGGCGTAGCCGACCTGAGCCTGCTGCGACTGCGCGGATTCGACGACGAGCGGCGAGCCCGCGGAGCCGCCGTGCGTGATGGAGACGTTCTCGTTGTACGTGCCCGGCTCGACCAGCACGGTCTGGCCGGCGCCCGCGACGTTCACCGCGGCCTGCACGGTGCAGTACGGGGCGGCGGCGGTGCCCGCGCCGGCGGCGGAGTCGGAGCAGTTCGCTCCGTTGGCGTTGTTGACGTAGATCGTCGTGGCAGCGGCCGCGTGAGCGGCCGTGGGTGCCAGCGAGCCGACCGACACGAGCAGCGCCGTCGTCACGGCGACGTTGCGCTTGCGCATGCGAGTGCCTCCCTCGGTTCGTGTGGATGTGCTCATGGGATCGGCCACCTCAGCTGAAGTATCCGAACAGGTCCGCGATCAGGTCGACGGAGCCGGTGGAGTTGTTGTGCAGGTTGACCGGGGTGACGCCGTCGGTCGCGACCATCACCAGGTTCGGGACGGTCTGGCCCTTGAGGTAGTTGAGGTTCGAGGCGTTCGGCAGGGTCCCGTTCGGGCCGATCGGGTAGGCGGTGATGACACCGTTCGCCTTCGCGTCCGTGACGGTGACGTTCATGACCACGCCGGTCGCGTTCCACAGGTCGCTGAAGCCGTTCGGGGTGCCGACGTACTGGGCGTTCTTGCCCGCGCCGACCGGGACGCCGGTCGTCGAGCCCTGGCCCAGACCGGACCGGGTGTCGAGGTCGCGGACCGGGTTGAGCGGAACGAAGGCGTCGCCCAGCGAGGAGTAGCAGCCTTCGAGGTCGGCCACCAGCTCGACGGTGCCGGCCGAGGAGTTGTGCAGCTCGACCTTGCCGTCCGAGCCCACCGCGACCACGACCATGTTCGGGAGGTTCTGGCCCTTGTTGTAGTTCAGGTTCGAGGCCGTGGGCACGTTGCCGCCGTCGGGGTAGACGGTGACCACGCCGTTGGCCGTCGGGGCGACCGCGGTGACGTTCATGGCCACGGCCGCGGCGGTGGCCGTCTGGGTGCCGGAGGAGGTGGTCTGGCTGCAGGTCGGCACGCTCAGCGAGATGGTGCCGCCGGCCGGGACCGCGCCGGTGGTGCCGCCGGTGCCGTTGCGGGTGTCGAGGACGCGCTTCGGGGTGTTGGGCACGTAGTAGCTGCCGCCGGTGCCCTGCACGTAGTAGCCGGCGACGTCGGCCAGCAGGTCGGTGCTCGCGTTCGAGCCGTTGTGGAAGTCGACCTTGTCGTCGGATCCGACCTTCACCGTGACCAGGTTCGGCACGTTGCGGCCGGTGGAGAAGTTCAGGTTCGAGGCCTCCGGCAGCGTGCCGCCGTCGGGGTAGGCGGTGATGACGCCGTTGCCGGTCTCGTCGGCCGCGGTCACGTTCATGACCACGGCGGTCACGGTGCCCAGGCCCGCCGGAACGCTGACGCCGCTGGTGACGTCGACCGCGATGGTGGCGCCGGCCCCGATCTTCGCCTGCTTCGCGCCGAGGCCCTTGCGGGTGTCGAGCACCCGGGTCGGGGTCACCGGCACGTACGTGCTGCCGGTCGTGGTGACCGTGGCGGTCTTGGTGACCGTCTGCGTGCCGGCCTTGATGATCGCGGTGACGGTGTACGTGCCCGGACGGGCGTACATGTGCGAGTCCTCGAGGGCGTTGAAGTTCCCCGGCGTCTCGTCGCCGAGGCTCATGCCGACGTCGGCCTTTCCGTCGCCCCAGTCGACCGAGTAGCTGTCGCTCTCGCCCCAGGCCACGCCCTGCAGAGCGATGTTGACGCCGGCCTGCTGTCCGAACGCGCCGGTCTGCACGGTGGTCCCGGTGAAGTCCTCGATCGCGACCGCGCCGCGGTCGGGAGCGGCGCCCGGCCAGGTGTTGCCGTAGAAGTCGGTGCTCAGCTCGTCCGGAGCGCTCGGGTTGCCGTCGGCGACACCGTCGCCGGTGGGCATCTGGAAGGTGGTGGTGTCGATGTACTGCTCGTCCTCGTCGTGCGCGCCCTGGCCGGTGGCCGCCTTCAGCGCGGCCGGGGTCGGGTACGTCTTGCCCGCCCAGCTGTACGGAGCGATGTTGTCCGTCATCTGCGAGAGCTCGTTGTAGTCCACCGTCGTCGACGACGCGGACGCGGAGTCGACGGAGAGGTTCGTGAAGGTGGTCGTGCATCCGCCGAGGCCGGCCACGACGTTGTTCTCGATGCTCGTCCCGGTCGAACCGGTCACCGCGATGCCGGTGTTGCAGGGCACGATGATGGTGTTCGCGGTCAGCACGGTGTTCTTGGCCCCGGAGACCGTGACGTCGCTGCCGGTGGTGGTTTCGCCAGAGGCCACGTTGTCGATCTGGTTCGTGGTCAGCACGACGCCGTTGTCGCCCGAGGCGATCTGGACGACGTTGCCGGAGCCGTACTCGTAGATATCGCTGCGCGAGACCGTGTCGGCGGTGACCGAGCCGCCGAAGACCAGCGCCGGCGCGTTCGTGCCCTGGGTCTGGTCGCCGTCCAGCGTGACGTGCGAACCGTTCACGCGGAGGCCGGTGGAGGCCGAGGTGCCGCTCTGCGCCGCGCCGAGCCCGGTCACCTCGACGTAGCTGCCGTCGATCGTGAGCGAACCGGTCCTGGTGTAGGTGGTTCCGGTGCCCGCGAAGGTGATCGGCGCGGCGGCGGTGCCCGACTTCGTGATCGTCACGGCGCCGTAGGAGGGAGCGTAGTAGCCCGGAGTCCCGGCGATGCTGACGGTGTCGCCGGGCGCGGCGGCGTCGGCCGCGGCCTGGATGCTGCAGTACGGCGCGGCCTGCGTTCCGGTGCCGCTGTCGGTGCAGCTCGATGAGACGTTGTTGACGAAAAGGGTGGCTCCGCTGGAAGTAGCCGGTGTCGCGGCCTGAGCCTGCGGTACGGCGAACGCTCCCACAACGGCAGCCGCGAGTCCGACGGCGCCGAGGCGCGGTCGCATACGCGACATGATTTCCTCCTGAAAAAGGATGATCTGGGAATTACTCAGGAGGCACTCGAGCGACCCCACCCCGGATTCCC
>NZ_JAGSOG010000359.1 GCF_018139695.1 Actinospica durhamensis | reverse complement strand
CCCGCAGGTCACGGCGCTGAAAAGACGGCGCCAGCCCCGCTGTGAGCTCCGCGAATACCGCGTCCGCCGGCTCGGGATCTACAATGACGGCGCAGGCCGCCTCCATGTCATGTTGCGTCACAACACCGTGATCACGGGGCGGCCTGCGTGCGCCCACCCGACGCCAAGGCAGTCGCCAACCGTAGATCCATTGCAGCGCAACGTAGCTGACTTCACGTCAGTAACGATCTACGACTGGAGTACTATACCGGCCCGCGCCGCCCCTTCGTGCTGGGCCTGCTGAGCCTGTTCCTCGGTGTGGTCTACAACGAGGCGCCGCTCGCGGTCTTCGTGGTCCTCGCCGCTTCGGTGCTCGGCAGTCTCGGCGAGCCGGGGCTCGGCTCGGCGGTCGGCTGGATCGGCACGGCCCTGTTCGTGGTGACAGCGGCGGGTCTGATCGCGCTTGCGTTGCGGGGGGCCCGCGCCGACCGCGTGATCGAGAGAGCCCTCGATGACGGACTCGGTGCCGACTGGCGCGAGCGAACCGGCGGGGCGCTGCCGGCGCGTTCGCGTCGACCGGCGTGGCTCGGGATCTTCAACGTGCCGTGGGTCTTCGGCCGACGCGGCGTCCAGCGCGTCGCCGACCTCTCCTACGGCGACGCCGGGATGCGCAACCGCCTCGACGTCTACCGGGCCCGCAAGCAGAGCGCGCCCGGCCCGGTGCTGATCCACCTGCACGGCGGCGCGCTCATCCGCGGCCGAAAGAACATCGAGGCGCGCACCCTGCTCTACCGTCTCGCGGCCGAGGGCTGGGTGTGCGTCAGCGCGAACTACCGGCTCAGCCCCCGGGTCGGATTCCCGGAGCACCTGATCGACGTGAAGAAGGTGCTGGCCTGGGTGCGCGAGCATGGAGCGCAGTACGGCGCGGACCCCGGCACGATCTTCCTGGCCGGCACGTCGGCCGGCGGAATGCTCGCCGCGTTGGCCGGACTCACCCCGAATGATCCGGCGTACCAACCCGGCTTCGAACAGGCCGACACCTCGGTCACCGCAGTGGTTTACCTCACCGGCTACTTCGGTGAACTGAACGGCACGGAGTTCAGCCCGTTCACCCATATGACCGCAGACGCTCCGCCGTTCTTCATCGCCCACGGCAGTCACGACACACTGGTCCCCGTCGAGGACGCCGCCCACTTCGCCGACCGCCTGCGCGCCGCGTCCGCGGAGCCGGTCGTCTTCGCGGTACTGCCTGGCGGCCAGCACTCCTTCGACCGCTTCAACTCAGCACGCTTCAACGCGGTCGTCGACGGCATCCGCGACTTCGCCGCCTGGACCCGCGCCCGCGGCTGACCAGTCCGCCCACCACTCGCCTCGGAGCCCCGCGGCTGATCAGTCCGGCTTTCGTCTCCCCGGCCCCGCGGCTGGCGAGGCTGCCGAACCGTTGCACCGAACTCGCGGCTGTGAAGACGGCGCCTGTCTGGCCGGACCTGCGGCTGAAAGACGCCGCCACTCTTTCGTTGAGCCTGCGGCTGTGAGGACACCGCCGGTCAGGCCGCCCGCTCGTCCTGCCGGACCTCGATCACGGCCACCCGGTTCCCGTCCGGATCGATGTACGTCGCCTTTCGCGCCGAGGCCGTGACCTGCTCCACCGGCACGCGCGAGATGCCCCGTCCGGCGAACTCCGCCATGACCGCGTCCAGGTCCGGCACACAGATCGTCACGATCGACGACCCGGCACGCTCGGCGTCGCGCAGTACATAGAGCCAGGCAGAGTCGCTACACCGCCACATCGACTCGGACTCGTTGACCGGCATGTCCGGCGCACGCCCGAACAAATCGGCGTACCAGGCCAGCCCCACCTCGAGGTCCGCCACGGCGATCGCGGCGAAGAGTACGGACACGTCCATGTCACCCAGCATGCCCCGCCTCGAGCCGCCCCGCGGCAGAACCGGCCCGCGCCACGCGTGACGTTTCGCCCAAGCTGTCGATCCGTCCACATGCGCCGTGTCTCTGGTTCGTCGTCGTCGTCGGCGGCCGCCCGGCCTTGCCTATGGCTTACTCCATGGCGTCGATCAGCTCCCGGCCCCGCCGACGAATCACGCGCGTCGCCGATCCAGTTCTGCCCTGCTCTGCCGATGACTTGCTCCGCGTCGCAGGTCTGCTGTAGCGCTGACAGGCCGTCGGGTTTCGGGCTCTGCCGCGGCGTGCTTCGCTACAGTGTGCGCATGATCTTCACCGAGCAGGAGACCGCTTACCTGGCCGCGCAGTCGCTCGCCCGCATGGCCACCGTCCAGCCCGACGGGACGCTCCAGGTGAGCCCGGTGGGCTTCACCCACAACACGGAGCTCGACACCATCGACGTAGTCGGCCACGGCATGGCGGGCAGCCGGAAGTTCCGCAACGTGGCCGCGAACGGCCGGGTCGCCATCGTGATCGACGATGTCGCGTCGATGGCACCCCCGGTCATCCGCTGCCTCGAGATCCGCGGCACCGCCGAAGCCGTGCGCGGCCCGGGCGACCCCGCCGCAGGCGATGACGGTGCCGTGATCCGCATCCGCCCCCGCCGCATCATCAGCTTCGGCATCAACCACCAGTTCGACATGAAGAACCTCCAGACGGACAACCGCGACGTGAACTGAGCCGCCCCTGGGCCCGCGCCGCCCCGCGCCGTTCCCGCTCCGGTTCTGGCTCCGGCCGCTGGCCATGCAGCCAGCTACGCGGCCGCGGCCGCGCCCACGCCGACGAAATCGTGATGCGGACGCCGCCGCGGGGCGGCTACGCTCGCGGGGCCCTTTCTTCTTGGTTCATGGGCCGCCGGACTGGGACGAGCAGCGAGGAAGTGGACCCGGCTGTGGGGAAGCGCGCCTGGCTGCTGCTGATGGGCAGTCTCATCTCCGCCGTCGGCGACCGGTTCGCCGCCATCGCGTACGCGTTGTTCGCGGTTGCCGTGCATTCGCCGGGTCTGTTGTCGGCGGTCTTCGCCGCCGAGCTGATACCTCCGCTTCTGTTCGGCCTGATCGGGGGCGTGGTCACCGACAAGTTCCTGCGGCGCTGGCTCTGGCCCGCGGTCCTCGCTCTGCAAGCCGTGTGCTTTCTGGGCATGTCGCGCACGCAGGCGCCGTGGGCGATCGTCGCGCTCGTCGCCACGTCCAGCAGCTTGGCCGCGCTGATCGGACCGGTCGGCACGGTGCTGCTGCGCCTGGTCACCGATGCGTCGCGGCATACGAACGTCGCGCGCTGGTCCGGCATCTGTGACGGATTCGCCGCGGTCGGCGGCACGGTCGCTGCTGCCGCGACGTTCCAGGCCTCCGCCACCCACGTGCTCTTCCTCGTCGACGCCGCAAGCTTCGTCGGCCTCGCCGCGCTCGGAGCGGTGGCCATGAGAGGGCTGACGCTCCCGCGGCCCGCCCGTGGCACCTCGGTGCGTCCCGCCGACGCTCTGGTCGGCTTCGCACGGCTCACCAGCCCGCGGGCCTTCGGAGGTCCCGGTACCGCGATGTTGGTCGGGGTGATGTTCGGTACCTCCCTCGAGGGAATCGTCGGCGTCTTCTTCCTCCGCGACGTCATGCGCGTCGCACCCACCATGTACGGCGTCGTCATCGGCTCCTGGTCGGTCGGCATGCTGCTCGGCCCGGCACTGTTCCGATTCCGGGCCCACCTTCAGGGCGCGACCTGGTGGCGCTTCATGCCGACGTGCGCGCTCGCGATGGGCGCGTGCATCGCCGTCCCCGCTGTGCTGGTCGATCAGTGGGCGACGATCGCCGCGTTCGTCCTCGGCGGCGCCGCGAACGGTCTGTTCAACGTCGGTATCACCTCCGCGATCTTCCGAGGGGTGGACCAGGACGAACAAGGCCGCGCCTGGTCCGCCTTCGGCATCCTTGGGGGAACCTGCGCCCTCCTCGGCTACCTGACCGGCGCGGCCTTCGGAAGTACCCACGCGCGTCTCACCATGCTCGCCTCCGGCGCACTTCCCGCTGCGGTCGGCATCCTCGCGCTCGTCAGCGGCCCCCGCGAGCTCCGGGGCGGCCGCGGTCTCCGAGGTCTCCGGGGCCGGGGCCTCCGGGGCGGCGCGCATCTCGCCGAACCAGTCACCGGCTCGCACTCGCCTGCCCCGTCGGCCGACGCTGCGGCCGCTACTACTACGGCACCCTCCTCTGGGCCGGCGGCGGTGTGACCGTCGTTGCAGGACCTGCTCTCGTGGGCAGGTGCGCCTCAGGGCCCTGTTCGTGCTCACTCACCCCGTCCCAGCTGACTGTGCGTACGCTCGGTACGGCGAGCACCGCAGCGACGCTGACGACGGTCCAGATCGCTCCGAACGCCAGTACGCGCTGTGCGCCGAACTGTGCGGAGACCGGGCCGGCCAAGGCGAGCGCGATCGGTCCGAGCGAGAACGCGCCGAAGGTCTGGAAGGTGCGCACCCTGGCCAGGACGTCCGCTGGCGTATGTCGCTGCGTCGTCGTATCTGCCAACGCCGCCGACACGGTCGACCCGATCCCCGCCAGGCAGGCGCCCGCCGCGATGAGCGCGACCGGTGCGTGCGCGGCGAGGAGCGCGCAGGGCGCTGCGTATCCGGCTGTTGCGACCGTGGCCACGAAGAGCGGTCTGCCGGGATGTCGTCCCAGAGCGAGCAACCCGCCCAGGATCGATCCGACACCGTAGCCGCCCATGATGAAGCCCCAGTCGCGTGCTCCGGCAGGTAGCTGATGTGTCAGCACCGGACCGAGGACCAAAAACGGTCCCCACACGAGGAAGTTGAGGCAGGTGAACTGCAAGGTCGAAGTGACCAGCCACGACCGGGATCTGAACGCGGACCAGCCCTCGCCCATCGAGCGAAGCATCGACGGCCGGCCGACGGTGGGAACCTCCCGCACCCGAAGCAGACCGAGTGCCAGCAGGCTACAGGTATAGGTGCCCGCGTCGATCGCGACCACGACCCCGGCGCTCGCGAGCGCGATACCCACCCCCGCGAGCGTCGGACCGGCCACCTTGGCCGCCGACTGGGCGAATCCCAGCAGCGCGTTCGCGTCGCCGAGCCGTTCTCGAGGCACCGTGCGTACGACCAGAGCGCTGAGTGCAGGATTGAACAGCGCCTCACCCACGCCCCGGGCCGCCGACAGCGAGATGAACGTCCACACCCCCGGATGGCCGGTCAGCAGCGAGCAGGCGAGCCCCGCCTGCGCCGCACAGCGGATCGTGTCGCCGACCAGCATCACCCGTCGCGGACCGAACCAGTCCGCGACCACTCCGCCGAACAGCATGAAGAGCAGTTGGGTGACCGGCACCGCGGCCAGAACGAGCCCGAGTTCGCTCGCGCTCCCGCCGCTGTCGAGCACGGCGAACGCCAGCGCCACACCCGCCATCGATGAGCCTAGGAGTGAGGTGGCATAGCCGACGAAGAAGAGTCCGAAGTTGTGATGTCGTAGAACGGTGAGGCCGTCCAGTGCTGCGGGCCTGCGCCAGGCGGATGTCCGACGGGTAACGTGCGACTGATCCTTGCCGGGCTGATTTCGGGTCGCCGTGTTTTCGTGGTCATCGTGGCCCAGCGAGTTGCCGTGGTTCTCACGACTGCTGTGGCGGTTGGTGGTGCTAGGGCTTCCGTGGTTGGTGTGATTGCCCGGGTCGCCGTGGTTTTCGTGCTGCTGGGGTGGTCTCATGCTTCTGTCTCGGTCCCGCCACTCCACGTCGTTGCCTCCCTTCGGGTGGTCGTTGCTCGACTTTCGTCATTTGTTTGGTCAGGGTGCGTGTGTTCGCCGCGGACCATCTCGCGGATGCGGTCAAGTTGGGTCATCAGCACGATGCCGTCGGCCAAGGCGGCCGACTCGAGGTGGTCGGACACGCTCGCCAGCAGAGTTCCGAGGCGGGCTCGGTCAGGATGAGGCCGCGGCGTCGCGGCGATGATGGATCGGAATTCGATAATGAGCTCTCGCGCCTGTCGAACGTGCTCTGCAGCGGGTGCCGGCGAGGGCGCGGGGGCTAGGGCTGGGCTTGGGCCTGCGCCGGTGGGTGGCTCGAGTAGGGAGAGGATTGAGAGCAGGCGGTCGACCTGCCGGCAGATCGCGTCGTCGGCGCGTACGGCTCGCGTGAAGACGTCCGCGAGTCCGGCTGGGAAGTCGAACGATTGGTCGTTCCGCGCGATGAAGCGTGCGCGCGTGTGGTGGAAGTGGTCCTCGCCGCTGTCGCCACAGTCCTCGAAGTCGTTCGAGTCGACGGCGTCATCATGGTTCACTGAGTACTCCCTCGCCTATCCAGCTCTGCAGGAGCCTGCGGGCACGCGACAGGTTCTGGCGGACGGCGGTCTGGTGAATGCCGAGTCGGTCCGCGATCTCCGGCGTGGTGAAGCCGTCCAGGTGCATGCAGAACACCTCGCGCTGCCGGGCCGGAAGGCCCCGGAGCAGACGCATGACATCTTCTTCGTGCAGTTTTTCGCCCACACTCTCGTCGACCGGGAAGCGGGACGACGGCGCGGGCTCGGGCAGATCCGACGGCGCCACGGTCTCGACCGAAACCTGTCCGCTTCCGTATGACGCGCGCCGGGCATGCAGGAAACTTCGCACCGACACCGTGCGCAGCCAGGCATACCAAGCCCGCTGGTCGTCGATTCCGCCCGCCCGCAACGCGACGGCGAAGGCCTCCTGCACCGCGTCGTGTGCTTCGGCTTCCGTCGCGCCCTGGGACCGGACGTGCCAGACCAGTGGCGAGCGGTACTTTCGGTAGAGCTCCGCGAATACCTCCGCGCCGTCGGCCGCTTCACCTCCGCTTCCGTCGACCATGGGCCCCCTACTTCCCTCCGCTTTTGCTTTTCGCACCTCCGCGCCCCCTTCACGTTCCGTTCGGGCCGACCCGCTCGGGGCGCCTTTATAGGTTCATAGAGAGGTGTCGCGAGGGGTCGAATTCGTGACATCACAGCGTGGTGTGGTTTGAGTGATGGGGCTCCGGTGCCGTGGTTCCAGTGCTGTGGGGGCGGATCGGGCTAGGTCGTGGCGCGGAGGTAGAGGTCGCGCAGGAGGCCGAGTTCGCCGCCGTGGTGGGCGGATTCGTCCAAGGCGTGCAGCGCGAGGAGCAGGTAGCTTTCGTGTGCGAACGCGCCGGCGTGCGGGCCCATGGGCTCGAGGAGGCGTTGGTCGCCGAGGGCTGCGATGTGGGCGATGAACGTCTCCCAGTCATCGGCGAGCGTGCGGAGGCCCGCGTCGGCGGTGCCGGGCCAGAGGTGTCGGTCTTCGGGGAGTTCGATGTCGGGGTCGAAGAAGCGCAGGTAGCCACGCAGGCAGTCAGCGCCGATGTGCCAGGTTCGCCAGGCGATTGTGGTGATCGTGGTGATGGGCGGGCGAGTGGTGGAACGGGGTGGGCGTGGGTCGGCGCGGAAGAGGCCGTCTGGGGC
>NZ_JAGSOG010000358.1 GCF_018139695.1 Actinospica durhamensis | reverse complement strand
CTTCCTCGCCACCCCCGCCCCCGCCCGCGCCGAACTCGGCGAACGCCTGCGCGCCACCTTCGAAGCCGACCTGTCCTGGCAGGCCTCCAGCGCCCGCTACGTCGCCGCGTTCCAGGCTGAGTAAGCCCCCTGATCGGACCGGTTCCACGGGGCGGCGTCCTGCCGCCCGTCGTCCCGCCGCACCCCGCGCGCTGACGGATTACCGTATAGATAACAGGCCCGACGCTCCGCGAGAGCTCGTCACCCTTCCGAAACTCTTGCGTAATCAGCCGTTGCTCCGCGATCGGGGTGTCATCTAGCTTTCCCCCTGCCCACGCCGCTGATGTCTGGGCCGGACGGTTCTGGTCACGGCGGCCTCTCGATCACGATCTCGTCGTGCCCAGCTCAGGAGGCACAGTGAAAATTGGTACCAGATCCCGGCTTCGCGCGGCCCTCGTCGCCGCGGTGGCCGCGGGCTCGGCGGTGTTCGCGCTGTGCACCCCGGCCTTCGCGTCCGCGCCGACCGAGCAGACGCTCTACTCGCTGCCGAGCACCACCGCGTGCACGAAGGCTTACACGAACTGCGTGCTGTACCCGAAGGCGGCGGCGCTGCCGAGCGGGCGGCTGGTGGCGGCGTTCGAGGAGTCGACGGTGACCTCGGCCGGCTCGGCCAAGGGCCAGACGATCCCGATCTACAAGAGCGACGACAACGGCACGACCTGGCAGTATCTGACCGGGGTCCAGGCGCCGGCGTATCTGACCTCGAACTCCGCCGACGCGCAGTACGTCAGCAATTGGACGAACCCGTACCTGTACGTGCTGCCGCAGGCGGTCGGCACCCTGGCCGCGGGCACGCTGGTGATGGCCTCCGTGGTGTCCGCCGACGACTCCTACTACCTCGACCAGGTCAAGGCCAACGGCAGCTACACGCCGACCCACGACGGGGACCGCAACGACACCGCGATCGCGCTCTACGCGAGCACCGACTCCGGGGCGACGTGGAGCTTCGTCAACATCATCGCGACCGGCGGCTGGTCGAACGGCTACAGCTATCCGGCGACCGAGGACACCTACCACGAGAACGACCCGGTGTGGGAGCCGTATCTCATGGTGTATGACAATGAGCTTGTCTGCTACTACTCCGACGAGAACGACTACACCGGCTACAACGCCTCCACCGGCGTCGCCACCCTCGACCCGAACAACGCCACCACGCCCGACCCCGACCTGCAGATCCTGGCGCACCGGACCTGGAGCGGATCGAGCTCCACGGCGTGGAGCAGCCCGGTGGTGGACGTCTCCGGGACCACCGTCACCAACTCCTCCGGCTACACCGAGATCGGCGGCGGCCGTCCCGGCATGACCAACGTCGTGGAGACCAGCGACGGCATGTGGCTGATGACGTTCGAGTACTGGGGCGGCGGCGACAACGTCCGGTACAAGCTCTCCAGCAACCCGCTCGACTTCTACGCGGTGGGCGGCACGGCCGGCACCGGAATCAGTTCCCTGCCGGTCACCTCGGGCTCCAGCGCGCTGGCCCAGGGCGGCAGCCCGGTGCTGCTGCGGCTGCCGAACGGGCGCATCCTGTTCAACGCGGCGGGCAGCGGGAGCGTCTGGACCGACGCGAGCGGGAGCAGTACCGGCTCGTGGACGCAGCAGGGCACCGGCATGCCGGCCGCCTACAGCCGCAGCCTGACCTACATCCCGGCCACCGGCCGGGTGGAGATCATCGGCGGGAAGACCACGATCAACTACGCCGACGTCGACTTCGGCGGCTCCGTGGGCGCCTACTACCGGCTGGTCAACGAGAACAGCGGCAAGGACCTCGGCGTGCTGGGCGCCGACCTGCTCGACGGGCAGGACGTGGTGCAGTGGACGAGCAACGGCTCGACCGACCAGGAGTGGCACCTGACCAGCCTGGGCAACGGGTACGACGCGCTGCTCGACGACAACAGCGGCCGGGCCCTGGGCATCTGGCAGGCGAGTACCGCGAGCGGCGCGAGTGCCGTGCAGTGGGTGCAGAACGCCAGCTACGACCAGCAGTGGCAGCTGGTCGCGGTCGGGTCCTACTACGAGCTGGTCAACCGCAACTCGGGCCTGGCCCTGAGCGTGTCCGGGAGTTCGACCGCGGACGGCGCGCAGGTGGTCCAGCAGGCCTACACCGGCGCGACTTCGCAGCTGTGGTCCCTGGTCGAGGTCTCGTCCTGAGATGACGCGGTTTCCCGCCGGCCGAGGGTCGGCCGGCGGGGCCGTCTTGCGGGCCCGTCTTGCCCTTGGGCCGACGGGCGGCTAGCTTGCGGCAGGCAGTGTCAACACGCGCGGCGAGCCGCGCACGGGTGTCGGTACGTGGGTCAGGCGTGGAGTGGCAACTCAGAGCAAGGCGCATCTGGATGCGCAGTACGGGAAGTTGACGTCGATCGCCGAGGAGGCGGGCGTCTCGTTGAGCACCGTCTCCAAGGTGGTGCACCGCAGGCGTGACGTCAGTCCCAGCACGCGGGACCGGATCGAGGAGCTGCTCTCCCGGCACGGCTACGTGCGCCCGTGGGATCGCGAGGCGACGACGGCGCGGCAGGTGGTGGCGGTCTTCCGCGACCTGTCCGGTCCCTACACCCTCGAGGTGGTGCGCGGGATCGTGGAGGCCGCGGGCCTGATGGGCGTGAACGTGGTCACCGGCACCACGAGCGCGCGGCCGATCGCGCACTGGCTCAAGGAGTCGGTGGCGCTCGGCGCCCTCGGCCTGATCGTGGTGATCTCCATGCTGACCGAGGAGGATCAGCGGCACATCGTCGAGGACAAGCTGCCGGTCGTCCTGGTCGACCCGCTCAGCACGCCGTCGCTGGAGATCCCCTGTATCGGGGTGACGAACTGGAGCGGCGCCAAGGACGCGGTGCACCACCTGCTCGAGCTCGGCCATACGCGGATCGGGATGATCGCGGGCCGCTCGCACTCGCCGGCCGGTTCGGCCCGGCTGCACGGCTATCGCGCTGCGCTGGAGGAGGCCGGGATCGCCTTCGACCCGGCGATCGTGCGCTCCACCGACTTCGACTACGACGAGGCCAGGCACGCCGCGGTGCACGTGCTGCGGCTGCCGGATCGGCCCACCGCGCTGTTCGCGGCCAGTGATTCACAGGCCATGGGAGTGCTCGAGGCGGCGCGCCAGTGCGGGCTGAGTGTCCCGCAGGACCTGGCCGTGATGTCCTTCGACGACTCGCTCGTCGCGGCGATGGCCTGCCCGCCGCTCAGCGCGGTGCGCCAGCCCTTCGAGGAGCTGGGCCATGAGGCGACGCGCATCCTGCTGCAGTTGGCGCAGGGAAGGCCGCCCGCCTCGATGCGGATCGAGCTCGCCACCCAGCTGATGCTGCGCAGTTCGACGGCGCCCCCGCGCGCCGCGAGCTGAACCGCGCGCCTTTTCCCCCGCATTTTCCACGCACGGTCTCAACCCCTCCCGCGACTGCGCCGACCGCGCCGACCGCGCCGACCGCGCCGACTGCCCCGCGGCGCCGAAAGACTTTCGGGTAACCGTGCTTTCGCCCGCGCGCGGCGGCGGACGCCCAGGTGATCCCTGGACAGGGCGGTGTGCGGTTCGCGGCCGCTTCGAAAGTCTTTCGGGATCTGCGCCCGCAACCGCTTGTTTCGCGCTCGCGGCAAACCCTAACTTGTCTCCAAGCCGCCCGCGGCAAGCTCCCGCCGCGTTCGCGGCGATGGAATCCACTGCCGCGTATCAACGTGACACTGACGCGGCACACCCTTCAGCCGAGACGGAATCAGAGGCGTTCAATGATGAACAACATGTCGAGAAGGCAGGTGCTCGCCGCACTCGCGGGCGGTGCCGCTGTGATGGCCACGACGGCCGGCTGCGGTTTCAAGTCCGCCGGAGCCTCCTCGAGTTCACCGGACGGCGACGTCTCGTACTGGACCCAGGTAGACCCGACCAACACGGTCCAGCAGGCCGCGATCTCCGCGTTCAACAAGACCGCCAAGGGCCAGGTGACGCTCTCCGAGATCGCCTCCACCGGCTACCTGAGCAAGATACAGACCGCGATGGGTTCCTCCGCGATGCCCGGACTGTTCTTCAACTGGGGCGGCGGGAGCCTGAGCGAGTACGTGAAGGCGGGCAAGCTGGTCGAGCTCGACGCCTCGCTCAAGTCGCACTTCCTGGCCTCGCCGCTGCAGGCGGGCATCGTGGACGGGAAGTTCGTGGGCCTGCCCTGCCGCGGCACCCAGCCGGTGTTCCTGTACTACAACAAGTCCTTGTTCGCGCAGGCCGGCGTGCAGCCCCCGGCGACCTACGACGACCTGCTGAACCTGGTGCAGGTGTTCAAGAAGCGCGGCGTCATCCCGTTCGCGATCGCGGGCACCAGTGCGAACTCGTGGACCGAGCTGATGTGGATCGAGTACCTGGTGGACCGGCTGGCCGGCCCGGACCTGTTCAAGTCCATCGCGGGCGGGGACTGGTCCGGCTGGAAGGACCCCTCGATCCTGCAGGCCGCCCAGATGGTCGAGGAACTGGTGGCGGCCGGGGCGTTCGGCACCACCTTCGGCTCGGTCAACTACGGCGCGGGCGGCACCTCCACCCTGTTCGCCACCGGCCGGGCCGCGATGCAGCTCATGGGCTCCTGGGACTACGCGACCCTGCAGGGGATCTCCGCCGACTTCACCGCGAACGACCTCGGCTACGTCGCGTTCCCCGCGATCGGCGGCGGCAAGGGCGACCCGAAGAACGTCTCGGGCAACCCGACGAACTACCTCACCATGACCACGGCCGCCGCCCGCACCACCGCGACCGACTTCCTGCAGACCGTCTTCTCCGACAGCTACGTGCTCGGCCTGGTGAAGATGGGCGAGGTCCCGGTGACCACGAACACGAAGTCGCTGCTGAGCCAGTCCTCCGACCCGGCGTACTCGAACTTCCTCTACGACCTGGTCGCCGACGCCCCCTCCTTCACCCAGTCCTGGGACCAGGCGCTCGGCTCCACCCTGGCCACCCCGATGCTCACCGAGATCCAGAAGCTCTTCAACGGCCAGGACAGCCCGGCGCAGTTCGTCTCCAACGTCCTGGCCATCCAGAGCTGAGAAGGGTGCGAGCACGTATGACCTCCCTCACCGGTGACCGCCCGAGCCATCGGGCCGGCGCCGGGCCCGAGATCCGCCGAGCCGCCCCCGGCAAGGGGCGGCCCGGCGTCGGGTGGGCCGTCCCCGGCCTGCTCTTCTTCGGCCTGTTCGCCCTGCTGCCCATGGCCGGCGTCGTCTATCTCTCACTGACCAGCTGGAACGGCATCACGGCCCCGCAGTTCACCGGCTGGCACAACTGGTCGCGCTTCCTGGGCGACCACCAGATGGTGCAGTCCACGCTCGTCACCGGCGTGCTGCTGGTCGGGAACATCGCCGTGCAGGCGCCGATCAGCATCCTGCTGGGAGTGTGGTCGGCCGGCCGCCAGCGCAACCGCGCGGTGCTCTCCGCGATCTTCTTCCTGCCGCTGCTGCTCTCGACCGCGGCCACGGCCGTGATGTGGCGTCAGCTGCTGGACCCGAACTTCGGGCTGCCGTCCAAGATGTCCTGGCTCTTCCTCGGCGACCAGAACATGCTCGGCACCCAGGCCGGCGCGATCGTGTGCCTGATCGCGGTGACCAGCTGGCAGTTCATCCCCTTCCACACGCTGCTCTACCAGGGCGCGGCGCGCAACGTGCCGGCGACGCTCTACCAGGCCGCGGAGCTGGACGGGGCCGGGCGGGTGCGGCAGTTCTGGTCGATCACGCTGCCGCAGCTGCGCAACACGGTCGTCACCTCGACCACGTTCATGGTGGTCGGCGGGCTGACCGCGTTCGACGTCGTGCTGCTGCTGACGAACGGCGGCCCGGGTACCGACACCGCGATCCTGCCGTTCCAGATGTACCAGACCGCGTTCGTCACCTACGACTACGGCTACGCCAGCGCGGTCGCCACCTTCCTGCTCCTGCTGGCCACCGGCGCCTCGCTGCTGCTGGTGCGGCTGACCGGCTACCACAAGATGAACAGCACCCTGGAGGGGTTGTGAGAACGCGCCGTCCGTACAACCAGCGCCCCAACTACTTCTCCGGGGTCGCCACCCTCGTCTGGCTGCTGATCATCGGCGTGCCGCTGTACGCGCTGATCAGCGCGGCCTTACAGACCCAGTCCTCGTACGCACAGGAGGGGCCGCTCTCGCTGCCCACGCACCTGACGTTCTCGAACGTCACCAGCGTGATCCAGAGCGGGTTCGTCGGCTACATCGGGAACACGATCCTGGTCTCCGCGGCCAGCGTCGCCCTGGTGCTGGCGATGTGCGTGCCGATCAGCTACGCGGTGGTGCGCGGGACCGGCTGGATCACCCGCGGGGTGTTCCGGATCTTCCTGCTGGGCCTGGCGATCCCGGCCCAGGCGGTGATCATCCCGCTGTTCCTGATCATCAACCAGCTGGGGCTCTACGACACCCTGTGGGGCGTGATCCTGCCCACCGCGGCGTTCTCGATGCCGGTCAGCGTGCTGGTGATCAGCGGCGGGATGCGGGAGATCTCCGGGGAGCTGTACGAGGCGATGGCCCTGGACGGCGCCAGCCCGCGCAAGGTCCTGATGGACATGGTCGTGCCGCTCTCGCGCTCGTCCATCGCCACCGCGGGGGTCTTCGCCGCGCTCCAGGCCTGGAACGGGTTCCTGTTCCCGCTGATCATGACCCAGTCCGACTCCACCAAGCTGACCACGCTCGGCCTGTACAACTTCGTCTCGACCTACAGCGACGACGTTCCGGCCCTGCTCGCGGCCGTCTTGATGTCCGCGGTGCCGATCCTGGTCGTCTACCTCTTCGCCCGCCGAGCCCTGGTGGCCGGGCTGATGGGCGCCGGCGGCAAGTAGCCGCCGGCTGCCGGCAGGTCGACCGACCGCCGCCGTACCGCGCGTAGAAACGGAAGAACCATCGTGACCATCAGTGACGCACGTCCGCAGACCGGGCTGTGGAAGGACACCTCCCTGCCCGCGGACGTCCGCGCCCGCCACCTGCTCGCGGCGATGACCCCCTCGGAGAAGGCCCGCCAACTCGGCAGCACGTGGCCCGGCCACGACACCGCCGGGGACGTCGCGCCGATGCAGGAGAGCTTCCGCCACGCCGAGACCTTCGAGGAGGCCGTGGTGGACGGCCTCGGCCATCTCACCCGCGTGTTCGGCACCTCCCCGCTGGCGCCGGAGCAGGGCCGGGCCCGGCTCGCCGCGCTGCAGCAGAAGGTGGTCGCGGCCAACCGCTTCGGCATCCCGGCCATCGCGCACGAGGAATGCCTGACCGGGTTCACCACCTGGCAGGCCACCGTGTTCCCGACCTCGTTGGCCTGGGCGGCCACCTGGGATCCGGCGCTGGTGCGGGAGATGGCCGCGGCCATCGGCGCCGGGTTGGCCGGGGTCGGGGTGCACCAGGGCCTCGCGCCGGTGCTCGACGTGGTGCGCGACTACCGGTGGG
>NZ_JAGSOG010000357.1 GCF_018139695.1 Actinospica durhamensis | reverse complement strand
GCACCCGAGTAGCCCCCGTTTCCCGTCCCCCCGCCCGGAAGAGACCTTCTGCACCCGACCGATACCACCCCGAGCACGTCGAATTCCGCATCGGCGGCTTCACTCTAGGCTTCGACACCGTCGAAGCCGCCTGCCGCGTCCACGGTGTAGACCCCCAGCCCGGCGCCCCCACCATGGCCCTCATCTTGTGGACCGACGACGTCGACCACACCTTCGTCACCCTCACCGCAGGCGGCAACCTCGTCGAGCTCGTCTCGAAAGCCTCCTGAGCCCGTCCGCCGCGACCGAACAATCTATAACGCCACGACTCCACGACGGCTGTTCTAAGATCGAAACCAGCCCGGGGGCCCGGGGGAGTAGTCGGGATGCTCGAGGCATGGATCGCGTGAATGATGCCTGATAGTGAGAAAATCGACCCACCGCCGCAAGCTTCCCGCACCCCCTACGTGGCGGTGGTCGGACCAGGCGAAGCAAGTACGCATGAGCTGAGACAGGCTGAGCAAGTCGGCGTTCTGCTCGCACTTCGCAGGGCGGTAATCCTCTGCGGAGGGCTGGGCGGCGTCATGGAGGCAGCATGTAAAGGCGCTGCCCTTCACGGAGGCCACACCGTCGGATTCCTGCCCGGCCGTGACCGCGCAGCAGGCAATCCGTTCCTCACCATCACCCTCCCCACAGGCCTCGGCGAGCTGCGCAACGGCCTCGTTGTCGGCTCGGCCGACGCAGTGATCGCCGTCGGCGGGAGCTGGGGAACGCTGAGCGAGATCTCCCTGGCCATGCGAACCGGGAAGCCCACGTTCGTCCTGGGCGGCTGGAAGGTCGACACCAACGCTCAGGCAGCGGGCGCGAGCAGCCCTCGCGAAGTGTCGAGCGCCGAAGAGGCGGTCGACGGCGTGTTCGCCATGTTAGGCATCTAACGGGGGAGCAGCTAGCCGCGAATGTCAGACCCCGCTATTAGGCTCACCGCCATGCGAGAACTCATTGACGCCCTGGTCCGGTCCGCCGAGCGAGAGGGCATGGAACTCTACGGAGTGCACCTCTACCGTCGCGGTGCCGAGCCGGTCGAACGCAGGCTCCGCTCGGACGACCGAGTCGACGTACGGTCGGTCTCGAAGACCTTCACGTCCGTAGCGCTTGGCATCGCCGAAGCCGAAGGCCGCCTCGCCCTGGACGACCCCGCCCTCAAGTACTACCCCGAGCTAGCCGACTCTGCCGCGCCCGGCCTGGACCAGGTCACGCTCCGGCACTTGCTCACGATGACGTCCGGCAGCCCGCACTTCTGGTCCGCCTACGACACCGTCGTGGTCCCGGACCTGGCCGCTGACTTCTTCGCGACCCCGCTCACGCACGAGCCCGGCACGTATTTCAAGTACACCGGCATCGGCCCGTACATAGCAGCCCGCGCCCTCCGCGCCGCGACCGGCGCCAACGTCCGCGACTACCTGCTGCCCCGCGTCTTCACCCCGCTGGCCATCCACAACCCCCAGTGGCACACCTGCCCCCTCGGCCACCCGCTCGCGGAGAGCGCCCTCCACCTGAGGACGTCCGAACTGGCCCGCTTCGGCCGCCTCCTGCTCGACGAGGGCCGCCACGAAGGCCGGCAGCTGGTCCCCGCCGAATACTGCGCACGGATCGCGACAGAGACCGTCTCGACCGTGCAGGACCCACCAGTCGAAGGCTTCCGCCTCTCGGACAGCTACGGCCTAGGCGTCTGGTGCACCCCCGGGGAGAAAACGTACAAAATGGCAGGCAGATACGGCCAGCTCTGCATAATCTGCCCAGATAAGGAAGCGGTGGTAACCGTAACCGCCCACGTGGAAGGGGGCTCCCCGCGAACCTCGATAACAGCCCTAATAGACGAAGAGATCGTAGCCCGCCTATAAAGGCAAGCGCCGTTCCTCGGATTTGAGGCTGGTGTGACTGGCGAGTCTGGAGCGACGAACGAGCACGGCGCTGGGAGATCATGGAGTGATCATCGGAGTGCCGTGTTCGTCGGTGCTGGCCTCGGGGTGTGCGCGATGAGCGCGGTGGGCCACGACCACCAGGCCCCACTCCCGCCAAGAACAGCATCATGCATAAGAGAGATCATGGCGGGCGCAAGTCTGTGACCTGCGAGTATTCAAGGGTCGATAGCTCTGAACTCGTAGAATGCTGCATATGCATGAAGATCTCTGCCGATCTCTGCCGTCTCCTGCCGGTTCTCGCGGGCCAACTTCCCCAAAATCTGTCCAACACAGAGAACTGATATCCAATGGCCCGGCAGGCCTGCCGTCAGGCACGATGGCGGGCCCAGCTTGCCGCACGGTGGCGCAGGACCTACCGTCGCGTCCAACTTTGGGGACGTCGGCCTCGACGTGTCGGATTTGGCCCACGTCGCCTGTCCATGCGCGCGTTCCCCGGCAACAGGGTCTGTCGGTCGGCGCGAGCAGAATGCCTTCATGGTGAAGAAGCGTGGCGCCGCCGCCGCGGGCGGCGGCTCTCGTGAACATCCGTATCCGGCGGAGGCTACGGTCAAGCGCTTGTACGCCAAGGCGCTGTGGTGTGCGAAGCCGGGGTGCGGGGAGCCGCTGTACAAGGCGGGTACCGCCGGGGAGAAGGAGGTTTTGAACAGTCGGGTCGCTCATATCCACGCGCGCTGTTTCGGCGGCGCGCGCTGGCTGGAGGGCATGACGTCGGCCGCGAATCGCGGATACGACAACCTCGTGATCTTGTGCCTGCTCCACGCGGATGCCGTGGACAAGTGCGAGGCGGACTACCCGCCGCAGATGCTGCGGGAATGGCGAGCGCAGCATGAAGCCGAGGTGCGCGAGCTCGGTGGGGTCAAGCGGCCGCCTATGACAGATGCTCAGGTCGCGGAGGTGATGGCGCGCTCGTTCGTACCGCTGCTGGCGGACGCGCTGCGCGAGGTGCTGCCGTTCTCGGCGTGTTCGCGTACGAGGTCGCAGGCGCTTGAGCGTGCGCGTGCCGAGTCGAGGGGGAGGAGTCTGGCGCGGCTTGCTCCGGTGGAGCGTTCACTTCGCGAGCGCGTCTTGGCGTGGGCCGTTGAGACTGAGGTGTTCAGGGTGGCGGTGCCCGAGGGATGCGTGCGGGTGCTCGTGGCTCCGATGGGATCGGGCAAGAGCGAGCTCGCGGAGTCGTGGTGGTCCGAGGGTTTGAGCGAGGCCGAGGCGGACGACGCAATCGAGGTGCCGGTGTGGCTGGACGCGCGGGCTGTTGCGGCCCGGGGCCTCGCGCCGGCCCTTGTCGAGGCGATCGGCGGGGATCCGGTCCGCCCGTGCCGTGTCGTCCTTGATGATCTGGACAGTGTCGGAGCGCAGGAGGCCCGGTTCCTGTTGGAGCAGGCGCGTCGGCTTGTGACAGCGTCGCCTCATGTCCGCGTCTTGGCCACCGCCCGCCCCGGAGCGGTGTCCATTGACGGTGAGGGTGAAGCGGTCGCGGTGCCGGCGTGGAGCGTGGAGCGAGGCCTGGCGCTGCTCGACTTGATCGTCGGCGAGAGCAGTCCACAGCAGTGGTGGGCCCCGGAGACGCGGCCGCTGTTGGAGCGGCCGCTGACGGCGGCGGCGCTCGCTGCCCGATTAACTGCAGGAGGGGATGCCCAGGTGACGCGTACGCGTCTTCTTTCCGATCTCGCGCCGCTGATCGTGGAGCGTGGGAGGAACGACGCCGCGGATGAGCGGACCTGGGAGCACTTCGCCCGGCTCGCGATTTCGATCTTGCAGGAGCGTGGTGCGGTCCGCGCGGCGAGTTTCGCCAATCGGCCGGTGGTGTGGGGTCTGTGCGCGACCGGACTGGTGGTTGAGAATGACGGCGCCCTCGCGTTCGCGCTGCCGTTGTTCGAGCAGTACTTCGGTGCCGAGGCGATCAGGGCCGGCGCCATGCCGCTTGCCCAGGCCGCGGCGGTCGAGGCGTTCGATCGGTGGCGCTATGCGATCGCGTTCGCGGTGGCCGACGGAACTCGGGTGCAGGCAGAGCGCGACATGGCGGTGATTGCCCGGGCGAACGCCGCCGCGGCTTCCTGGGTCTTCGACGAGGTCGCGCCGCAAGACCAACACGCCTGCATCGGCGACGGTCTCACCGACGCCGTGGTGCGTGCTGAGATCGAAACGGGATGTCCCGAGCTTCGCGGTGAGAGGGACCTCTCGATCGCGGTGGGGCGGTGGCTGCGCGGGCCCATCGAGGCGATGCTGGAGGGGTTCGGGCCGTTGCGCACGGATCTGGCGGCACACCGCGAGGGCGTGTTGTGCCGGTGGGGCGTTCGCGTTCAGGCGGGCTGGGTGTTGTTGGCGAAGTCGAGAAGCGAGGTCGTGCCGCCACTCGTGCGGATCGATGATCCGGACCGGGAGGTGGTGCGCGCCGCGGGCTGGCCCCGGCAGGAGAGGTTCGCGCTGCCGACCGGTGAGCTGGCGCGGTGGCGTTGGGCGCGTACTCAGGTGCGTGAGCAGCTGGTCGATCTGCTTCAGCGCCGCCGCCTGCCGACCTCGCGCGCGAGTGTGCTCACGCGCGAGCGGATGTGGGAGTTGGCGTCGTTCGTCACCGCCGGGCGGTTCGGGCGCGACGGCGAGCAGATCCGTGTGGAGGTGCTGCGCAGGGAGTTGGCCCCGTATATGGAGAGGGTCAACTCCTCCGTGATGTTCACGCAGCAGTGGACGGGTCTGCGGGCGGACTCCACGGACTTCAGATGGCTCGATGAGCAGCTACGTTCGTTCGAGGGGGACGTGCTCGAGCGGCCGTGGCCGGCCCCGGATCTACCTGAAATCTTCCGGCGGAGCTACGCGCTGAGGTACACGCCGCAGGCGACGGCGCGGTTCGTCGCCGGAGTGCTGGAGGCTGCGCTGGAGGGCTACCGGGATTTGGTCGAGGCGAACTTCGGTCCGTGCGCTTCGAGCTTGGCGACCTACCGCCTTCTTCCGGCCCGGGTGGACGTGCTCGTCGAGCGCTTCGAGGGCGAGCGGGAGAGTGCTGGCGGCCTCCAGTACCTCATCACGCCCCACGACGCGGCCTCGGCCGGGTGGCGCTTGGTCGAGGTGGAGCTGTGCTTAAGCCAAGAGGAGGCTGCGGGCTCGGGGTTCGCCGCGATGTTCCAGCGCGGTGTGGGCCGGATACCGCCGGGCTCGATCTCCGATACCAGCGACCTGCCAATGCACTGGAGCCGCCCGGCCAGCGGCTACGCCTACCGCTGGCTGGTCGATGACCTGGTCAAGGTCGGTCTGCTCGAGCCTTTGTCCGTCAGGTTCTTCAACTGACACGCGGTCGCAGCCTCCCAGGGCGCCGCGTTCGTCCGCATTGCCGCCGCCACCTGTGCGTAACCTGCCACCGTGGATTCGGGCTGAGATCTCAAGCCTCGCTGTTGCCGGAGCGAGGGCCGGTGAGGAAGTCAGCGGCGGGCGGAGCCGGCTGGGCGGCATCGGGGACGCCGAGTTCGGCGAGCGTGTTCTGCCAGTGGGCGCGCCATTGCGCGCGCTGCTGATCGTCGACCATGGCCACGTCCACGGAGGATTCCTTGCCGTAGGGCCACAGTGCGTCGGGGCCTGAGGCCAGGCACAGGCGGGCGAGAAACGCCCTGCGTACGAGGTCGCGCAACCGGTCGACTGCGAGGGCCAGGGCGATTCCGGTCGGGGTTTTCTCGGGCACGGCGGAGATCTTCGCGAGTTTTTTGACGAGTTCGGCTTCCTTCAAGCTGCCGCCGTGTACGAGTGTGGAGCGCAGGCTGTAGAGCAGGTTGATGTCGGTGGAGATCGTTGCACCTGGGTCGGTGGCGGTGGCGAGCAGTGTGGCGGCTCGCAACCGCAGGCGCGCGGTGACCGCCTCGGTGTTCTGGTCATCGCTGATCAGGGTTGCTTCGAGAGCCGTGGCGAGGTCGACGATGCTCTCGTACGGATCATGCGCCTCGTAGGCTTTGGTGAACCGGTAGACGGCGATGTCGAACGTGGTGATGAGCATCTTCGCGCGGTTGACGTCGGCGGCGTCGAGGTAGTCGCCGAGCGCGGTGAACGCGCTCTCGTGTTCTGAGCTGAGGCGGACGATGCGTTCCACGAGGGGGAAGGTGAACGGCTCGCCGAAGGCCCGGTGGCGTGGGGTGTCCCGCGAGATCACTGTGGCTGGGCCGTCGATCTGCCAGCACGACTGGTGGGTGCCGGCGAACAGCAGCCGGGAGAGCAGCATGAAGCGGTCGATGCGTGCTGTGCGCGCTTCCCGGGTGCGGTGGACCTCGCCGACGGCGACTTCGGCGGTGGTCACAAGCAGGCTCAGCGGCGGGCCGAAGGCGTGTGGGACCTCCTCGTCGAGTGCCCTTGGGATCAGGGTACGGGCCTGGTCCTGGAGGCTCCCGGGCCCGGTCTCCGGGTGGATGGTGACGCCGGCTACCTCGACGGGTTGCCCTGAGGAGGTGGTCAGGTGGGACACAGCCCGGCAGCAGCGCAGTTGTTCCACTCCGGAGTCGAGCAGGGTGATGAGTTCATCGAGGCTCTGGGTGGTTGACTCGCTGTCTGTGAGTTCGGCAGGGTGATTGGTACCCACTTCGACAGGTTGGGTCGGACCCTGGGTCTGGGACGGATGTCGTAGACCCACCTTGTTTTTGGGCGACACGCCGGTGTTCGGCGCAATGCGGGGTCTGCTCCGTTCGGGAGCGTCAACCTTCTACCAAACTTAAAGATCGCGGCCAGGTCAGGAGGCCCGTGGTGGGTAGGTTGTCGCGTGAGGAGATTTTCGAGCGCGTGCGTCGGGACCGGCGGGTGGATCCGTCGGTGTCGGTGCGGGAGTTGGCGCGCCGGTACGGGCTGGGCCGTCCGACGGTGCGCGCGGCGTTGAACGGCGCGGTGCCGGCGCCGCGTAAGCCGGTGTCGCCGGCGCGTTCGGTGCTCGCGCCGGTGGCGGTGTTCATCGACGCGATGCTGCGCGAGGACGTGGCGGCGCCGCGCAAGCAGCGGCACACGATCGAGCGGATCCAGCGGCGGCTGGCGGTGGAGCGGGAGTTCGACGGGGCGTCGTATTCCTCGATCCGGGACTATGTCGCGCGGCGGCGCCCGCAGATTGTGGCCGAGGCGCGGGCGGGGGCTGCGCATGTGGACGGGGTGGTGCCGCAGGTGCACGCGCCGGGGGCGGAGGCGGAGGTCGACTTCGCGGACGTGTGGGTTCGGCTGCGTGGTGAGCTGACGAAGTGCCGGCTGTTCACGCTGCGGTTGAGTTTCAGCGGCAAGGCGATCCACCGGGTGTTCGCCAGTCAGGCGCAGGAGGCTTTCCTCGAGGGGCACGTGGAGGCGTTCCGGGCGCTGGGCGGGGTGCCGACCCGGCACATCCGGTACGACAACTTGAAGCCCGCGGTCAAGCAGGTGTGCTTCGGGCGCAACCGGGTGGAATCGACCCGATGGGTCGCTTTCCGATCATGGTATGGGTTCGATCCTTTCTACTGCATGCCAGGGATCGAAGGGGCGCATGAGAAGGGCGGGGTGGAGCACGAG
>NZ_JAGSOG010000356.1 GCF_018139695.1 Actinospica durhamensis | reverse complement strand
GCTGCGCAGGCTGCGCGCGGCCGGCCTGTCCGTGCTGGTGCGCGTCGACCCGGAGCAGCGGCTGGTCAGCCCGCCCGCGCCGCGCGACGGCGGCCGCCGGATCGCCACGGCCGGCGAGCTGCACCGCCCGGCGCCTGCCGCACCGCTGGGCCCTGCTCGAACACCCCGCCGCCGACGACCCCGCGGTCGCCGCCGCCTCCACCCGCCTCGTCGAGGTCGCATATGCCGTCGTGCGCGGCTTCGGCCTGCCGGAAACGGAACTCGTCGACGCCGTCCGCACCCTGCGTGCCGCGGTGACCGGCTTCATCGCCCTCGAGCAGGGCGGCGGCTTCCAGATCGCCCGTGACCTCGATGAAAGTTACGCCTACCTGGTCCGGATCCTCGCCCTCGGACTCGGCGCGCGCTGACATCTCACCGCATTCCGGCTGCCGCAAGTCCTCCCGGCACCCGTCATAGTGTTGCATTGCGCAGAGTGCGCGTGGTATCACTTCTCTGATCATCAGGGTTCTTTGAGATGATCATCGTGATCCCGGAGAACGCGTGACGGCGGCAGCGTCGCCCCGTACGCGACACCCACCGAAAACGCAGGTGGGGCCTGGTAATCAAAACTCTGCGCACGAGAGGGTACCGACCGGGAGTGCCTTCGTGATATCTATGCGTGCGTTGTAAAGATTGATGGATCGTCAAGTGTCGGGTGTCGCCGTGAGCGACGTGGAGAGGAGGCCGGGGTGAGCGACATGCCCTCGCGGCAGCTGTCGCCTCCGGCCGGACGCGCGCGACCCGGCGCACGAGAATCAGGGGTCCCGCCATGCTGCTGACCGTCAACGGCCCGCGCACCACCAGGGAACTCGCGGAGCTCATCAAGGCCCTGATGGACTGGAGTGCCGAGAGCGCCTACGGCGACCTCGACGACGTCCTGACCCAGGTGGCCAAACGCTTCCACATCACCGTCTCGGACCAGCAACGCGACCAGGTCTACGCGGCCGTCGCCGACGCACTCCCGGCCGACACCGGCGACGGCGAGGACCCGACCGCCGACGTCACCGCCTGGGTCGCCGCGCGCCTGCCGTACGAACCGCAGGTCCTCTCGGCGCTGCTGATGAACTCCTGGATGGACCTGTGCTCCCAGGCGGAAGCCGAGGCCACCCGCGCCAACGAGGAACGCGAACGCGCCGAACGCGACCCGATAGCCGAGGCCATCCGGCACCTCACACTGACCGGACGCTATTACGTGGTCGCGCACAACGGACGCGGCAAACCGCTGCTGAGCGAAGCCGTGATCGGCCTCGGACTCGCCGCCGGAGCCGTCGCCGAACTGATCATCGCCGGCCGTATCGGTGTGGAGATCCGCACCCACCAGCTCGTGGACGGCTCCCTGCCCGAGAACCCGCCGGGCACCCCCGACACCGAGGCGAGCCCCCCGCCCGCGCCTAGCCAGGCCGCCGAGGGAGCCCTCGAAGACCTCCGCAAGCAGACCGTGCCGCTGCGCGACCAGCTCTCCGTGGTCGCCGCCGGCATCGAGGAGCGGGTGCGCGCCGAACTGCTCGAATCAGGGCTCATCACCCCGGAGACCCGCGGCATGCTGCGCGAACGCGTCTACTACGCGCCGGTCCCGCGGGGCCTGGCCAAGGCGATCCGCGCCCTCGTCGGCGGAGCGCTCTACTCCGACCCGATCCCCTCCGCGGACGCCGTCCTGGCCGAGCTCGCCATCGCCACCGGCCTCGACGCCAAGCAGACCGGCGGCTGGGACCGGCTGTCCTCGATGAACCGGGGCGACGCCCTGGCCAAGACGCGCCGCGCCGAGACCGCGGCACAGCTGAAACTGCTGGTCGACCTGACGGCCGCCGAGGTCGACGCCGTGGTCATCAGCCCAGGATCGTAACGCCTCCCCCGTTACCGTGCAGAACACAAGGAGAGCCCACCCATGACCCCGCCAAGTCCGTCACCTTCGGCCGCCACGCCGACGGGACAGATATCGACAGCCGCCAAAGCCAAGAAGGTCGGCGTCCTGGTAGTGCTGTGCACCGCCGTGGCCAGTGTCGGTCCGATGCTCGTGGAGGCCGGCGTACTGCCCAGTGCCTTCGCGGCCACCGGCATGACCAACATGACGATCACCTTCCTGATCGTCGGAGTGGTCTTGGCCATCTGGGTCCCCGGCTACGTCGCGATGACCCAGTACACCCCGACCGGCGGCGCCATGTACGCCATCGCCACCGAGGGCCTCGGCCGCTTCGTCGGCGTTCCGGTCGCATTCATCGCGCTGCTGTCTTACGGACTCCTGCAGGTCGCGCTCTACGGCCTCCTCGGCGTGGTGATGAGCGGGTTTCTCGGGGCGCAGTACAACCTCAACCACTCCTGGTGGTTCTGGGCCCTCGCGGTCTGGATCGTGGTGACTGTCCTCGGCCAGCTCAAGCTGCGCTACGTCGGGTACTTCCTCGGCCTGCTGTCGCTGTGCGAGATCGTGCTGAGCCTGGTGCTCTCCCAGCGCGGCCTGGCCAATCCGGCCAAGCAGGGCGCGGTGCACGCCTTCACCGCCGGCCACCTGTCGCTCGGCAACCTGGGCGCCGCTTCGGCGATCTGTGTCCTCGGTTTCATCGGGTTCGAGACCACCGCCGTCTACACCCGCGAGGTGGAGAACCCGCGCCGCAACGTCACGCTCGCGACTTACACCTGCCTCGCCCTGTCCGCGGTCATCTACATCCTGGCCGCCTGGGCCATGCAGGCCCACTACGGCGCCTCGATCGTCACGACCGCACAGCAGCAGGGTCCCGGCCTCTTCTTCGGCCTCGGCACCAACACCGAGAACACCATCGGCAACTGGCTGATGATCACCTCGATGCTGGCCGCGCTGCTCGGCTACCACAGCGGCTGGGTCCGCTACGCCTTCACCGGCGCCCGCGCCCGCATGCTGCCGCTGAGCCTGGCCGCGACCAACCGCAGCGGAGTGGCCTGGCGCGCCTCGGTCCTGCAGAGCCTGTCCGGACTCGTGTGCATCGGCCTGACCCAGCTGTTCAACTGGAACCCGGAGACCCAGACCTTCTACATCGGCGGCACCGCCGGCGGCTTCGGCATCCTGGTCCTGCTGGCCGTCACCGCGATCGCGATCATCGCCTTCTTCCGCCGCACCCCGCACCAGGAGCGCGCCACCACCGCGCTGATCCTCCCGGCCGTCGCCGCGGTCGCCCTGGTCGTCGGCGTCGTGCTGGTCGTCTGGCACTTCGGCCTGATGATCGGCGTCGCCTCCGGCGACTCGACCACCTGGCTGTGGCCGCTCATCTACCTGCTCGTCGCGGTCGCCGGCGTCGGCTGGGCCCTGTGGGCGAAGAAGTACTCGCCGAACAAGTACAGCGCCCTGTCCTCCTCCCTCGTGCCCGCCCCGGCCCCCGCGCCGGCCGTCGAGTCCGTCGAGGAGGCCGCCCGGTGAGTTCGAGCACGCCGATCCTCACCGCCGGGCCCGAGGAGGCACCGTTCCTCGCCGGGCTCGTCGCGGCGGCCTTCCACGACCTGGACGCCGCACGCTGGCAGATCGGCGACGACGAACTGCGCCGCGCGGCGTTCCCCGGCTACTTCCAGGGATACGTCGCGCACACCCTCGCCCACGGCGTCGTCCAGGTCACCGAGGACCGGTCGGCCGCCGCCCTGTGGCTGGTCGAGGACGGCGGCCCGCAGCCCGAGCCGCCGCTCCCCGAACCGCACGTGGCCGCGATGCTCGGCCCCTGGGCCGAACGCGTCCACCTGTTCGACCGGTACCTGCACGCCGCGCTGCCCACCCCCGGCCGCCCCTTCGAGCACCTCGCGATCCTCGCGGTGCTCCCCGGGCGGCAGGGCAAGGGCCTCGGCACGGCGCTGCTCGAGCACCGGCTCGCCCACCTCGACGAGACGGGCGTCCCGGCGTACCTCGAAGCCAGCGGCGCCAACACGCGCAAGATCTACCTCAACCACGGGTTCGTCGACCACGGGGAGCCGATCCGATTTCCCGACGGCCCGGCGATGTACCCCATGTGGCGCGAGCCCGCGGCACGCTGAGCGCACCGCGGCACCACGCACCACCTCAGCACGACGCGCGGCGGTCGGGACGTCCCGACCGCCGCGCGTGTGTCTCACTCACCGAGCCGTCTCACTCACCCGGCCGTCTCGCCCAGCCTCAGCCCACGCCCGGCCGCGGGAACGCCTCCGCCGCCACCAGGCCGTCCTTGACCGCCTCACGCTGCACCGCGTGCACCGTACGCCCGTGCACGTCCGCGATCCGCTGCCAACTGTTGCCGCCGCCCAGTTCCTTCGCCAACTGCTCCCGCTCCTGCGTCGACCAGCGGGTATGCGAGTTCGGATACCGCTTGCGGCGCGAACGCAGCCACTCCGCGAACGTCGGCCGGTCCACGAACCACGCCATCGACCGGAAATAGCGCCGATCGAGCTGGAAGACCACCTCGTCCGCGCACAGGAACACCAGTTCGCCCTCGTCCACGGCCACCCGGTCCGCCCGCAGCACCAGTTCGCCCTCGGTCAACGCCACTCCGCGCGGCCCGCGCGGATCCTGCGGCGCCGTCAACCGCACCCGCACCCAACCCGCCGTCCTAGGCCGATCTTCCTGATCCGTAACCGACACGCTCGACACGACAGATCCTCCCCGGAAAGTCGCCGTCTGCCTACTCTCTACAGATACCCTCCGCAGACCCCGAACAAACGTTCTGATTGAGCAAGAAACCGCTTGCGGCCTGCGGAAATCCATGAATCAGAGGGCTTTGTCAGGGCACCGAAAGGGGCGGGCCGGGCACCTCCTGAGAGATACCCGGCCCGCCCCTGTCAGACCCTGTCAGACCCGTGGGCCGCAGCCTCAGGCGCTACGCCCGGCGAACCGGTCCCGGCGCTCGCCGCCGGCGCCCCGCGCACCATCGGCGAACCCGCCGCGACGCTCGTCCCGGCGGAAACCGCCGCGCTCGCCGTCCTGCGAGGTCCGCGGCGTGAAGGTGCCGCCGCGCTCGTCCCGGCGGGGGAACCCGCCGCGCTCGCCGCCCTGCTCCCGGCGGGCGAAGTTGCCACGGTCGTCCCGGCGCGGCCGGTCCCCGTAGCCGCCCCGGTTCTCGCCGCGACGCGCGTCCCGGCCGCCGAAGCCGCGGTCGTCGCGACGACCGCCGCGCTCACGCTCGCGCACCGGCAGGGTGAACACCGGCACCTCGCCCGGCTCCGGAACCTCCTGAGCGGCCGTCAGGCCGGCCAGCGCGGTGGCGGCCTTCTCCCACCTGCCGCCCGCCCCGATCGGCGCCACGTCGAGGCTCTCCGCCTCCACGCCGGCGTCCCGCATCAGACGCTCGGCCTGCCGCGTCTGCTTCGGCAGGACCAGCGACGCCACGATGCCGGCCTGACCCGCACGCGCCGTACGGCCCGCACGGTGCAGGTAGTCCTTCGAGTCCCGCGGCGGGTCCACGTGCACGACCAGGTCCACGCCGTCCACGTGGATACCGCGCGCCGCGACGTCCGTCGCGATCAGCACCGGGGTACGCCCCTCCTTGAAGTCCTCGAGGGTCTTCGTGCGCGCCACCTGCGTCATACCGCCGTGCAGCGCCGCCGCCGCCAGCCCGCGCTCGCGGAACTGCTCGGTCACCCGGTCAGCCGCCAGCTGCGTACGCACGAAGAAGATCGTGCGCGCGTCCTTCAGGCCCTCGCCCGAGTGCCGACCCGCGATCTGCGCCGCGACCCTGGCCTTGTGCTGCGGCGTCACCAGCAGCAGGTGGTGGCTCATCGTGGAGACCACGCCGGACTGCGGGTCCACCTCGTGCAGCACCGGGTCCTTCATGTACTTCGACACGATCTCGTCCACCGCGCCGTCCAGCGTCGCCGAGAACAGCAGCCGCTGCCCACCCTCGATGACCTGGTCCATCAGCTCGCAGACATGCGGCAGGAAGCCCATGTCGCACATCTGATCCGCCTCGTCCAGGATCGCGATGTCCACGTCGCTGAGCTCGCACTCGCCCCGCTCGATCAGGTCCGAGAGCCGGCCCGGCGTCGCCACCAGCACCTCGACCCCGTAGCGCAGGCCGTCGATCTGCTTACGCATCGGCGCCCCACCGTACACCGAACGGATCCGCAGATGCAGAGCCCTGGCATAAGGCCGCAGCGACTCCTCCACCTGCATCGCCAGCTCGCGCGTCGGCACCAGCACCAGCGCCAGCGGCTTGTGCGGCCGAGCCCGCAGGCCCTCCAGACGCGTCAGTGTCGGCAGCCCGAACGCCAGCGTCTTACCCGAACCGGTCCGCCCGCGGCCCAGCACGTCCCGGCCCGCCAGCGCGTCCGGAATCGTCGCGGCCTGAATCGGGAACGCCCGGGTCAACCCGGCCTCGCGAAGCACCTCGAGCAGCGGGCCCGGCACCTCGAGCTGCTCGAACGGAACACCCTCGGGCTCCGCGGCCGACTCGGCCTCGGCGTCCAGCAGAACCTCGGCAGCCGCCTCGGTCCCCATCTCTTCTTGCACAGTCATCGGGAGTTCGTTCGACTCGAACTCGATCTCGGTATCGGACTTCACAGCGCGACCTCCAGGTCGTCCTGGCACGTGACAAGGAGGCAGCGGACACGCGGACATACCGCGACCCTGCCGACCACAAGTACGGGCCCTGTATTCGGGGCAATGCCGCGCCTGTGTTCGACACTCGCCGAAAAGATCCCACAGAGGAAAACGAACCGGCCGCCGGCACCGGCCCTTCAAGGGCCGCCGCGACCGGACACCAGGGAGCGCGCGGGCATCACATGGTTACCTGCTCATGATAGACGCACCCCCGCCTCCACCGTTAACCTGGCAGGTCACGGCCCACAAAGCGGCTGTGAGCGCCCTGCCCCGCCGGTCCGCTAGGGTTTTCCCGATCATCCGCACCACCGGACCCAGCGTACGTACCGATCGTCCCCCGACCGGCCCACCCGGTCGAGGCCCGCGGAGGCAGACCCACATGACAGACAGCTGGCTCGACACCCCAGAGCATCTCGGCCTCGGCCTCGAGAACCTCCCCTACGGCGTGATCGTCGACGGCCAGAGCCCGCCCCAGCCCGCAGTCGCCATCGGCACCTACGCCCTCCCGCTCGGCGCCGCCGCCGAAGCAGGCCTCTTCGACACCGCGGCGCCCGACCCCGACATCCTCGCCGCGCCGAATCTCGACCGCCTCCTGGCCGCCGGACCGGCCGTCTGGCGCACCGTGCGGGCCCGCGCCACCGAGCTGCTCGGCAACCGCGCCCACGCCGCCGCCGTACGCCCGCTGCTGCTCCCACTCCCGCGCCTGGCCACCCCGCTGCCGTTCACGGTCGCCGACTACGTCGACTTCTACTCCTCCCGCCACCACGCGGAGAACCTCGGCCGCATCTTCCGCCCGGACAGCGCGCCCCTGCTGCCCAACTGGACCCACCTGCCCGTCGGGTACCACGGCCGCTCCGGCACCGTCGTCGTCTCCGGTACCCCCATCACCCGCCCGCACGGCCAGCGCG
>NZ_JAGSOG010000355.1 GCF_018139695.1 Actinospica durhamensis | reverse complement strand
GCACAATCACACACCCACGAAACCGAAGCGCTCCCTCTCCGAGGGAGGGCCCGCCAGCGGCGCTTTTGACCTTCATCTTGAAACCCCAGCCCGCCCACCCGACGCAACGGGTGGGCGGGTGGACAAACTCCACGGGCTCGCTGCGGCGAGCCGGCGAGACATCGGTGACCTGGCAGCCGATCCCAGGTCACCGATCGTTTACAACCACGGACCGGGATCGGAGCGCGGTGTCTAATTCACCAGGCGCCGTCCAGCTCGAACTCGAGCACCGTCCACGACTCCGCGGGCAGGACGACGACGGTCGAGTCGGGCCTGGCCTCGACCTTCTCCAGCGGCACCAGCACGCCCTCGCCGTCCGCGAGGAGCGTGCGCGCGGTCAGCGGTGTGTAGCCGCCGAGCGCCCGGTGGTCGAGGGTGACCTCGGCCGGCTCCGGGGCGCGGTTGGCGAGGAACACCGCGCCCCGACCGGCACCGCGGTCGAAGGACGC
The DNA here is from genome assembly GCF_018139695.1 of Actinospica durhamensis. Taxonomy (GTDB): domain Bacteria; phylum Actinomycetota; class Actinomycetes; order Streptomycetales; family Catenulisporaceae; genus Actinospica; species Actinospica durhamensis. The sequence goes on along the minus strand of NZ_JAGSOG010000355.1, from coordinate 6,983 downwards.
GGCCGCGGCCACTGATGGGACGTCGCCGTGGCGGCCGGTCGGCAGCGGGGCGCAGTCTACGACCGTGCGCAGGGACGTGCCGGTGGCCAGGTGCGCGGCCGCGGCGAAGGGGTGGAAGATCGGCTGGCGGGTGGCCGGGCCGGCTGGCTCGGTCAGGATCGGCGCGCTGACGTTCACCAGCAGCGACAGGCAGGCGATCTTGATCCGGTCGGTGTGGTTCAGGATGCTGATGAGCAGGTCGCCCAGCACCACCGCGTCCAGGGCCAGATACGGCTCCTCGGTGATCCGCGGCGGGGTGAGGGACAGCTCGCGCACCGCCGAGGACGGGGTGACCTCGGCCGCCGAGGACCACACGTTCCACTCGTCCAGCGCGATCTGCAGGCGCTTGGCCGAGCCCTTCCGGGCCGCGGCGGCGTCCACGGTCGCCACCACGTCCTCGACGAACCGGTGCAGCCGGTGTCCGGAGGCGAGGTAGTCGCGGCGGGTCTGCAGGCCGTCGTAGTAGGCGTGCATGGACATGTAGTCCACGACGTCCAGGGCCAGCTCGGTGACCGTGTTTTCCCAGGCGCCGAAGGTCTTCATCTCCCGGGACGAGGACCCGCAGGCGATCAGCTCGATGCCCGGGTCCACCAGCCGCATCGCCTTGCCCGCCTCGGCCGCGCGGTGGCCGTAGTCCGCTGCGGAGGTGTGCCCGATCTGCCAGGCGCCGTCCATCTCGTTGCCCAGGCACCAGGTGCGCACGGCGTGCGGCTCCGGCGAGCCGTACTTCGCGCGCAGCTCGGACAGGCCGGTGCCGCCCGGGAGGTTGCAGTACTCGACGAGCTCGGCCGCCTCGATGGCCCCGGACGTGCCGAGGTTGACCGCCATCATCGGGTCGAGCCCGCGCCGTGCGGCCCAGTGCAGGAACTCGTCCGTGCCCACGGTGTTCGGCTCCACCGTGCGCCAGGCCAGGTCCAGCTTGGTCGGCCGCTCGGCCACCGGACCGATCCCGTCGCGCCAGTCGTACCCGGACACGAAGTTGCCGCCCGGATACCGCACGGCGCTCACGCCGAGCTCGCGGATCAGGCCCTCCACGTCGCCGCGGAAGCCGTACCCGTCCGCGGTCGGGTGGGTGGGCTCGTAGATGCCGGAGTAGACGCAGCGGCCCATGTGCTCGACGAAGCTGCCGAAGATCCGCCGGTCTATCTCGCCGACCACGTACGCCGGGTGTAGGACCACGCCGGCCTTCGCCGCGCTCATCGGGAACTCCCAGCAAGTAGGCCGCGGATGAAGTGCCGCTGCAGGAACACGAACAACAGGATCGTCGGGATGGTGGCGAAGGTGCACGCCGCCATCAACTGGCCCCACAGGTCGGCGCTGCTCACGCCGGCCTGCGCCCCGCTGACGTTGGCGTTGAGCCCGGCCAGCAGGATCGCGAGCGTCTCGTGCTGCTGGTCGTTGACCGCGACGATCGGCCAGACCAGGTCGTTGTAGATGTTGAACAGCGACAGCACGGCCAGGGCCGCGAGCGCCGGACGCAGCACCGGCACGCAGATCGAGCGGAACACCCGCAGTGGCCCGGCACCGTCGATGCGGGCCGCGTCGATCAGCTCGTCCGGTATCTGCGCGATGTTCTGGCGCATCCAGAACACGCTGAACGCGTCCACCGCGCCGGGCAGGATCAGCGCCTTGTAGCTGTTGATCCAGCCGAGCTGGCTCATCTCCAGCAGCAGCGGCACGATCAGCACCAGGGTCGGGAGCATCAGGGTCAGCAGGACGAACCCGAACAGGAAGTTCTTGAACGGGAAGTCGAACTTGGCGAAGCCGTAGCCGGCCAGCGGGCTGAAGACCATCAGCACCCCGCCCTTGACCACCACCACGATCACGGTGTTGAGCAGCGCGTGCAGGATCGGGACGTTGTCGAACATCCCGGTCCAGTTGCGCAGCGTCACCTGGCTCAGGTCGAGGCCGAGCGGGTCGTCCAGGATGCTCACACCCGGCCGGAAGGACGCGGTGACCATCCAGAAGATCGGGTAGAGGAACACGACCGCGCCGACCAGCATCGCCAGGTAGCCCAGGGCTCGGCGGGTCCGGGAGCCTGGCGTGGTCCTGCGGCCGCGGGCCGCGGCGGCGGGCGGACGGACCGCCGTGGCGGTCGTGGTCTCGGTGGTCACATGTCCTCCTTCGAACGCAGCACCCGTACGGCGATCAGCGACAGCAGGAACACCAGGATGACGAGCAGGAAGGAGTTCGCCGCACCCGTGCCGAGGTCGGAGTCCTCGATGTGCTGGTAGAGATAGAGCCCGGAGGTCGTGCTGCTGTTGTACGGGCCGCCCTGGGTCAGGACGTAGGGCTCGAGGAACATCTGCGAGATCCCGAGCGTGGAGATCACCAGGAAGAAGCCGATCTGCCTGCGCACCATGGGAACGGTGATCGAGAAGAAGGTCCGCACCGCCCCGGCGCCGTCGAGCGAGGCCGCCTCGTAGAGGTGCTCGGGGATGGACTGCACCGCGGCCAGCATGATGATCAGCGCGAAGCCGCTGGTCTTCCAGAGCACGAAGACGGCGATCGAGGGCTTTGACCAGGTGGTCGTGGTCAGCCAGCCGACCTCGGGCAGATGGAAGAAGTGCAGGATGGCGTTGAGCACGCCGTAGTTCTTGTCGAAGATGAGGATGAACGCCTGGGCCATCGCGGCCAGCGGCGTGACGTAGGGGACGATCACGACCGTGCGCAGCGACTTGGTGAAGCGCATCTTCGAGCGGGTGAGCAGGCTGGCCGCGCCCACCGCGAGCAGGGTCTGCGCCGGGACGATGAGCAGCCACAGGATCCCGGAGTTGCCGAGCGAGGACCAGAACTGCGGGTTCTTGAGCAGGTAGGTGTAGTTGCCGAAGCCCACCCAGTTCAGCTGCCCGCCACCGTGCCAGTCGCTGAAGCTGAGCTCGAGGGCGTAGATCATCGGGTACGCGCTGAACGCGATGAAGATCACGAAGAACGGCGCGATGAACAGGTATCCGTACCACCAGTCCCGGGGCAGCCTGCGCCGGTTCCGGCCCGGCGCGGCCTCGGGACCGCGGGCCCCGCGGACCGGCTGACCGGTCCGCGGAGCCGAGGTCTTCCATACGATCTGCGACATGCTTTCCTCGGTCTAGGAACGGTCGACGAGGTTGGTCGTGATGTCCGACGCCGACTTCGAGATCACATCGTCCACCGACATCTTGCCGTCCATCAAGAGCTGGAGGTTCGGGCCGAGGTAATTGGTGCCGGCCTGGTCGAACCAGGTCGGGATGTGATAGCCGGGCGGGATGGCGAGCGAGGACTTGGCCGCCACGTCCCACAGCGAGGTGTTGCCCAGCTGCGGCAGGTCGTTGAACAGCGACGCGCCCTCGAGCGCGCTCTTGACCGACGGCAGCGCCGTGTTGAGCCCGTCGGGGTAGATCGTGTTCGGCCCGAAGTCCTGCTTGATGCCCTCCGCGCTGTAGAGCGCGTGCTCGTAGAAGAGCCAGGCCAGATCCGGCTGCGCCGCCTTCACCGGGATGATGAAGGAGCTGCCGCCCATGACGCCGGAGCGGGCGCCGCCGGCAGTCCAGGCCGGCAGCTGCTGCACCCGCCAGTGCCCGGCGCTCTTGGTCAGCGCGCTCTGCACCAGGAAGTTGAACCAGATCGCCCACGGCACGATGCTGATGGTGCCGTTGTCCGCCTCGGCGATCTGCGAGGTGCTGGCGAACTTGCAGCGGGTGCCGAGGCCCTCGTCCACGATCTGCTTGATCCAGGTCAGGGCCGTGCGGAAGGCGTCGGTGTCGATGGTGAGCTTGCCGTTCGCGTCGGTCAGGCCGCTGCCCTGCTGCTGATTGACCAGCATCAGCAGCCACTGCATGCCCAGGGCCGGGTCCTGCTCGAGCGGGATCGGCTTGGAGTTCGGGTACTTGGCCTTGACCGAGCGGGCCGCGTCCAGCAGTGCGTCGTAGGAGGTGAGCTGGGTCGGGTCCACCCCGGAGGCGGACAGGATGTCCTCGCGGTAGAAGCACAGGCCCGGGTCGGTGTCCCACGGGATGCCGACCAGCTTGCCGTTGACGGTGTTGACGTCCAGCTTGTACTGCACGGTGTCGCTCGTGTACGGCTTCATCAGCGAGGTCAGGTCGTAGAGCTGGTCGGCCTGCGCCAGCGCCCCGCCGTCGCCGGTGTAGGAGCCGTCCGGCACGCCCGTGCCGGAGATCAGGGTGGGGGCGAGCTTGGTGCTCACGTCCACGCCGACCAGGTTCATCTTCACGTTCGGGTACTTCTGGTTGAACGACGGCACGATGGTCTTGAAGACCTTGAGCACGTCGTCGTCGTCGAACCAGAGCGTGGCCTCGCCCCTGGCCGCGCTCGGGCTCGCCGAGCCGAGGGACTTGGTGGTGCTCGATCCGCCCGGGGCGCATGCGGTCAGTCCCGCACCCGCGACCGCGCCGACACCGAGCATCTTGATCATGTTGCGCCGCGAGATCGCGCGGGCGGATATCTCGTTCACAGGCATCGTGGTCTCCTTTGACCTGGTCCTTTGACGTTCCCTTGAGGTACCGGTTGACGTTCAGTCAGTGCTCGTGGACGCCGCGCGTACGGCGGTCCAGCTGTGCGGGGGCAGGGTGAGCGTGGTGCCGCGTCCGTCGTCCGAGGCCGAGGTGGCCAGCGGAGTGAGCCGGACGTCCGCCGCGGTGTCGCGCTCGCGCGGACCGCGATCGTCGGCGGAAAGGTGCAGGGCGGAGACGGTGCTCCAGCCGTCGAAGCCGGGGTGGCGAACCTCGACGGTGACGGCGTGCTCCGCCCGGTTGGTCAGGAACACCGCGACGTCGCCGGTCGCGGGGTCATGGGTGGCGGAGGCGGCCACGGCCGGGACCTCGCCGTAGCGGCGGGTGCCGAATCCGGGGGCGGTGACCCGGGTGACCAGGCTGTTGCCCCGGGCCGCGGCGGCCACGGCCGCGAAGGTGTGGAAGGTGGGCTGGCGCCAGATCGCGCCGCCCGGCTCGGTCATGATCGGCGCGATCACGTTCACCAGCTGGGCCAGCGCGCCGATCTTGACCCGGTCGGCGTGGTTGATCAGGCTCGAGAGCAGGTCGCCGACCACGACCGCGTCCAGGGTCGAGTACTGATCCTCGATCCGGGGCCCGGCGATGTCGATCGGCATCGCCTCACTGCCCGGATAGCGGCTCTGGTACCACACGTTCCACTCGTCGAAGGAGATGTTGATCCGCTTGGTCCGGCGGCGCCGTACCCCGACCGCGTCGGCGGTGGCGATCACCCCCTCGATGAAGTCGTCCATCGAGGCGCCGGAGGCCAGGAAACTCGCCCGGTCCCCGTCGTGCTCCTCGTAGTACGCGTGCATCGAGATGTAGTCGACGTAGTCGCCGGCCAACTCTAGGACACTCGACTCCCAATATCCGAATGTGGGCATCTCATGAGAAGAGCTGCCGCAGGCGACGAGCTCGATCTCCGGGTCCACCAGGCGCATCGCCTTCGCCGCCTCGGCCGCGAGCGCGCCGTACTGCTCGGCCGTGGTGTGTCCGGTCTGCCAGGGTCCGTCCATCTCGTTGCCGAGGCACCACAGCTTCACCTCGTGCGGCTTGTCCGCGCCGTTGCGCCGGCGCCGCTCGGACCACTCGGTGCCCTCCGGCACGTTGCAGTACTCGACCAGCGCCGCGGCGTCGAGCACCCCGGCGGTACCGAGGTTGACCGCCAGCATCGGCTCCACGCCCCGGGCCCTGGCCCAGGACATGAACTCGTCCGTGCCGACCTGGTTGGTCTCGATCGAGCGCCAGGCCAGGTCGAGGCGGCGCGGGCGCTGCTCGCGCGACCCGATCCCGTCGCGCCAGTCGTATCCGGAGACGAAGTTGCCGCCGGGGTAGCGCACCAGCGTCACGCCGAGCTCGCGCACCAGGGCGGAGACGTCGCCGCGGAAGCCCTCGGCGTCGGCACTCGGATGGCCGGGTTCGTAGATTCCGGTGTACACGCAGCGGCCCATGTGCTCGACGAACGAGCCGAACAGCCGGCGGTCCACCACGCCGCGGTGGTGCTCACGGTCGAGCGCCACGATCGCGGCGTCGTGCTCAGTCATGTGGTTCCTCGCATCGAGACGTCAGGGCCCGGACGGGCCGCCCCTCGGAATTGGTTCCTACGTTGTACCTGCCGTACCCTGGCGCGTCAAGAGCGCTTCGTCAAGTCCCGACGTCCGCGGCGTACGACAAGGCCCTACGAAGGGCGGCGGCGGGGCCTGGCCCGGCGGCCTGGTGCGGCGGGTACAATCCGGACGCGACGGGCACGTGGTGCCGGTCGTTTCGACGACGGGGAAACACGAGGAGGATCATGGGTGAGCCCACGCTGCACGATGTGGCCGAGCGCGCCGGGGTGTCGATCAAGACGGTCTCGAACGTGCTGCGCGGCGTCACCGCGAAGGCCTCGGCGGCGACCGCCGCCCGCATCTACGCGGCGATCGAGGAGCTCAACTACCGCCCCAACCTCTCCGCGCGGCGGCTGCGCACCGGGCACTCCGACGTGATCGCGCTGGCCGTGCCCGACCTGCGCAACCCGTACTTCGCCGAGCTGTCCGCGGCCATGATCACCGCGGCCCGCGAGGCCGGATTCACCCTGCTGATCGAGGAGACCGGGGGTGACTCCGAGCTCGAACTCGCCGCCGCCGAGGGCCTGTACGACCCGATGATCGAGGGCGTCATCCTCTCCCCGCTCGGCATCGGCCCGGCCAAGCTCGCCTCGCGCACCCGCGGCCTGCCGGTGGTGCTGCTCGGCGAACGCGACTACCCGGGCGACGACCACGTGCTGTTCGACAACGTCGAGGCCTCCTACCGGATGACCGCGCACCTGCTGGAGCAGGGCTATCGGCGCATCGGCGTGATCGGCCGGCAGGAGGATCCGGCCCACGCCACCGCGGTCAAGCGCCTGCACGGCTACCGCTCCGCGCTGCGCGAGGCCGGCATCCGCTACACCCGCCACCTCGCCCCCACCGTCCCCGGAGC
>NZ_JAGSOG010000354.1 GCF_018139695.1 Actinospica durhamensis | reverse complement strand
AGTTCGAGCATGCCTTCGTCCGCGTCGAGCGCGGTGACGCGGGCGCCGCGGGCGCCGCGGGCCAGGGTGGCAGCAGCCACTGCGCCGGTCCCGGTGCCGACGTCCAGAACGCGGGTGTTCGCGCTCACCTCGGCGGCGTCGAGCGCGAAGGGGACGGTGTACGCACAGAGGCGGGCGAGGCCTCCGTCGTAAGCGGAGGCACGCCCGGCCCATTTGAGCCGCTCCGCCTGGTCGAAACCCGTCTTCTGCGTTGCCGTGGTCAAGGCCCGCACCTCTTCGTGTTAACCGCGTGGCTGACGGGGCAACACATTAGTTGATCATCAGACCGATCGGCGCGCCGTGATCAAAACCGGTCCGCCGGCTTCCGCGGCCGACGGGCGGCCGGGTACCGAACGGCCGGGTGGCTGAGCGATCTGCTGGCCCAACGCAATCAGTCGGCCCGTAACGCCGCTGAGCAGAGGGCCAAGAGGTCGGCGAAGTCGGGCAGGGCGGCCAGAGCAGCTCGGCGCAGGCGGTGAGGCGTAAGTGCGAGCTACATACCGTCATGAGAGTGGACTTGCACGAAGTGCCACGGGCGGACTATCGTCATGAGAGTCAGCTCTTATGAAGTCTGCGAGAAGGGCTCCACCATGACCACCACCGGCTCCCCCAAGCCCACCACCACGCCCACCGCACCTGCGTTCACCGCCACACCCGCCACACCCGCCGCGAAGTCACGGACGATCGAACTGCCCGGCGGCCTGCCGCTGACGATCCAGGAATTCGGCGAGAACACCGAGGGCACCGCCGTCCTGGTGCTGCACGCCGGCTCGGGTCCGCGTACCGTGGCGGGATTCTCGGCGGCGTTGTCCGAGCACGTGTACGTCATCACGCCCATCCATCCGGGATTCGACGGCACCGCGCGCCCGGACGGCTTCGACTCGGTGGCCGACCTGGCCACGGCCTACCTGGACCTGCTCGACGCGCTCGACCTGACCGGGGTCATGGTGGTGGGCAACTCCGTCGGCGGGTGGATCGCCTCGGAGATGGCGCTGCGCGACAACCACCGGCGCATCGGCTCCCTCGTGCTGGTCAACGCCGTCGGCATCCACGCCTACAAGCAGGAGAACCGGGTCGTGGACGTGCGCACGCTCGACCCGGCCGACCTCGGCAAGCTCTCGTTCGCGAACGCGGCGTTCCGGCCGGACTTCTCCACGTTCAGCGACGAGCAGCGCGCGGCCGCGGCGGCCAACCAGCGCACGCTCGCGGTGTACGGGGGCGAACACTTCGTCTTCGACCCGAAGCTGCGGGCCCGGCTGCACCGGGTGAGCCTGCCCGTGCTCGTCGTGTGGGGCGAGCAGGACGGCGTCGCGCCCCTCGGCTACGGCCGCGGCTTCGCGCGCGCGTTCCCCCACGGCCGCTTCGCGCCGATCCCGGAGGCCGGGCACTTCCCGCAGCTCGAGCAGACCGGGGCCACCCTGGCGGCGATCTCCGACTTCGTCGACCAGGTGGTCAAGCCGGACGAGCAAGGCTGAGCAGCGCGGGGCTGGGCAGCGCGGGGATCGGGCAGGACGGGCGGCGCCGAATCCGGTCGCCGGGGTGGTGGACCAGCATAGGATTCAGGCCCATCGAGCTACAGGAGGTACCGATGACCGGCCGGGTCAACCAGAAGCTGCGCACGCGCACCGCCATTGTGGAGGCGGCGGCCGAGCTGAGCCGGACCGGTCGTGAGGTGACGATGCCGGAGGTGGCCAAGGCGGCGCTGGTGTCCGAGGCGACGGCGTACCGCTACTTCCCCGATCTGGCGAGCCTGCTGAGCGAGGCGATCACCGGCCAGCTGCCCACGCCCGAGGAAGCGCTCAGACCGGTGGCCGACTCCACCGATCCGGTCGAGCGCATCGCCGTGGCCACGGAGTTCCTGCTGCGCCACGTCCTGGCCCGGCAGGGGGTGGTGCGCGCCATGATCGCGGCCACGATCGCGCGCCCGGGCGAGGCCATCGCCCGGCCCGGGCTGCGCTTCGGCTTGATCGATCACGCGCTCGCCCCACTCACGGACCACGAGCCGATCGACCCCGCCGCGCTGGCCCAGCTCAAGCGGGATCTGGCCGTCGTGGTCAGCGCCGAGGCGCTGTTCAGCCTCATCGATCTCTACCGGCTCGAGCCCGAAGCCGCCATCGCCAGCATCGTGCACACCGCGACCACCCTGACCGGCGCGAGCCTCCCGCATGGCCGGAAAGGTGCAGGCCCTAACATGCAGACAGAGACATCAGATCGAAGGACAAGCTGAGGAGATGCCCGATGGATCGCCGTAGGGTGCTGTTCGTGACCGACCTCGCCTATCCGGCTCAGGGGCGGCGCTACTGCGACGAGGACATCTTCCTGACTTCCCGGCTGCGCGAGGCCTTCGACATCGCGCTGTGCCACCCGCTGGACGCTGCCGCGTTGATGGACGGCTTCGACGCGGTCGTGGTCCGCAACAGCGGGCCGGTGCTGCACTACCAGAGCGAGTATGACGCCTTCCGCAGGCAGGCCGCCGCGCGCGGCACCCGGGTGTACAACCCGCTGTCCGGCCGCGGCGACATGGCGGGCAAGCAGTACCTGCTGGACCTGTCCGCCGACCGGCACCCGGTCATCCCCACCATCGACCGGCTCGAGGACCTGCACCTGCTGCCCGAGGTGGATCAGTACGCGGTCAAGCCGAAGGTGGGCGCGGACTCCATAGGCCTGGTCTTCGTGCCGCGGGAGCAGCTGGCGGGTCTCGCTTACGGCGACATCCTGGTCCAGCCGCGCATCGACTTCCGCTACGAAGTGTCCTTCTACTTCGTCGACGACGCCTTCCAGTACGCCCTCTACGCCCCCGATCCCGAGCGGCGCTGGGTGCTCAAGCCCTACCAGCCCACTGACGCCGACCTCGCCTTCGCGCGGCACTTCATCGACTGGAACACCCTGGACCACGGCATCCAGCGGGTCGACGCCTGTCGCACCCGAGACGGCGAACTGCTTCTCGTCGAGCTCGAGGACCTCAACCCGTACCTGTCACTGGAGCTGGTCTCCGATCAGACCCGTGACTCCTTCGTGGCGAGTATGACCGCGTCCCTCCACCGGTTCCTGGACGCTCAGCCGGCCTCCTGATCGCCACCGCCGTCCGGCGCCGTGCCGGGCCTGCGGGCCGCCCCGCCCGGGATCTGATTGCGCGGATCGCGCATCCAGTCGTACACGGGGTCGGGCGGAATTTCGGGGTTCGTGCTGGGGCTGCGCATGATCTGCGCGTAGAAGGCATCGCAGGCTTCCGCCTCGGTCGGGTACAGCGTCTCTCCGGTGCGCTCGCCGCGCTCGGAGTAGTACACGGCCCAGCTGTCCGGGCGTTCCTCCAGGCACAAACGCTCACTCGGCAGGCCGCCGTCGAGCGAGTAGGCGGCCGGACGCACGCCAGCCGCGGCAAGGGCGGCGGCGAGCTCCGCTTTGGTCAAAGTAGCTCCTTACGGTTATACAGTTCTTCCAGTTTGCCACCCACAACCAGACTGTCGACGGAGGTCGGCAGTTTGTGCTGCACGCCGAGGCCCTCCTGACCGAAATACGGCGTACAGACCGACTGCTTCGTCGGAATGTCCTCGGTCGCACGCATGACCTTGTATTCGCCGGCTTGGGCTTCCGGGGGCATCGAGCGCGCGCCGAAGTCGGTGCCGGCCGGGGCGACGTACGTGCCCGAGCCGTCCCCGTACCGGTCGACGAGCTGGCCCTTCGATATCACGCCCGGGCTCACCTCACCATTGAGCGCGCCGTCGGGCTCCGGATAGTTCAGCTTGAGATTCGGATCGCGTGCGGGATCGGGCGGATTGTCCTTGTCCCCGTCCGGCCGCGCGTTCGGGTCACGCGGCGGCGGCGTGTCCAGTCCCCGCCCGTTCTCGTCCGCGACCTTGGCCATGACCTGGTCGAACTGTGCCCGTTCGGACTCGGACATGGCCGCGATCTTCTCGCGGTTGATCAGTACGTCCCCGGCGTGCTCGGGCAGGCCGGGATGGCGGTCGATTACCGGGGCGGACTCGGTGCGGTCGGCGGGCTCGATGCGGTTCGCGGGCTCCGGGTTCGGGTTGAAGTGGGCGTTGTCCTTCTCGGGCCGGCGCGGCGCGGGGACGGCGTCCGACTTCTGCTCCGTCTCCGGTTTCGCGGCCGGTTCCACGATTTCCTGTTTGACAGGGTTCTGTTTGCTTTCCGGCGTCTCCGTCTTCGCCGGGTTCGGTGTCTCCTGATTCGCCGGGTTCGGTGTCTCCTGCTTCGCCGGGTTCGGCGTTTCCTGCTTCGCCGGGTTCGGCGTTTCCTGCTTCGCCGGGTTCGGTGTCTCGGGCTTCGCATTCGACGCGTTCGGATCGAAGTCCACGTTCTTCTGATCCGTCTTCGGTGCGCTCTCGGCGGCGGGCTTGGGGGCTTTCGGGACCTCTGCCGCGGTCTTGTCGCCCATCTCACTCATCGCTGAAGTCCGGCTCCGCCTCGTGCGCCGCCGCAGCGCCCGCGGCGCGCTGCGCCTGCGCGAACTCCGGCCAACGCTCGCGCACCTGCTGGGCCCAGGCCGCCGTGTGCGTCCACTCCAGTCGGCGGCCGAGGTGCACGACGACGCAGGCCTCGTAATCGGCCAGCCGCTCGCTGTCCGGTTCCAGCACATCCGGCAGTTCGGCCGGGGCGGTGTCGGCGGCCGCGCGGCCGAGCCAGCCGAGGGTCTGCGCCCACCAGTCCTTGCGCTCCGCCTTGGGCAGCGTGCGGAACTCGGTGACTCTGCGGTCCAGTTCCTCGGCCGCCGACGCGGTGGCGACCGGCTCGGCGTTGCCGCGGTAGAAGCAGCGGTGCGCGCAGCCGGTGCAGTCGGGGAACGTCGTGAGCGCCGCGTCCGCGTCCGGGATCTCCTGGATGAAGCGCTCGAACCGTGCCCGCAGCGCCGGGGCGCCGGCCAGCGGGGCACGGCGCAGGCCCTCGGCCCGCGCCGCCTCGCCGCGCACGTCGGGCACCTGCACCAGCACCGGACGGTCGAGCCGGTCGTGGTAGACGTAGCCGGAGAACGGGGCGAGCGCGGCGGCCTGGCGCTCCTGGTCGGGGTTGAAGCGCATGGTGGCGCCGATGGTCTTGCGGTCGTCCTCGGCCGGCAGCCGGTGCATCACCTTCAGGTTCGAGTTCTTGTACGCGTCCTCGATCAGCTTGCCGGGCACCTGTTCCACCACCACCACGCCCTCGCCGTACTTGCGGTTCTCGGCCAGCGTGTTGGCGAACCGCGCGGCCGCGGCCGCCTGCGCGTCCCCGTCCTTGCCGCCCGACGACGCGCCGGCCGGACGCCCGAGCAGCCGGTGCGCCTCCTCGATCACCATCACGTGCCGCGTTCCCGAGGCCGGCTCGCGGTTCGCCTTGTAGTACTCGGTCAACGCCGACAGCAGCAGGGCCGTGACCAGGGTCTGCTCACGCTCGTTGTCGCCGAGCGCGGCCAGCTCCACCACCACCGGCCGGTCCAGCAGCGCGGCGACCGGGAAGGAGCTCGCGCAGTCCAGCGTCGCGGCGCAGGCCCCGTAGGCCAGGCTCTGCGCCCGCAGCTGCGCGGCGGCCTCGATGTTGGCGCGCACCTCGCCCTGGTAGCCGAGCTTGGCCACCTCCTCGGCCAGGCAGTCGCTGAACTCGGCCAGCCGCGGCCAGCGGCCTGCGTACCGCGCGGAGGAGCGTTCGGACGGCACGATGCCGCGGCTGCGGTAGAGCGCGAGCAGTGCCCTGTCATAGATGGCCGGGAGCGGGTCCCACAGGCCGAAGGCCGCGTCGAAGCAGGACTTCAGGCCGCCCATGTGCGCCTGCACGCTCACCCCGGGCGGCGCCTCGAACGGGTTGAGCCGCAGCGGCGCGGTCCGCTCGTCCCCGACCGTGAGCACCAGCAGGTCCTCGAAGCCGGGCCGGGTGGCCAGCCAGCGGTAGTCGTCGAGTTCCGCGTTGACCGGCTCGATCACCAGGAACGGGATCCGGTGCTCGCGCCACAGCTGCTCGCAGAACGCCAGGGTGGAGTTGGTCTTCCCGGAGCCGGGGGCGCCGACGAACAGCGCGTGCCGGGTCAGGTCCTCCACCGCGATGCCCAGCCGCCCGGCCGCGCGCCCCTCGCTCAGCTGCTCGCCCAGCGCCACGTGGCCGTCGCCGAACTCGTACTCGATCAGTCCGGCCGCGGCCGGTCGTCGTACCGCGATGCCGGGCAGCGCGCCGGTGATCGCGGCGGGCAGGCGCAGCGCGGCGACCGCCTCGCCCGGGTCGACCAGCTCGCACAGGCTGCGCAACAGCGGCTGCGGGGCGGTGGGCTGGTCCCGGTAGTAGTCCCGATCCCAGCGCAGGTGCTCGATCGCGGCCACGTTGTGCCAGGCGGCGGCCAGCTCCTGCTCGTCCGCCGGGCGCACCATCCGGTAGGCGGGCCCAGAAAAGCTCTCCGCGAGCACGCCGCCGCCGTGGCCCGAGGACCCGGCCGTGGTGGACGGGGAGATGGCGCGGCCGACCAACTCGCCCAGGCCGTCCGGGATCGGCGCCGGGCTGGCCAGGGTGATGCGTAGCTTGAATACCCGTCCGGCGTAGCGGCGGGCCGCGTCGGCGAAGACCTCGTGCGCGTCCACGGCGAAGGCGTCCGCGGTCAGCTGCATCCGCGCGGTGAAGATGTTCTCCGGGATCTCGCCGGCCGAGGCGAGCCGGTCGTAGACGGTGGCCAGCTGGTGGAACGCGTTGATCGCGTCCTGGCCGGTCTCGGCCGGGATCAGGCCGACCGAGAGCAGCACCGGGGCGGGCTGGGCGGCCAGCGCGCGCAGCACCGGCTCCCAGGACGCGGGCGTGACGGTGAAGGGCTGGATCATGAAGTAGTACGGCATGTTCGCGTCCGGGCGCTGCGGTATGCCGGACCAGATCCGCTTGCGGATCTCGACCACGCCGCGCGGGTGCGGTGCGAACGGGCTCAGCGCCGCACCGACCTGCGCCGCGTCGGTGAGTTCGACCGCGTGCACGTGTTGGGGCAGGGTTCTGGCAAGGTGGCGGCGCAGCCCGAGCGCGGCCGGCAGCGCGGCCTCGCCGCCGACCGCCGCGACCCGGCCGAGGACGGTGCAGCCGATCCGTCCGGTGGCCGGGTCGCTCAGGTAGCGCAGGTCGTAGCGCTCGAGGTGGGCCTGCTCCCACAGGCCGCCGACCCAGGCGCGGTCGGCCGCCGCGACCATGTCCAGCCGTTCGTCCTGGTTCAGGCTGCGGAACTGCTCGGCCTCGGTCAGATCGGCGGCGGCGTCGATGCGCACCCCGGTCCAGGCGTAGGTCCACGCGCCCGCGGCCTGGGTCAGCAGGCCGGCATCCCGCTCGGCGCGCGGGTCTTGCGGCGAAGTCACGGCGGCTCCTCGGTCGCTACGGGGTCTCGGGTACGGCGGCTCAGCCCTCTGCGACGGGCGCGACAGGCGCGACAGGCGCGACAGGCGCGGCCGACGGGATCGGGGAGACCGGCAGCGGGGCCGGGGC
>NZ_JAGSOG010000353.1 GCF_018139695.1 Actinospica durhamensis | reverse complement strand
CGGGGGAGGGGAGCGGGCCGGGCGCGGGCGCCGCCGCGCTCCCACATCCCCATCCGGCCGGGTACGCCACCGGGCGCACCGAGGACCTGGAACGCCGGGTGCTGGACAAGAACCAGCGCCTCGCCGACGAGAACCGGGCCTGGCTGCGCCGCAGCGGCATCGTGCTGGTGAACCTGATGAGCTCGCCCGGCTCCGGCAAGACCACGCTGCTCGAGCGCGCCGTCGCCGACCTGTGCGAGGACCGGCGCATCTGCGTCATCGAGGGCGATCAGGCCACCCCCTTCGACGCTGAGCGCATCCGTGCCGCCGGCTGCCCGGCCGTGCAGGTCAACACCGGTGCCGGCTGCCACCTCGACGCCCGCATGGTGCGCGACGCGCTGCGCGAACTCGCTCCCGCGCGCGGCTCGCTGGTGTTCGTGGAGAACGTCGGCAACCTGGTCTGCCCGGCCCTGTTCGACCTCGGCGAGGACCACCGCGCCGTGGTCATGTCGGTGACCGAGGGCGTGGACAAGCCGCTGAAGTACCCGCACATGTTCGGCACGGCCGACCTGGTGCTGCTCAACAAGACCGACCTGCTGCCGTACGTGGACTTCGACCCGATCGGCTTCCACGCCCGGGTGCGGCAGGTCAATCCGGACGCCGAGATCCTGGAGGTCTCCGCCACCCGCGGCCAGGGCCTCGAGGCCTGGTACGCCTGGCTCGAGGAGCGCTCCCAGGTGCTGGCCGCCGCGGCGTCCGCCGCCGCGACGGGTGCTTCTCTGATCACTGAGATCATGGAGATCGCCGAGAACGCCGCGGCCCCCGGGACCGGTGCGGGCGTCGCGTTCTCGCTGCCCGCCCCCACCGCCTCCGCCGAAAGCCCGGCCTCGTGATCGCCCGCGCACCCGAGCCCGGGCCCGGATTCGAGCCGTCGGGCTCCGCCCAGCCGGATCCGGCCCCCGACATGTTCGCCGGGGTCTGCGCCGTCGCCGACGCCGTGCTCTACGAGGGCTACCTGCTCTACCCCTACCGCCGTTCCTCCGCCAAGAACCGGATGCGCTGGCAGTTCGGCGTCCTGGTGCCCCGGCCCTGGCTGGCGCCGAGCGTGGCCGAGGACACCAGCGTGGCCGGGTCCGCCGACGCGTGGCGCCAGCAGACCGAGTGCCTGCTTGAGGCGCCCGTGCCCGAGGCCGCGATGCTCACCGTCTGCGTCAGGTTCCTGCAGATGCAGCACCGCGAGGTGCAGCAGCGCACCGGGAACGACTACGTGCCCGTCGACGCCCTCACCGTCGAGGACCAGCGCCACCTGACCTTCGACGAGGCCGTGCCGCAGGAACACGAGCTCGTGGCTCAGCTCTCGAAGATCCGTGACGCGCCGCTGCGGTGCGAGTTCAAGGTGCCGGGCGCCGAGGAGATCGAGCAGCTCGGCGACGCCGGCCGGGTCGTGCGCACCCGTCAGCCGCTGCGCGCGGTCGCGAAGCTGTCCGCGACGCCGGTGGCCGAGGCGCCGTCCCTGCTGCGGCTGCGGCTCGAGGTGTACAACGCCGCCGAGTCCCCGGCCCTCGGCGCGCCGCGTCCGCAGGCGCTCGGCGCCTCGCTGATCGCGACGCACAGCCTGCTGAACATCGACGGCGGCCGGTTCGTCTCCCTGCTCGACCCGCCCGAGTGGGCCGCGGCCGCCGCGAAGGCCTGCCGCAACATCCACACGTTCCCGGTGCTCGCGGGCGCCCCGGAGGAGTGCGAGACGGTGCTCTCCTCGCCGATCCTGATGGAGGATCACCCGCGGGTGAGCCCGGAGAGCCCCGGCGACCTGTTCGACGCGACCGAGATCGACGAGATCCTCTCGCTGCGCACGCTGACCCTCACCGACGCGGAGAAGCGCGAGGCCCGGGCCACCGACCCGCGCGCCGCCCAGATCATCGACCGCGTCGAGACCCTTCCGCCCGCGGTGCTCGGCCGGCTGCACGGGGTGATCCGCGGCCGCGGCCCGGCGCCCGCGTCCGCGCCGCGCGCCGCGGCGCAGCGGCCCCCGAACGAGGAGCACTGGGCCGAGGAGCACTGGGCCGACCAGCACTGGGCCGACGAGCCCTGCGCCGACGCGGCCGCGGTGGTGCAGAACCGGGTTCCGGCCGAGCGCTGGTGGGAACCGGGTGCCGACGAGGCGATCAACCCCGCCACCGACCGCGTCCTGGTCGACGGCGTCGCGGTCCGCCGCGGCAGCCGGGTGCGGCTGAACCCGCGCCGCCACGGCACCGACGTGCACGACATGTTCCTGGTCGGACGCACCGCGCGGGTCGAGGCCGTGCTGACCGACATCGACGGCTCCTGCTACGTCGCCGTCAGCATCGAGGACGACCCCGGCGCCGACCTGCACGGGCGCCACTACCACTTCACGCCGGAGGAACTGACCACCCTCGACGGCGAGCCGGAGGCAGCTCGGTGAGCGCGCCGATGCCGACCGGGACGAGGCCGGCCGGGTACGGCCCTGGCTCGGTGCTCGTCGCCGGGGTCGGCAACCTGTTCCTCGGCGACGACGGCTTCGGCGTGGAGGTCGCGCACCGCCTCGCCGAGCGCGAGCTGCCGCCGGGCACCGTCGTCGCCGACTACGGCATCCGCGGCCTGCACCTGGCCTACGACCTGCTCGACGGCGACTTCAGCACCCTGATCCTCATCGACGCGGTCCCCGTCGACGAGCCGCCCGGCACCGTCGTCGTACTCGAGCTGCACCCCGGGGCCGCGGACTCCGACGACGCCTACGCGCCGTCCTCCGACCTGCCGTCACCGGCCGACCTGCCGCCTGACGTCCCGTCCGCCATCATCCCGCCGCCCGCCGCCCCCGACGCCCACGGCATGGACCCCGCGACGGTGCTGAACCTGTTGCGCACCCTCGGCGGCCTCGGCCCCGGCCCGGTCGAACGGGTCTACCTGGTCGGGGTCCGCCCGGCCCGGCTGGACGAGGAGATGGGCCTGTCCGCCCCCGTCGCCGCCGCCCTCGACCCGGCCGCGGACGCGGTGCTCGAACTCCTCGACCTGCTCGGGAGCGGGGGCACCGCCGCCGACGACGACCCCTACGCCGTGGACGACGAGGCCGAATACGCCGACGTCTCCGACACCGCCGTCCCCGCCGACGCCCTCGAGACCGCCTCCGCCGATCACGCCCCTGCCCAACACGCCCCCGCCCAACACACCCCTGCCGAACACGCCCACGCCGCCGTTCCGGCCGCCTCCGGTCGCCCTGATGTATAAACAGGCACATATTAGATTCTGAACTTACAGCCACCGAGCAGGGAGGAACGCGGCGATGACCGCCACCGAGGCATCACAAAGGCGCAAGCCGCGCCAGCGCGGCGTGGAGGAAGTACACGTCCTGTGGATCTCCGAGGGGATGAGCTGCGACGGCGACACCGTCTCGATCACCGCCTCGTCCCAGCCCGCCATCGAGGACATCATCAGCGGCCTGATCCCCGGCCTGCCCAAGGTGCACCTGCACAACAAGGTGCTCGACCCCTCCCTCGGCGGCGAGCCCTACCTCGCCCCCTTCCGCGCCGCCGCCCGCGGCGAGCTCGGCCCGTTCATCCTGGTCATCGAGGGCTCCATCCCGAACGAGCAGATCAACGGGGACGGATACTGGACCTCCTTCGGCAACGACGAGCAGACCGGCGAGCCGCTCACCATCAACTGGTGGATCGACCGGCTCGCGCCCAAGGCCTGGGCCGTGGTCACGGCCGGCACCTGCGCGGCCTACGGCGGCATCCACGCGATGGCCGGGAACCCGACCGGCTCGATGGGCCTGGCCGACTACCTCGGCTGGGACTTCCGCTCGGCCGGATCGCTGCCCATCATCAACGTGCCCGGATGCCCGGTGCAGCCGGAGAACTTCATGGAGACGCTCCTGTGGGCGCTCTACCACGCGGCCGGCTCCGCGCCCCCGCCCCCGCTCGACGCCCAGCTGCGCCCGCAGTGGATCTTCGGCCGCACCGTGCACGAGGGCTGCGACCGGGCCGGCTACTACGAGCAGGGCGACTTCGGCAAGGACTACAACTCGCCCAAGTGCCTGGTCAAGACCGGCTGCTGGGGCCCGGTGGTCAACTGCAACGTGCCCAAGCGCGGTTGGATGAACGGCATCGGCGGCTGCCCCAACGTCGGCGGCATCTGCATCGGCTGCACCATGCCCGGCTTCCCGGACAAGTTCATGCCGTTCATGGACCAGCCCCCCGGCGGCAGCCTCTCCTCCGCGGTGGTGCGCCCCTACGGCGCCTTCATCCGCCGGATGCGCGGCATCACCAACCGCACCGTGAACGCCGAACCCAAGTGGCGGCACAACCACGACGCCCTCACCAGCGGCTACGACCCGCGCTGGCGTCCGCGCCCGGCGCACCAGACCGGCCCCACCCGCCCCGCGGAACCGCACAGCAAGGAGACGACATGACCATGACCGGTCAGGCGAGCCCGGAGGCCGCTCCGGGTGAGCTCGTGGAGATGTCCTGGGACCCGATCACCCGGATCGTGGGCAACCTCGGCATCTACACGAAGATCGATTTCGCCAACCGGCGGGTCGCCGAGTGCCACAGCACGTCCTCGATCTTCCGCGGCTACTCGGTGTTCATGAAGGGCAAGGACCCGCGCGACGCCGGCTTCATCACCAGCCGGATCTGCGGGATCTGCGGCGACAATCACACCACCTGCTCGATCTACGCGCAGAACATGGCCTACGGGATCAAGAACCCGCCGCTGGCCGAGAACATCATCAACCTCGGCGAGGCGGCCGAGTACATCTTCGACCACACCATCTTCCAGGACAACCTGGTCTTCGCCGACTACTGCGAGGCGATGGTCAAGGACACCAACCCGAGCGTGCTGGCCCGGGCCGAGAACACCCAGTCCCCGCACGCCGGCGTGCACGGCTACCGCACCATCGCCGACATCATGCGCGCCTTCAACCCCTTCGAGGGCGAGATCTACCGGGAGGCGCTCAAGGTCAGCCGCACCACCCGGGAGATGTTCTGCCTGATGGAGGGACGCCACGTGCACCCCTCCACGCTCTATCCCGGCGGCGTCGGCACCATGCCCTCCCCGACCCTGTTCTCCGACTACCTCTCCCGCCTGATCGAGGTGCTCGACTTCGTCAAGAAGTCCGTCGCGTTCAACGACGACGTCTTCGACTTCTTCTACGAGGCCCTGCCCGGGTACGAGGAGGTGGGCCGCCGGCGCGTGCTGCTCGGCTGCTGGGGCGCGTTCCAGAACCCCGACGTGGTCGACTACAAGTACGAGCACATGACCGACTGGGGCCGGGCGATGGGCGTGACCCCCGGCATCGTCGTCGACGGCAAACTGCTCACCACCGACCTGGTCGAGATCAACCTGGGCCTGCGCATCCTGCTCGGCAGCTCCTACTACGACGACTGGGTCAACGAGGACCCCTTCGTCACCCACGACCCGCTGGGCAACCCGGTCGACCCGCGCCACCCCTGGAACCAGACCACGCTGCCGGCCCCCGGCAAGCGCGACTTCCAGAACAAGTACAGCTGGGTGATGAGCCCGCGCTGGTACGACACCCTGAGCGGCGAGCACCTCGCGCTCGACACCGGCGGCGGCGCCTTCGCCCGGCTCTACACCACCGCCCTGGCCGGTCTGGTCGACACCCCGTACGTGAAGTCCACCGGCCACAGCGTGCAGATCACGCTGCCGCGCAGCCGCGAACTGCCCGAGCAGACCCTCGAGTGGCACATCCCGAAGTGGTCCAACGCGATCGAGCGCAACCGGGCCCGGGTCTACTTCGTCGCCTACGCCGCCGCGATGGCCTTCGCCTTCCTCGACGAGGCCATGGGCCGGGTGCGCGCCGGGGACACCCGCGTGTTCGAGGACTTCGAGGTGCCGGACGAGGCGATCGGCTGCGGATTCCACGAGGCCGTACGCGGCGTGCTCTCGCACCACCTGGTCATCCGGGACGGCAAGATCGCCAACTACCACCCGTACCCGCCGACCCCCTGGAACGCCAGCCCGCGCGACAGCTACGGCACCCCCGGCCCCTACGAGGACGCGGTGCAGGACATGCCGATCTTCGAGGAGAACGGCCCGGACGACTTCAAGGGCGTGGACATCATGCGGGCCGTGCGCAGCTTCGACCCCTGTCTGCCCTGCGGCGTACACATGTACCTCGGCAAGGGCCGCACCCTGCAGAAGTTGCACTCGCCGATGTTCGGTGCCAACCATGGCTGAGCCGGCGGCCCGCCACCAGCGCCTGACCGACGAGGACGTGCGCATGCGGCTGGCCCGGCTGGAGGAGGCGCTCGCGCTGATCGAGCAGACACCGGGACCGGCCGGCGAACTCGCGCTGGCCGCGGTCACCGACCTCGCCCAGGTCTACGGCGAGGCGCTGGCCCGGGCCGTCGACCACGTGACCGACCACGCCGAGGCGGCCGCCGACTCGGCCCTGCTCGAGACCCTCGTGCACGACGAACTGATCGAGCATCTGCTGGTCCTGCACGAGATCCACCCCGAACCGCTCGAACCGCGCGTCGCGCGCGCCGTCGCCGACCTCGCCCCCGCGGTCGAGGAGCGCGGCGCCCGGATCACCCTGCGCAACGTCGAGGCGGGCGTGGCGACCGTGGAGCTCACGACCTCGGGCGGCGGGTGCTGCGGCGGCTCGGCCTCGGGCGATCTTCCGGCCGCGGTGCGCGAAGCAGTCCTCGACGTCGCCCCGGAACTGGCCGACGTCACCGTGGTCACCAAGACTCCGCCCCGGCCGCCCACGTTCGTCCCCCTGGCCGGCATCAACATCGGCGCCGCCCCGTGACGGCGGTCACGGCCGCGCAGACGGTGGCGCCGCAGGCCCCTGCTCCGGCCGAGTCCGCCCTGGCCCGCGCCATCCGCCGCCCCGCCCCCGCGGCCGCCGACGACCACGACGCCGAACGCTGCGACGTGTGCGCCGCCGACGTCCCGCCCGCGCACCGCCACCTCCTCGACGCGCACAGCGGCGAGATCCAGTGCGCGTGCCGGGCCTGCGCGGTGCTGTTCGAGCGCGACGCCGCCGGCGCCGCGCAAGCCCACTTCCACCTCGTCCCGACCCGCCGTCGACGGCTGCCGGGCGGCTCCGCCGAGGAGCTGGCCCAGCTCGGCCTCCCCGTCGGCCTCGCCTTCATCGTCATCCAGCCCGACGGCGCGCCGCTCGCGCACTATCCGAGCCCGGCCGGCGCGACGCGCTGGGAACTCGACCCCGAGGTCTGGCAGCGGGTCGCCCGGCAGTACCCGGACCTGGCCGAGCTCGAGCCGCAGGTGCAGGCACTGCTGCTGCACACCGCGCGCGGCAACGACGAACACTGGATCGTCCCGATCGACGACTGCTACCGGCTGGTCGCGGTGATCCGCCGCGAGTGGCGCGGCCTGTCCGGCGGCTCCACCGTGTGGCCGGCGATCGCGGACTTCTTCACCCGGCTCGACGAAAGGAGCGACCATGGCTGAGATCCGCGTCGGCATCCCCGACGCCGCCCCCGACACCCCCAGCCAC
>NZ_JAGSOG010000352.1 GCF_018139695.1 Actinospica durhamensis | reverse complement strand
GCCCTGACCCGCGCCGACTGGTCCGGATGCGCGCTCAGTGCCCGTACCGCGTTGGTGATCAGGTGGGTGATCGTCTCGTTCCCGGCCACGGCGATCGTCATCAGCGTGCCGAGCAGCTCGTCGGTGCTCAGCCGGTCCCCGTCCTCGGCGCGCGCCCCGATCAGAGCACTCGTCAGATCCTCGCCGGGCTCTTCGGTGCGCCGCCGCACGACCGTGGCCATCAGCTCGAACATCTCGCGGTGCGCCGCGATCGCCTCGGCCGGGGTGGAGTCGGTGCTGATCACCCGGTTGGACAGGACGTGCGCGCGCTCCCGGTACTCCTCGTCGACGCCCAGCAGCTCGCAGATGACCGCCATCGGCAGAGGCTCGGTGAACAGCCGGCGCAGGTCGACCGTCGCCGCCGTGCCGTCGCTCGGCGCGGGCGCCTGCCGCGCGGCCTCGGCGACCCGGTCGAGCAGACGCGCCGTCAGTTCGGCGATCCGGGGCCGCAGCGCCTCGGCCCGGCGCGGCGTGAAGGCCCGATTGACCAGGGCCCGCAGCCGCCGGTGGTCCGCGCCGTCGGAGATGAGCAGCCCCGGGGTGGCGATGAAGGCCAGCAGCGGCCAGCCTTCCGGCACCCGGCCCTCGCGTAGGGCGGCGAAGTGTTCCGGACCCTTGGCCACGTCCGGATGCGCCAGCAGTTCCCGGAGCGCGTCGTGACCGACCACGGCCACGCCCGGCACACCGCCGGGCAGTTCGACCGGCACGACCGCGCCGCGTGCGCGCAACCGGGCCAGATCCGCGTGCGGACAGCCGCCCGCCGGGTCGAGGAGATAAGGGTCCTGTGACGCGGCGGCCGCCGAAACGGCCGGGGTATCGGTGTCCATGCGGCACTCCGTACGGTGGTCGGCGCCGAACGCGGCGCACCGGCGGGGCGGCGCACCGCGCCCCCGGCCCAGTCTCCCGGCGGCGCGGCACCCGGACAAGGTGTGTCAGGGTCGTGTGACAGCGCGCGGCCGGTGCGCGGGAGCGGGCCGCGGCCCGGCGCGCCCCGGACCGGCTCGCTCAGCCCGCCACCTCGACCGCGAAACCGTCCTCCCGCACCCGGTTGGCCAGGTCGATCTTCGTATAAGTGGGCCGCCCGACCTCCCGATACTTGATCTTGACGCGGTGCAGGTACTCCTTCGCCGTGCTCGGCCTGATCCCGATCTGCCGGGCCACCGTGCTCAGCGTCATGCCCGAGGCGTAGCCGAGCAGCACGGCCCGCTCCTGCTCCGAGAGGTTCGGCACGCAGGCCGCGCTCGGCGACGCGCCCGCGCCCGCGTCCGCCGGTCCGCAGGGCGCGGCCACGGACGTCCAGGTGAACCCGGCCGGCGGCAGCGGCCGTACCCGCGGCGCCGGCGCGATCCGGCGCAGCAGGTCCGCCAACGTGTCAAGTCCCTGATCCAGGGTGACCACGCCGTCCACGGCCGCCGCCAGGGCCGCGTCGATCCGTTCGACACCCGGCCCGGCGCTGAGCAGGACCACGCCGAGCCCGTAGGTCTTGAGCAGCAGCACCTCGCTCACCAGCGCCGCGCCGTCCTGGCGGGACAGGCCAAGTACGACGGCGCTCGTCGCGCCGTGCAGCCGGCCCAGCAGCTGCTCGACCGAGACCGCGTCGGCCACCAAGTCGAGGTCCGGCACCGCCGCCGACCACGCGGCCATGCCGTCCAACACCATCCGGTGCACGCCCACCACGGCGAAGCCGACCCGGGTGCCCGGGTCCACCGCTCCGGTACACCCGTCCTCGTCCTCGGCGTTCACGCGATCAGGATCTCGGCCGGGTCGGCGCTCGTCACAGTGCCCTGACCCAGCGCGTCCAGGCAGCCGGCCCGGCGGCTCGCCACCTCGTCCTGATCGCAGTGCTCGTCCAGCAACGCGACCGCGTAGTCCTCGGCCGCCAGATCCCACCGGCCGAGCGCCTCGTACGCCAGGCCGCGGTTGAACAGCAGGTCCGCGTTGCCCGGATCCTGCGCCAGAGCCACGGTGAGATCCTCGAGCGCGCTCTCGAACCGCCCCTCCTGGTAGGCGACCACGGCCCGGTTCACCCGGGCCTCGGCCAGCGCCGGGTCCAGCACCAGCGCCTCGTCGAAGGCCTCCGTGGCGGCCTGCGGCTCGCCGCCGTCGACCAACGCCAGGCCCAGCGTGCACAGGAGCCTGGCCGAATCCGGCTCGTACACCAGCCCGGTGCGGATCACCGCGGCCGCGCGCTCCGGCTCGCCGCTGTCGAGCAGGAGCGAGGCGAGGCTGATCCGAGCCTCCAGGTGGTCCGGCTCGAGGTCGAGGACGTAGCTGAACTCCGTCACCGCCGCCGCGACGTCGCCGAGCGCGATCCGCGCCTCGCCACGGTTGTAGAACAACTCGGGGAACGGCGGCCCGAGCCGCGTCGCGTGGTTGTAGTCGGCGAGCGCCGCCTCGAGCTCGCCGAGGCGCAGGTGCAGGTTCCCCCGGTCGAACCGGTACTCCGGATAGTACGGATCCACGCCGATCACGAAGTCGAACTCGGCCATCGCCTCGTCCAGCCGGCCCAGCGAGGCCAGCAGTTGGGCGCGGTTGTGGTGTAGCACCGATCTATGCAGGTGGTGCTTCTCGTCGGGCAGGTCGGCCGCGAGTCGCGCGATCCCGCCCTCGACCAGTTCCAGAGCCCCCGTCAGGTTGCCGCGGTGCATCTCCGCCAGCGCCTTGCCGTTGCCCATGAAGACGGTCTGAAAGGCCCGGACCTCGGGATCCTCGAGCTGTGTCGCGATCGCCACGGACGTGTTCAGGAAGGCCCGGGCCCGGTCGTGGTCCTTGCGCTCGTTCGAATACAGCCTCGTATAGAGCATGCCCAGCGCGTAGTAGAGCGACATGTGCAGTTCCGGGCGGCCCGTGCGCGCCAGCAGGTGATAGTAGAGCGGCTCGCACTCCTCACCGCGGTTGAGCGGCGCCAGGCACTGGGCGCGCTTGGTCTGCACGATGTAGTAGGGGACGAAGTCCTCCTCGGGCACGACGACCCGCAGCCGATCGCAGAGCTCGAGCGCCGCCGAGTAGTAGGCCAGGCCGATGCAGTGGCTGACGGCCTCCATCATCGAGGTCCGTCCGACGCCGTCCAGATCGGAGCCGTGCTCGCGGTGGAACGGAATCGCGCCGAGGTGCAGCGAACGCTCGCCGAGGGCCTCGAGCTCGTCGGCCCGCTCATCGTGCAGACGGCGGCGCAGTTCCTCCGGAATCCGCTCGTACGCGCGTGCCGCAGCCGCGTCCGCAGCGGTATCAGAGGCCGTGCACTCGGACCACACGAAGGCGCGCGCCGCCACCCCGTCGGCTCCGTCCACTTCACCGACCTGCTCCTGCGCAGCTCCCACTGCTGCGGTCAGTTCCACCACCTCGGCGTGCTCGTCCCGCGCGCCGAGCAGCGCCTCCGACAGACTCCCACCACCGGACGACCCGACCACCAGGCGAACCCGCGCCGGGTCGAGCCGGCGCAGGGCCAGCGCCAGAAACTCCTGGTCCGTCGCGTCCGCCTCGTCGACCCGGTCGAACGCCAGCACCAGCGGCGCATCCGCGGAACCGTCCTGCAGCTCCCGCAGCTCCCGCAGCAGGTCGATGATTCCGTGTGCCAACCGCCGCGTACGCAGGGCCGAATACCAGCGCGTCCGCTCGCCGAACATCGCGCCGGAGGTGAGCGTGCCGGGCGCCGGTTCGAGTACGCCGCTGAGCTCCGGCGCCATCACCAGGACCTCGATGACGTGTCGCTGGGCCGCGGCCCGTTCGGTCGGCGTCAACCCGGGGACGAGGTGGCGCAGCACCGTGCCGAGACCGGTGTACGGACCACGCAGCCGCCGATGGCAGTCCACGCTGATCGTGGGCTTCGCCTCGGCCGCCCGCGCCGCGCGTCCCGGGCCGTCGTCGCCCTCGATCCACAGATGCCGCGCTCCTTCAGGCATGTGCGCTCTCCTTGTCTCGAGGCGATCCGGCCGACTGCGTGGCAGGCCCCCGCCTGCTTCCCCGGATGAGCATGAAAAGAACCATGGACACCTCGGCCACGGTGCCCAGCCCCACCACGGTGGCGTCCCAGAAGGCGGCGTTCACCGGGCTTCCCTCGACCACCGCCCGGTAGATCCGTTGGAACAGGCCGTAGAAGATCGGGATGGTCCCGATCGACATGCTCGCCACCGCGACCAGGCCGCCGAGGAAGACGAACGGCGCGTACCAGCGCACGATGGCGCGCTCCCTGGCCGACCAGGAGGCCTCGTCCTCGAGCCCGGGCCCGGGGCGGCGCAGCGCGCGACGCAGGCGGGCCTTGATGAACCCCCGCGTCATCCGGTGCAGGTCCGGGCAGTACAGGGCGGTGGCGACGACGTAGTAGAGGTCCGTCTCCATGAACACCATGAACTGCCAGATCATCCGCAGCAGGGTGGTGTAGGCCAGGGCCAGGGCCACCCGCCCGACGAGGTCGAGGGAACCGCCGAGCCACTGGTCCAGCGCCGCGACGCACATGAGGGCGTTGACGTACAGTGCGTCGGCCAGCAGCCCGGCGCAGAACGGCAGGATGCGCTTACCCCGCGGTACGCTCATCAGGCCGGTCAGGGTGGTCTGGGCGACCAGGAAGTACAGCCGCCGGCCGATGCTCAGGCGGGCGGGCAGCCCGAGCCGGCGCCCGGCCAGCACGTGGAAGCTCTCGTGCAGGGCGATGCCGGGGAACTGGGCGAAGACGATCGTGAACACCACGGCGATCAGCGACGGGCAGAAGAAGATGTGCGACACCGCCGGGCGCAGGTCGGGCATCCGCACCGCCAGCGTGACCCCGGTGCCCACCAGCAGCGCGTAGCAGATCCAGGCCGGCACCGAGAACAGCGCCCGGGCCAGCCGCGTCCACCGCAGCGGCGCCGGACCGGGGGAGTCGGTCCCGGACTCGGACTCGGACCCGGGCCCGGATCCGGCCCGCGTCCCGTCGTCCTCGCGCACGAATTCGAGCGCGTACAAGGTCTCGATCAGGTCGTCGATGTCCGCGGCCTCGCCGTACTCCTGCGCGTACCAGGCCGCCGCCTCCCGCGCGCTGGCCCCCTCGTCCAGCTTGCGCACCACCGCGGCGGCGTCCGCCGGGAAGACCGCGTAGGACTCGGTCTCCAGCCGGCCGATCAACACCTCGTCGCCCTCGTCCACGAAACTGAGGCGGTGCAGGCGGATGTACGTATCCTCGGTGGCCTCCACCAGGCTCCTCTCCCTGCCCATATCAGTACATTGCCGACGGCGGCCCCGCCGATCGGCTCCCCGGACACGCCCGAACCGCCCGTCGCGAGCGGGCGACCGCGCGCGACGGGCGTGGGCCTGCGGGTGTTAGTTGGGCAGGCAGAAGGGGTTGTCGATCGCGTAGAACGCGGTGACCGCGCTGGTGAGCCGGATCGGACCGGCCTTGCGCACCTGGAACCGCTTCGGGGCGACCTCTTCGGGCGTCGTCGTCTTCACCGTGACCTCGTCTCTGTCGGGGGGCGGGGCGGAACGGCGACCAACCCGGGCGGCCGCACCGGATTGGTCTCCTGCGGCGTAGTTTTCCAAAGCGAGTCAATATAAGCACGTCCTCCAAAGAGAGGACTTGTCGGGTGCGGAGGGCAATGCCACCATACTGGCGCCCTTGGTCATCTCCGCGGATAAGCGCAAACCGAATCGATCCAGGCGCCCCCAGCCCGACCCACGGCAGGTCACCGACCTGCACGGACTCCGCCCGCGTGACGAGCCCGACAGAGCTCGTACACGTTTGTCTTCAGATTCAATTCAGCCCGCGTAGCAGGGCCCGAATCCGGCGTCGAGCGCACCTCGGCGAAGCCCCCGAACCACCGCCGAACCACCGCCTAACCGCTACCGAACCACCGCCGAACCACCGCGGAACCGCGCCTGGATCTGCGACTGGATCCGCGCCTGGATCCGCGCCCGGATCCGCGACGCTCAACATGAAGACGGAAAGCGGGTGGCACCGCATCGCGCCCGGCGCCCAGCACTACCCCATACGCGCCCGCCGCCCCGCGCGGCTCCGGGCCCGCCGTTCCGTCCTCGAACGGCCCCCGGCCAGACCCTCGTCAGGGCGAAAAAACACACACGCCCCTCCATTATCAAGATATAGCGGACCCCGGGGCTTGCGGCAAGGCCCCCGACATGCAGCACAATCGTGCACCGGAGCCACGAGCTGCGGAAACGGGAGTCGCACCATGTCCATGAAGTCATCCACGCCCACCTCCACGTCCACGCCCACGTCCACCTCCACGCCCGCCGTGGTGATCGTCGGCGCCGGAGCGACCGGGCTGATGCTGGCCGGAGAGCTGGCCCTGGCCGGGATCGACGTCGCCGTCGTGGAACGGCGCCCCAATCAGGACGTCGTCGGCCAGCGCGCGCTCGGCTTCTCCTCGCGCACCCTCGAGGTGTTCGACCAGCGCGGCATCGCCGACCGGTTCCTGGCCCAGGGCAAGGTGGCGCAGGTCAACGGCTTCGGCCAGATCCCGCTCGACATCAGCGACTTCCCCACCCGGCACAACTACGGGCTCGGCCTGCCGCAACAGCGCATCGAGTACATCCTGGCCGACTGGGTCGGCGAGCTCGGCGTCACGATCCGGCGCGAGGTGGAGGTCACCGGATTCACCCAGGACGAGACCGGCGTCGACGTGGCCCTGTCCGACGGGCACAGGCTGCGCGCACAGTACCTGGTCGGCTGCGACGGGGGACGCAGCCTGATCCGCAAGACCGCGGGCATCGCGTTCCCCGGCTGGGAGGCCACGATCAGCAGCCTGATCGCCGAGGTCGAACTGGACGGCGAGCCGGAGTGGGGCATCCGCCGCCTCGGCGCCGGCGTGCAAGTGCTCGCCCGCCCCCAGCCCGACGGCCCGGTCCGCGTCCTGGTGACCGAGCCGTACACCGGCCAGTCCGGCGAGCCGACCCTGCACGACCTGAGCCAAGCGCTGATCGGCGTGCACGGCACCGACTACGGCCTGCGCTGCGCCACCTGGATCTCCCGCTTCACCGACGCCGCCCGCCAGGCCGCGCAGTACCGCGACCGCCGAGTCCTGCTGGCCGGCGACGCCGCCCACATCCACGCCCCGATCGGCGGCCAAGGCCTCGGCGTCGGCGTCCAGGACGCGGTGAACCTGGGCTGGAAACTCGCCCAGGTCATCCGAGGCGCAATGCCCGACGAGAAGGACGCAGACGCCCTCCTCGACACCTACCACGCCGAGCGCCACCCCGTAGCCGCCCGCGTACTCCACAACACCATGGCCCAAAGCGCCCTCACCGCCACCGGCGACCGCGTCGACGCCCTCCGCGACATCATGTCCGACCTCCTGAAACTCGACGAGCCCCGCAAGCGCATCGCCGGAATGATGAGCGGCCTAGACATCCACTACAACCTCGGCGAAGGCCACCCCCTCCTAGGCCGCCGCATCCCCGACCTAGACCTCACCACCCAAGAAGGCCCAAGCACCGTATTCACCCTCCTACACCCAGCC
>NZ_JAGSOG010000351.1 GCF_018139695.1 Actinospica durhamensis | reverse complement strand
GAAAGAATCAGAACCCTGATAAATGCTGCGTCTGCCCGCCCGAGGAGAGAGCCCCACCCCTGGCTGGATCCTTGCGGAGGGTCCGTGGCCCGGTCTGCCGCGCCCGGTGCGGAATCCGGCCTCGCCGGCCCGCCCGAAGCGGCGTGTCACACCGCCCGTCACTCGATGCAGGATTCTTTATTGCTGGCCTGCTCGGTGCAGAAGGATTTTGCATCGCTGATTTTCGCATCGCTGGCTTTTACATCTACATGGCGCCCGGCGGCTGTACTTGTCGTACAGCAGGGGATCTTGTTTGACTGCGGGCCGGGTTATCCAGCCGTCGCTTCCGTCGCTGGGTCCAGGTCGCGACATCAGGTACTGGAGCGCATCGGGACTGCGGCACCCGAACTGCGGCACCCGAACTGCTCCGCAAGGGCCGTGCGTTCTTCTTCGGCGCACCCGATAGCTGACCTCTGATGAAAAGCCCGAAGGCCCGCCTCGGCTCCGGCCGGTTGAACGGAAACCCCAGCTCATCCGCCCATGTCTGAACGTCGTCGGCCCACCCGGCCATGTCGTCCTCGATCAGGTTCTCGAGCATGCCCGGTCGACGATTGATCAAGAGACCAGGTGCAAGATCTCCCGCTGTACTACATGGCGGGATATTTACTCAAAACCCTGTCTCCCCAGAGACCTCCGGCATATCTTTCCCCTGAGACCGGAGCGATGCGCGCCCGGACCCCGGCGGCCGTCCGGAAGAGGGGGTCCTTCCTATGCGAATTCTGAGTCTGGCGCGGTCTCGACCGCCCGCTGCGGCGCTGGTGGGCGCCGTCGTGCTGGCGCTCGGCGCCTTGAGCCCCGGCGTGGCGCACGCCGATCCCGGCGCCGACGGCCTGCCGCAGGCCGCCGACGTCGGCGCGTACTTCGATGTGGCCGACGCCTCGGCTCGGCCGGGCCTGGCTGTCGGCCCGGACGGGAACGTCTGGACCGTCGGTGCCCAGGAGATCGAGGCCCTCGATCCGTCGAGCGGGGAGATCGCCAAGCGCTACTCCATCGGCTACACGCCCTTCGAGCTGATCAGCGGCCCGGACTCGAGCATGTGGTTCAGCCTGCAGATGACCGGGGGCAACGGCACGGTCTCGGAGATCGGCCGGATCGACATGTCGGGCAACGTCACCGAATACCCGCTGCCGGCCGGCGACGGCGGGCTGATCTCCGGCATCGCCGCGGACAGCGCGGGGGACATCTGGTTCGCGACGGCCAGCGCACAGTCGGCCAACGGCCTCGGCTACGTCGGCTACCTCGCCCCGGACGGATCGATCACCCAGTTCCCGATGCCCGTCGCGTACATATACGCCAACTTCGCCAACTCGATCACTCTCGGCCCCGACGGGAACATGTGGTTCATCGGCCAGTTCGGCGCCCCCGGCCCGGTCGAGGTCGCCTCGGTCACCCCGGCCGGGGTGATCACCACCTACCCGGTGTCCTACCCGTCCTCCGGCGGCCCGCTCGCGATCACCACCGGCGCGGACGGCAAGCTCTGGTTCAGCTACGGGGCGACGATCGGGGGGAACTATACCTCCCTGATCGGCACCCTGGATCCGCTCACCGGCGCCCAGAGCACCCTCGTCCTGCCCCTTGCCATCTCGCAGGTCAGCGGTCTGGTACTAGGCACCGACGGGATCATCTACGCGGCCGGTGCCCCCAACTCGGGCTCCGGGGTGGAGGTCGTGGGCGTGGCACCCGATGACCAGTACGCGCTCTTCTCCGAGCCGTACACCTTGACGTCGTACGGGATCGCCGCCGATCCGGACGGGAACCTCTGGCTCTCCGACGGCGGCGTGTTCGCGCAGGTCACACTCGGCAAGCCGTACAGCGCGAAGATGTCGATCACGGCCGACGCGAACCCGGCGTACTTCGGCCAGCCGGGCAACCTGGTGATGACGCTCACCCCGGACCAGCCCGGCGCGCCGACCCCGACCGGCACCGTCAGCCTCACCATGGCCTTCGGCGGCTACAGCTATGTCGGCTCGGCGACCGTGGTCAACGGCGTGGCGGACTTCCCGATCGCCGATCTGCCGCTGAACTACGCCACCGGTCAGGATCCGATCGACGCGGTCTACAGCGGCGATGCGAACTACGGACCGCAGGCCGCCGGACAGTTGACCGTCGTGGTCTACCGGGCGCAGACCACGCTGTCGCTGACAACCACCGTGAACCCGTCCGCGTTCGGGCAGGACGTGCAGGCCGTCGCGACGCTCACCGCGCAGGGCGGCGGCGAGCCCGCGAGCGGCTCCACCGACGTCGTATTCACCGTCGACGGAGTCAACCAGGACGTGGTGATCGGCGACAACGGCACGGCGACGCTGGATCTGCCCGATCTGTCATCGGGCACGCACACGATCGGGGCGAGTTTCCCCGGCGCGAACGGCTACGCGCCCAGCACCGCGACGTCGCTCACCCAGACCGTAGGCCAGGCCGCGGCTCCGACCGTCTCGCTCAGCAGCTCCCGGCCGACCGCCGAGTACGGCCAGCAGGTGACCGTGGTCGCGGTGGTGGCCGCGCCTTCCGGCGCTCCGACGCCGACCGGCTCGGTCACCTTCACCGTCAACGGGACGCAGACCACGGTGTCGGTGGACGGCTCCGGCTCGGCGGCGCTCCAACTGCCGTCGCTGAACGCAGGTACGTACCCGATCACCGCGAGCTACTCCGGTGACGCGAACTACCCGGCGGCCGACGCTCCGGCGCCGCTGACCCAGACGGTGACCCCGTCCATCAGCAGCCTGCTGCTCTCCTCGCCGGACAACCCCTCGCACCTCGGCCAGGACGTCGAGCTCGACGCGACCGTGGTCGGCGAGCCCGGCGGACCGATCCCGGACGGCAGCGTGACCGTCATGGTCGGTGCCTTCACCCAGACCGTCGCGCTCAACCAGTACGGCATCGCCACCTTCACCCTGCCCGGCGCCGACCTGCCGGTTGACGAGGACCTGATCAGTGCGAGCTACACCTCGTCCTCGGGCAACTTCGACCCGGCCACGGCCACCTTCACCCAGACCGTGTTCCAGGCGCCCACGCCGACGGTGACGCTGTCCACAAGTGCTGCGACGTCCGCTTTCGACCAGCCGGCCACGGTGACCGCGACGGTGTCGACGACGGCGCCCGGCTTCACCCCGACCGGCACGATCGTCTTCTCGGTCAACGGACCGGACAACGCGCAGGCCACCGTGCCGCTCGATGCGAACGGCGCGGCAGGGTACACACTTCCGGCCGGCCTGGATCCGGGCTCTTACACAGTGAGCGCGACCTACTCCGGAGGCGGGAACTACTCGGGCGGCGAGCAGTCCGCGACGCTCGGCGAGACGGTGACCCAGGCCCCGACGACGACCGCCCTCGCCGCCACGGCGAGCCAGGTGAATCAGGGTCAGTCGGTCACCTTCACCTCGGTGTCCACCGAGACGGCTACCGGGCAGCCGGTGAACGGCGGCCAGGTCCAGTTCTCCGTCAACGGAACCGCCACTGAGACGGTCACCGTCGACGGCACCGGCACCGCTGCCTTCACCACGACGACGCTGCCGGTCGGCACTGATCGGGTGACTGCGACGTACCTCGGCGACACCGACGAGGCCTCCGGCACCGCGGCATCGGCCACCGTCACCGTCGCCGCGAACGCGCTGACCCTGAGCTCGTCCGCGAACCCGGCCGTCACCGGGCAGAAGGCGACCTTCACCGCGCAAGTCGCCCCCGCCACCCCGGGCGGCGCGACGCCGACCGGCACGGTCACCTTCACCGTGGACGGCACGGCCGAGGCACCGGTGGCGCTGCACCTGGGCACCGCCACGTACAAGGCCTCGTTCACCACGCCCGGCCCGCACACGGTGACCGCGGCGTACTCCGGCAACGCGGGCAACCCGGCCGCGACGTCCGCACCGTTCACCGAGACCGTCGACCCGGCGGGCACCACGGTGGCGCTGACCACGACCGGTTCGGCCGACCCCTCGGTCACCGGCCAGGCCGTCACCTTCTCCGCGCAGGCCACCGCCACCGCGCCGGGCACCGGCATACCGAGCGGCACCGTCACGTTCACCGTGGACGGCATCGCCCAGACGCCGGTGACGCTCACCGCGGCGGGTAAGGCGACCCTGCGCCTGACCACGCTGACCGTCGGAGTCCACACGGTGACGGCCGCGTACTCCGGCGCCGCCGGGTACACCGCCTCCACCTCGCCGGCACTCCAGCAGACGGTGAACCAAGCTTCGACCACTGTCACGCTGACCAGCTCGGTGAACCCGTCGGCGCCGACCCAGGCGGTGACCTTCACCGTGAAGGTCACCGCCGTCGCCCCCGGCACCGGCGTGCCGACGGGCACGGTCGTGCTCACCATCGATGGCGTCGCAGAACCCGCGATCACGGTGGTGAATGGCTTGGCCAAGGTCACCTTCAGCGGGCTGACCGCCGGAACGCACACGATCACGGCCGCCTACTCCGGCTCCGCCGCGTACGCGGCAGGCACCTCCGGCACCCTCAGCCAGACCGTGAGCTGATCACAGGCTGCGCATAGCGCACGGCAAATAGAGCAATAGAGCACACCGCACGACCCGTCGCCGCGCCCGGACCACCGTCCGGTCGCGGCGACGGTTCGGCCGCAGGTGATACACGATTGCCCACTTGTGCAACGGGCGGGCGGGCTGGCGGACTCAGCCTCATCGCGACCTGATCATCGAGCGCTAGAAGAGCCTGCTGATCTCGAGTGAGAGCCTCGGCCCGGTTCGGCTGGGTCGGCCTGGTCGGGCGCGAAACTGCGTGGCTCGCCGCGGCCGCGATCCGGCACAATGGCAAGATCCGGTAGCCGGGCCCCGGCCGCCTATCGACTGTGATTTTCGCTGGTCGGGAGCGGATATGGGGCTTGTTCTTGATGCATGGATGCCGGTTACGTCATGAGCGACAACGGGAGTGGCACGGTGCTCGTCCACCTCATTCAACATGCTGACAAGGTGCGCGAGTCTGGCGACCCTGGGATCACCGAGCTCGGCCGGCGGCAGGCCGAGCGTGCGGGGGAGTGGGCTCGGGGCGCGGGTCTTGGGCGGCTTTACTGCAGTCCGCTGCGACGTACTCGGGAGACTGCGGCGTGCGTGGCTGCCGCTACTGGGCTTGAGGCGGTGCCCGACGGGCGGGCTCGCGAGCGGCTGAATTGGGATGGGCCGGAGGGGTTCGAGGTTTTTCATGCTGAGTGGGCCCGCACGGTCTTGGACCGTGGGTATGTTCCTGCGCTGCGCGGGGACTCGTCGGTTGCTGCGGCGGAGCGTCTCCTTGAGCTGATTGTTGAGGTGGCGCGGGAGGACACGGCGGCTGCGATTGTCACGCATGGCGGGGTTACGGCGGATCTGCTGCGGACGCTGTTGGGCGATGCGGGTGTGGATCCGGGGCTGCTGCGGGACGGTGTGCCGTCTTGTGCGGTGACGACGTTGCAGGTCTCCGGCCCGCGGATCTCACTCGTCCGCGGGCCGGAGTAGTTCTGCTCTACCAGCCGACGGCGACCACCATGTACTGCGGGTTGGTCACGGAGATGTCAGAGGACTGACCGTCTACGTCGTCGTACGGGAAGCCGTACTGCACGCCGTTGATGGCGTTCTGGTGCCAGAACTGGGCGTAGTAGTTCGCCGGAGCCGACTGGTAGAACTGGCTCGGTGTGGCCTGCAGCGTCGTCGAGAGTCCGGCGACGTGGCGGTTGAGTGCGGCGCACAGGGTCGGGTTGCCGGCGAGGGTGCCGCCGCAGCCGAAGATCTGCGCGGTGGTGTCCGTGGTGTCGCCGTTGGCCGCCGCGTAGCTGGTGAAGTAGTTGGCGTAGGCGCCGCCGGGCTGGAAGGCCGCGTCGTTGCCGGGGGACGGGATGCCGTACGGCGCGTTGTCCGTGGCCAGTTCCTTGAACTCGGTGGGCACCGAGTTCTCGAAGCGCTGGAACGTGGCCGTGCGGCTCTCCTGGAAGGTGGCGTAGTTCTCGCCGATCTCCTGGTTCGACCCGTCGTGCCCGTGCAGCAGGATCGCGAGCTTCAGGCCGAAGCGGTCCACTCGGGTGGTGTCCAGGTTGATCGACGAGGCCCCTACGGTGAACTCGATGAAGTCGTAGTACGCGCTGTCCGGTGAGCCCAGGTAGAAGTACATCCGCCCGGCCGAGTTGGCCGGCATGTCGATGTAGGGCTGCGCGGCGATGGACTCCTCTTGGCCGTTGAAGCTCCAGTACACCTCGCTGTCCGGGTACTGGCCGTTGGTCTGGTTGACCACCGAGACCTCGACGACGTTGCTGGCGGCCGGGATGGCCGAGGTGTTGCCCCAGAACGAGGCCGGCGGCTCACCGGTGCCCGAGGTGCCGGTGGACGAAGGACTCGGCGACGGGGATGCCGACGCTGACGCTGACGCCGACGCGGAGGGCGAGGATCCGGCGCCCTGCTTGAGGTAGACGTCGAACTCGTAGAGGGAGTAGCCGTACTGGGTGCCTCTGGCCGTGCCGTACATGCGGATGTAGCGGCCGGTTCCGGTGACGCTCAGGTTCTGCACGCCGCCTGTTCCGGTGGTGGTGGAGTAGATCGTGGTCCAGGTGGAGTTGTCGGTGGAGGTCTGGATCTGGAACGCGGTGGCGTACGCCGCCTCCCAGTTCAGACTCACGCCGCAGATCGACTGGGTGCTGCCGAGATCGACCTCCAGCCACTGCGGGTCGCTCCATGCGCTCGACCAGCGGGTGGCGGTGTTGCCGTCGGTGGCGGCCGAGGCCGGGAAGGAGGAGTTCTCCAGCGAGGACGCGGTGGTCGGCTGGTTGAGCGCGGCGTCGGCGGTGCTACAGAACGAGGTGGTGTAGCTGCCGAAGACCTGGAACTCCCACAGCGAGTAGCCGTATCCGGTGGCCCGTGCGGTGCCGTACATGCGCACGTACCGGCCGGTGCCGGAGACCGTCAGGGTCTGGTTGCCGCCGGTTCCGGTGGTGGTGGAGTAGATCGTGGTCCAGGTGGAGTTGTCGGTGGAGGTCTGGATCTGGAACGCGGTCGCGTACGCCGCCTCCCAGTCCAGGGTCACGGAGCTGATACTCGCCGTGGCGCCGAGGTCCACCTCCAGCCACTGCGGGTCGCTCCACGCACTCGACCAGCGGGTGGCGGTGTTGCCGTCGGTGGCGTCGGAGGCCGGATACGCGGAGCTCTCGGTCGAGGAGGCCGTGGTGGGCTGGCCCTGGGAGAGCAGTGCGGGGGCCGCCTGAGCGGGCGCCGCCACCACCACCATGGCGGTCGCGGCCAGCGCCACCGCGACGGCGGTGGCGATCAGGGCCCTGAGCCGGGTGGAGGCCCGGCCGAGTGGAACGGAGCGTGCTCGGTTGCGCGAGGGCGTCATTGCCACTCCTGCGAAGAGGGAAAGGGTGCGGAGGCGGACCGTGGGAGAGCGCTCTCCGGCTACGGCTTGTGTAATGCCGTCGCGGGTCTGTGTCAACCGTCGGGAAGCCCTATACCTGCGGAAACAGGTTCCGGAACCTGGGCGCGCGGCGAGTGGCGGGTGGCGGTGGCGGGGG
>NZ_JAGSOG010000350.1 GCF_018139695.1 Actinospica durhamensis | reverse complement strand
CTCCGGCGCACGACCGCGAACTTCCCCACCGGCAAGACCCTCGGCTCCTGGCGCCCGGAGGAGTCCACCATCCCCGAGGCGACACAGAACGCGCTGGTCACCCTCGAATGGATCGGCCGCGCGGAGAACCTGGTGATCGCGGGCCCGTCCGGTACAGGGAAAAGTCACCTCACCGAGGGCCTCGCGCACGCCGCGATCGAGAAGGACCTGAAGGTCGCCTGGTTCACCCTCGAGACCCTGCACGCCGTCATCGCCAAGACGAAGATCGACGGCTCGACCGCCCGGACCGTCGCCCGGATCTGCCGGGCCGATTTGATCGTCATCGACGACATCGGCATGCTCCCGGTCCAAGCTGAAGCCGCCGAGGCGTTCTACCGGATCATAGATGCCGCATACGAGAGGCGCTCGATAGCCGTGACCAGCAACATTCATCCTTCAGGCTTTGACACGATCATGCCTAAGACCATTGCGACCGCCGCTGTCGACAGACTACTGCACCACGCGCATCTCGTCCTGACTTCCGGCGATTCGCACCGACTCGCCCAGGCCCTGGCCGGCAAGGGGGTGGTCCCGTTGGCCTGACCATCCTCGCGGGAACCCCACGGCCGCCCACCGGGACATCGGTGGGCACCAGCCTGGACTTCCGCTGTCCGCCAGCCTCGCCATCCGCTGTCCGCCCAACAAGGTCACTTCGTGGCCGTTGACACGGGGCAGCCGCCGATCAGCCGACTCGTGAGCTGAACGAAGTGATCCGCGAGGGTCGGGTATCGAGGTTTTGGGACCGGGCTCCCGGCCTGGCTCGCCAGGGCGGCGAGCACGTTCAAGTCCTTGTGCCAACGAGGTGGGGGCGATCAGTTCGAGTGCGTGGCTGTTGGGCGTGGTCATTCTTCGTGGACGTCTTCGCGTCGGCTTTCCACGCGGCACATCCTGCCGATGCTCGCGTTGTCGGCCGACGCCGCGTTCGGTGAGCCGAAGCGAGGCGAGGCGACTCACGGTGCGTTCACACAACCATCAAAGGTGTGAGCGGCCGGCTGCACCGGGCCGCTACCGATGCTGCGGGTCGGCCTGAGCACTACGCCGCTACGGCGCCGCGCGCACTCCGGCAACACAGATCTCCCACACGCTGACCGGCGACGGAATCGGCACCTAGGTGCCAGGCCGGTTGGAGTCAGCCCGGACCTGTTCCGCCGCAGATCAACGTCTGGAAGAGTCTTTCTCAGCAGCCGGAAGGACTGAGACCGGCAAGCAGGCGGGGCCGTCCACGAGCCCGCACAAACGATCACCATGCCGATGCCGTTTGGGGATACCGCCATGCCTTTTTCACACTCGCCCGCGCCACGGTCGCGACCGTCCGGGTCGGGGCCAGGGCACGCGGGGGTGAGCCCGGAACTCGCCATCGACCTGCTGTCGGTGGCGGCGTTGCTCACGGACCGGCTCGCATACATCAGGGCCCGGCCGGGGCCGCGCGCACCGGACGTCGGTCCGGCACCGTCGCACCACGGCGAATCCGAGCCGGCAGCCGTCGACGGCTTGGCGCCGCGGTTGTGCCTCCGCGCGATCGAGATGTCTCCCGTGCCGCCGGGCTCGAGCGCCACCGCCCTTGCGCCGCCGGCGGGCTTCAGCGCCACCGCCCTCACGCCGCCGGCGGGGAACGCGCCCGGCGGCTGGGACCGGTCCGTCTGGTCCTTCCCCGCGCCAGAACGTCGCCGCCCCCGATCCGTGCGCCACGCCCGCGAACCGGACACGACCCTGAGAACGGAGAATCATGATGACCACCGCCCGACGCAACCGACGCCACGCCCTCGCCTTGGCAGCGACCCTGGCCACCCTCGGCGCAGGCAGCCTCGCCCTGGTGATGGCCGATTCAGCCGGGGCGGCTGCTCCTGCGGGCCCGGCCGCGAGTGCGCCGCAGCACACGATCGTGCCGATGTCCCCGCCGACGCAGAGTCAAGCCGCCGGCCCTTCCCGATCGCCCGGTCCCCTGCCGGCGAGTACCGCCCGCGCCGTTGTGCGCGTCAGTGCCTCTCCGGCGGTCGCCGCCCCCACGCGGAATCGCCCGCAGCTGGCGAGCAGCCAGGTACCCGGCTTCGCGGTCGAGCAGTGGAAGCCGGTCGGCGTCCCGGTGACCCGCGCCATCGACGGCCACGACATCGGCGAGAACGAATGCGCGAGTGTCGTAGGTGCTTCGGGCTGGGTGCAGCAGTCCTTCTCCGGTGGCGACGGCCAGAACGTGGCGATCCAGGACACGTTCACGTTCGCCGATACGTCCGGCGCCCGCAGCGCCTTGAGTGCGATCGCCACCAGCATGGCCGGGTGCCAGGACGTGAGCCGTGCCCTGCAGCAGAAGAACGGGATCACCTCCGACGCGCAGGTCGCGAAAACCGCGGGCAGCGCCTTTGCCGACGCGTGGCAGCGGCGCTGGACCGGCGTGATGGGCATGTCCGCCGCCGGCCCGCAGATCAACCACATCTATGTGGCTGTGAGCGACAGCGAGCTCATCGTCCTGCAGTTCACCGAGTTTCCGGGCCAGGCCGCGGCGTACCACACGGCCGCCGACCCGGGCGTGCTGACCATGCTCCTCAAGGAGTCGGCACAGTAACCCCCCGGCGTCCGAGACACCTCGGACGATCACCGTATCCGAACAGCCGACGGACTATCGAAAGGAACCATCCCCATGACCCAGCTCACCACCGCCCGCCGCGCCGCCACCACCGTCGCCGCGGCCCTGCTCGGCGCCACCTGCCTCGGCGGCATCGCTCACGCCTCCATCGTGGCCTCCGGCTATGACACGTCCAACGGCACCGGCACCCTGGGCCCGGCCGCGCCCGGAGACGCCATCACCCGAGCCCAGATCATCTCCCGGGCCCAGGACTGGATGAACGCCCAGGTGCCCTACTCCCAGACCGAGGGCTGGGAGGACTCCGGCACCGGCGGCCCCTACCGGATGGACTGTTCCGGGTTCGTCTCCATGGCCTGGGGCCTGACCACCTCGATGGTCACCTCCACCCTGCCCGAAGTCGCCACCGTCACCGATTCGAACATCTCCGGAGACGAGAACATCAACCCCGGTGACGCCCTCGACTACACCGCCGACCACGTCGTGCTGTTCGACCACTGGACCGACAACTCCGGCGACTTCGCCTACGACGCCGAGCACACCACCGGCCAGGTCACCAACCAGTCCACCGACAACATCGACGACAGCACCCTCGAGGGCTACGCGATGAGCGACTTCGAGGCCCTTCAGTACAACGATCTGGCCGCCGGCAGCCCCAGCCCCAGCTCCACCGCTCCGGACGGCTCGCACCA
The DNA here is from genome assembly GCF_018139695.1 of Actinospica durhamensis. Taxonomy (GTDB): domain Bacteria; phylum Actinomycetota; class Actinomycetes; order Streptomycetales; family Catenulisporaceae; genus Actinospica; species Actinospica durhamensis. The sequence continues at coordinate 4,307 of NZ_JAGSOG010000350.1, read as the reverse complement.
GGCCTCGCCGGTGGTGGCGCAGAACGACGGCACGGTCGACCTGCTCTACCAAGGCACCGACGGCACCGCGGACCACGACTGGTACGTAGCCGGGTCCTCCTGGGCCGGTCCGAGCAGTGTCGGCGGCACGCTCGCCTCGGAGCCCTCGACCGTGACCACCGTGGCCGGCACCGTCGACTCGTTCTGGAAGGGCACCGACGGCAACCTCTGGCACTCCTACACGACCGGCGGCAAGTGGTCCACCCCGGTCAGCCTCGGCTACGGCACGCTCGGCAGCGCCCCGTACGCGGTCGGCCAGGCCAACGGCACCATCGACGTGTTCTGGCGCGGCGCCAACGACGACCACCTGTGGCTGGCCCATTACACCGCGGGCGTCGGTTGGAGCTCGTCCGCGATCGACCTCGGCGGCGACATCGCCCCGGGCACGGTACCGGCGCCGGTATCCTCCGTGGCCGGCACCACCGACGTGTTCTTCAAGGGCACCGACGGCAACCTCTGGCACGTCTTCAGCAGCAACTACGGGACGTCCTGGACCGCCGCGGCCAGCCTCGGCTACGGCACGCTCGGCAGCAGCCCGACCGCGACCGGCCACGCCGACGGCACCATCGACGTGACCTGGCGCGGCGCGAACGACGACCACGTGTGGCTCGGCCACTACACGGCGGGTGTCGGTTGGAGCTCGAGCGCGCGGGACCTCGGCGGCGACGTCATGGCGGGCACCGTCCCCTCGCCGGTGACCTCGCATGACTACACCACCGACATCTTCTTCGAGGGCACCGACGGCAACCTCTGGCACGTCTTCTCGAACGACTACGGCGTGGAGTGGGCCCCCGCGATCAGCCTGGGTATGGGCACCGTCACCCAGCCGCTCGCGGCCGGACAGACCGACGGCACGATCGATGTGTTCTGGAAGGGCACAGCCGACAACCACATGTGGCACGCCTGGTACAACGCGGGCGGCGGCTGGACCACCAGCCCGGTGAGCATGGGCGGCTCGGCCGAGTAGTCGGCGGCGGAGACGGTGGCCGGCAAGCCGGCCGGCCGACCGTCGAATCAGCACACGAATGCAAACGTGGCCCGGTCGGTTCTCCGACCGGGCCACCAGCCCTGACGCGTAGCCGCACGATGGGGGCCAGGGTGTGTCGGCCTGGCATTCGGCTCTGGGGTAGATCAGCAGGCTGTTGCGCCGACGAGGACGAGTCCGTTGCTCGGCTTGCGGCGGGTCGGCGCTTCGCGGCCCGGTCTGAGTCCAGGGCGCCGACGATGGCGATCGCGGCCTGCCACAGGCCAGTTCCTCGATCCGTGCGGCTCTTCGTTACAGCCAGCCGCGCTGGGCGGCTTTGAGTCCGGCTTCGAAGCGGCTGGAGGCGTTGAGGCGTTCCATGAGGCCGGCCATCTGGCGGCGGACGGTGCGCAGCGAAACGCCGAGTCGTTTGGCCGCGGCCTCGTCGGTCATGCCGCCGGCCAGGAGGGTGAGCAGGGTGCGCTCGGTCGAGGTGAGTCCGGTGGCCCCGTCGGGGGTCTTGTCCGCGCCGAGGGGGATGGCGGTGTTCCACGCCTGTTCGAACAGGGCGATGAGGGAGGCGAGCATGCCGGGCTCGCGGGTACACAGCGCGCCGGCGGCGGGGTCGGACGGGTCGATCGGCACGAGCGCGTACTCCCGGTCGAAGATCAGGAGCCGGGGCGGGAGCAGGGGCGCGGTGCGCACCTGCGCACCCTGTTCGGTCATCCACTGGGCGTACGCGAAGGTGGCCGTGCTGTTGCGCACCGCGTCCTGGTAGAGGACCTGGAGGGTGATCCCGCGCTCGAGCATCAAGGCATCCACCGGCCGCCCCAGCTCCAGGGTCTGGGCGGGCAGCGCGGCCCCGGGGGTCACCGAGCACAGCTCGCTGCGCACGTCCCGCGCGAGCTGCTCTATCCGGGCCTGGACGGCGTCGAGGCCGATCAGGCGGGTCGCACCGTCCCGGCTCGTGTTCGGGCGCAGGTGGGCGAACTGCGCGAGGGCGTGAGCGGCGGCGGCCTTGCCCACGGCCAGCTCCTGCTGGCGGCGGGCGAGGTCCTCCTCCTGTCGGCGCAGGATCGCCTCGAAGCCCGCCTGCGGGTCGACCGCGTGCAACGTCCCCGGACGGTCGCGCGAGGTGCGCACCAGGGCCAGGTCCGCGAGTTGGTCCAACGCGGCGCGCACCTGGTGCTCAGTCAGGCCGAGGCTCTCGCACAGCTCGACGACGCCGAACTCCGGTTCGGCGAGTATCTCCTGATAGACCGCCTGCCCCACCACGTCCAGCCCCAGCAGCTCCAGCATCGACTCCCCCTGCGCCGCGTTTGAATAGCCCCGCTTTCAGTGTATTTACTTAGGCCATCCTGCCAGGCTGCCGGCACAGTTCGCAAGGACGCTGATACCGCGTCGACGACGCAGCTCCGTGCGCTTCGGCAGTCACCTTGGTGCCAGCCCCCTTGGTGCCATGGCGAAGCTCTTCCCCCCAGGTCAGGGCGGGCGCAGGATAGGAATCACCGAGCCGGACGGGGAACCGGAGAGCCGGGAAGCAGGAAGCAGGAAGCAGGAAGCAGACAAACCTCCCGGACCCCGCATCAGGGCCGTTTCTCACACACCACCGACGCCAGACAGGGATACCCCCATGCCGAAAACCGCTCGCGCCATCGTGACAGCCCTCGCCGCGCTCGCCCTGACGGTCCTCGCCCCCGCCGGCGTGCAGGCCCTGTCGGGCACGGTCCCCGCTACAGCCACCGCGAGCGGCACCCTGACCGGCACGGCCACATCGACTGCCACCGCCGACTGCGCGGGCTGCTGGTCGTGATCCGGATGCATCTCGTCCAACTCCGCCTGACCCGTCCGGCCGGGCCGGCACCCCATGAGGCCGACGCGCACCTGATCCATGACGTGCTGTGGGCCCTCGCCCCGCCCGGCGCAGGCATCGAACACATCAGAGCCCGGGCCGGGCCCGACGGGATCGACCTCACGTTCTTCCTGCGCAACGACATCCCCGACCCGGATCGCCACGCGCGCACCCTCCTGGCCACCCTCGCCCACACTTCACCGGCCCTCAGCGCCTGGTCCATCTCCACCGCGCGCTAGGTCGTGTCTTCAAAGGTTCGTCGGGGCCGCGACGCCTGCCACGCACGCTCGCGGCGTTGCCGGACCGCTTACAGACGACCGAGTATGCGCGCGGCCCGGCGCCTTGCGAGCGCACGCGTCAGACGCCGCGGCCTGACCCGACGCCCCTTTGAAGACACTCCCTAGTCCCCCGCAGCCCGCACCGCCGATTCCGGCACACGTCCTGAGCCGCATCCGTCCACTCGGCCGAAAGGCACAGCCATGTCCGCACGCACCCGCAACCTCGCCCGCAGGACCACCACCGTCCTCGCCGCCGCCGCTACCGCCGCGGCCTTCACCGCGCTTCCCGCGAACGCCGCCACGACGACCAAGACGACCTCCCCGGCCGTGCAGGTCTGCGGCGAGGGAAGCGCGGTCACCCATCCCACCAGCATGGTCCTGACCTGCGCGGACAACGGGGAGGTGGCGAAGAGTCTGAAGTGGACGAGCTGGTCCGCGACCGGCGCGACGGCGACCGGGCAAGTCAGTTGGCGCAGCGGCGCCGCCGACCTCGCCCGCGCCACCTCATGGAAGAGCGCCAGCGCGCAGTTCACGTTGACCGACCCGGTTGCCGAGCCCGGGCAGGGAACGGTGTTCACCAAGCTGGTGCTGCACGTGACCGGTGCCACTCCGCGCGGATTCATGCGCGACCTGACCTTCGACGAGACCCCCGTACCGGTCGCCATCGCCCCACCCTCGCCGAAGCTGAAATCCTCGGTCCTGTCCCCCGGGATCATGCACGCTGCCGCGGCGAGCGGGACGCTCGGCTATGCCCAGATCGAGGGGTACTGGATCGCCGCCGGCGGCCCTTCGAGCGTGGCGGAGACAGCTGCGGCGATCACCGGCGCGGAAAGCAGCTTCGAGCCCGGGATCATCCAGCAGGGCGTGGACTACTGCGGCGCCGGTGCGGACCGGGCCGGCTGGGGTCTGTGGCAGATCACGTGCGGTAACTCCGTTCCCTCCTACGGCACCGACTTCCAGATACTGGACCCGTGGAACAACGCCGAGGCTGCCGTCTCCAAGTACAACGCCGACGTGGCCGCCGGAGACAACGGCTTCGACCCCTGGTCCACCTACGCCACCGGCGCCTACCAGAACTTCCTGCAGAGCACCGCCCCGGCCACGGGCCTGACCGATCCCGGCCAGTACACGCAGGCCGGCAGCACCCCCTCGGGCACCCCGTCCTCCCCGGCCG
>NZ_JAGSOG010000034.1 GCF_018139695.1 Actinospica durhamensis | reverse complement strand
CCCGCGGCCACCTCGCCCTCGGTCTCGGTGACGACCCCGTACACGGCCGGACAGGCCACCTCCACGGCCGGCGGCGTGCCGGTCGGCTACCCGCACACCACCGCGGGGGCCGAGGCCGCCGCGGCGAACTACGTGGTCGCCTTCAACTCGGCCGACATGGTCTACGCCTGGCAGCGCGACAAGCTGGTCAACGCCATCGCCGATCCGGCCATAGCCTCCACCCTGCAGGGGCAGTTCGACGCCGCCTACGCCCAGATCGACACCACCTACGGCCTGTCCGGCTCGGGCGCCGCCCCGAGCGGGCAGACCTTCGTGGAGCGGGCCGCGCCGGTCGGGGTCAGCCTGGTGAGCACCAGCGGCGACACGGCCACCGTCTCGGTCTGGGCCGTCACCCTGGCCGGGCTCGCCGGGGCCAACTCGCAGCACGCCGTATCCGAGGACTGGGTCACCGTGACCGTCACGCTCAACTGGACCCACGGCGACTGGAAGTGGTTCTCCTTCCAGTCTGCCGACGGCCCCGCTCCGCTCGGGGGCTTGCAGACCCCGGCTCCCGGCACGACGCTGCAAGCAGCTGTCAACAAATATGGGGAGCTGCGGTATGGGCGTTAGCTTCGTGGCGGGTGCGGACCCGTGCGCGGCGCTGTTCGGCAGCATGAAACAGGCCTGCGAGAACACCGGCAAACTGGTCGGCGGAAGCAGCGGCTCCGGCGGGTCGAGCTCGACGAGCGCCGGTTCGATGCTCACCGACCCGCTCGGGTCCATCGCCAAGTCCTGCGCCGAGGCCGCGGCCTGGGTGATCAACCAGGTGGCCGGCGCGGTCAACGGCACCAGCGGAGTGGACTTCACCAACTCCGGGTTCCTGAAACAGTACGCGATCGTCTTCGCCGCCTCCACGATCCTGACCGTGGTGCTGTGGATCCTCGCGGTGATCAAGCGGGCGGTGCGCGGCGACGCGATCACCACCGCCGTCACCGAGGCCACCGGCTTCCTCTGGCTGGCCGTCGGCGCTTCCGCGTTCACCCCGGTGGTGCTCTACGGCATGGTCAAGCTGACCGACTCGGTCACCGACGCCATCGGCTCGACCACCAGCGCGGGCACCAACAGCTTCCTGAGTTCGTTCGCGAACACGCTCAGCCCCGCCAACGGCTCGGCCTCCTCCATCGGTGGCGGGCCGATCCTGCTGGTGTTCGTGTCGCTGATGTCGATGATCGCCGCCGCCCTGCTGTGGGTGGAGCTGCTGATCCGGGCCGCGATGCTCTACGTCGGCGCGGCGCTGGCCGGCGCGGTCTACGCGGGCCTGGTGGACAAGGACCTGTGGCCGCACGTGCGCCGCTGGGCCGGCATGATGATCGCGGTCGACCTGGTCAAACCGGTCATCGTGATCGTACTCGGACTCGCCACGGCGATCTCCTCGGGCGCCGCCCCCGGCTCGCCCTTCGCCTCGGTCCTGTCCGGCCTGGCCATCATGGCCCTTTCGATCTTCGCCTCGGGGCTGATCTACCGCTTCGTGCCCAACTTCGGCGACGACATGCTCAAGCTCTCCGGCGCCCGCTCCGGCGACGCCCCGGCCCAGGTGGCCCAGGGCGCGCTGGACGGTCCGGCCACGCGGATGCAGCAGGGCATCGCCGCCCACGGCGCCCGCTCCGGCAATCCGGTCGCGGCCCCCGCGCTCGCCGCCCTCGGCGCCGGCGCGGGCATGGCCGCGCAGGGCCTGCGCGCCTCGGCCAGGGTCGCCCTGCAGCGCCCGGAACCGCAGAACCCGGCGGGCCTGATCGGCCCGGGCGGAGCAGGCGGGGCCGGCGGCCCCGGAGCCCTGCCCCCGCAGGGACCGAACTCACCCTCGGCCAACAGCGGCCGCGGTGCGGCCGACTCGGCCCGTACGGCTCCCGGCACCAACGCCGCGGATCCGGGCGGCCGGGGAGCGTAAGGAGTCGCGGCAGTGAGCACCGAAGGCTACGAGCGTCGCCGCTCCTTCCTGATCGGCAAGGCCAAACCGAACGCGATCGTTGGGCGCAACCGGGAGACCGGCGAGCTGATCGTGCTCGGCGGCGGCCTGCTGCTGGCCATGGTGTGCGGCTTCGCCGTGCCCACGCTGCCGCTGAAGATACTGACCATCCTCGGCTGCCCGGTGCTGGCCGGCGCGGCCGTGTTCGCGCCCTACCGCAAGCGCACCTACTACCGCTGGTTCGAGATCGAACGCTCCTATCGCAGGATGCTGCGCGGGCGCAACGCCTCCTACGGCTCGGTCGCGGACACCGCCGGCACCACCCTGTCCGGGCTCGAACTCCCGGTGCCCACCCCGCCCGGCGTCGGCCAGGTGCGCTGGCTCACCGCGCGGTTCGGGCCGGACGAGCTGGCCGTGCTCACGCACCTGGACCGCGGCACCATCACCTGCACGATCGAGATCGAGGGCCCGGGCGTGGGCTCGCGCGACGCCGAGGACCAGGAGGCGCTGGTCGACCGCTACGGCACGCTGCTGCGGCACGTGGCCAACGGCGACGGCTTCGTGACCCGGGTGCAGATGCTCGCGCGCACCCTGCCGGCCGATCCGGACGCGCACGCCAAGGACGTGGCCCGGCGCGGCGACCCGGAGGCGCTGCCGTGGATCCGCGACTCCTACGCGCAGCTGCTCTCCATGGTCTCCACCTCCAGCGAGCAGCACCGCACCTACCTGACCGCGTGCATGTCCTACACCAGGGAGCTGGCGGCCGAGGCGCGGGTCATGTCCGGCGGCCACGACCTGGACCACGGCATCTGCGTGGTGATGGTGCGCGAGCTGACCGACATCTGCGCCCGGCTGGCCGACGCCGACATAAGCGTGCGCAGGCCGCTGGGCGTGCCCGCGCTCTCCTCGCTGATCCACTCCATGTTCGATCCGGAACACCCGATCGACCACGTGGACGGGATGGCCGAGCGCGACGCCTGGCCGGCCGAGTTCGACGCCTCGGCCCCGCTGTTCCTGCGCGCCAAGACCCGCGAGTCGGCCACGGCCGAGCCCTGGTGCCACGCCACCGCCTGGATCAGGGAGTGGCCGCTGACCCCGGTCGCGGTCAACTTCCTGGCGCCGCTGCTGGTGCACACCCCGGACGTGATCCGCACGGTCGCGGTGACGATGGACCTGGAGCCCACCGAGGTCGCCATCGAGCGGATGCTGACCGAGCGGGTGAACGTGGACGCCGAGGCGCACCGGCAGGCCAAGCTGGGCCGGGTGGACGACCCGCGCGAGCGGGCCCACTCCAGCCGGGTGGACCTGCGCGGCGAGGACCTGGCGGGCGGCGCGGCCGGAGTGAACCTGGTCGGCTACCTGACCGTCTCCTCCCGCTCGCCCGAGGCCCTGGCCAGGGACAAGCGCACCATCCGGGCCTCGGCCGGCAAGAGCTTCCTGAAGTTGGAGTGGTGCGACCGCGAGCAGCACCGCGCGTTCGTCAACACTCTGCCGTTCGCCACCGGAGTCAGGCGATGAGAAGGAGGAGTACGTGGCCACCAGGGACAGCATCGGCGACCTGATCACCGACGGCTTCGCGGCGGCGCTGTTCGGCCGGCGCGAGACCCAGCGCATCCCCGTGCGCACCTCCACCAACCAGGCCGAGGCGATCTACCTGCCCACCGCGGCCCCGGGCCTGGGCGACTCGGGCGTCATCATCGGCCGCGAGGTCTACAGCGGCAAGGGCTACGTCTACGACCCCTTCCAGCTCTACGGCCAGCAGCTGCCCGCCCCGCACTGGCTGGTGCTGGGCGAGTCCGGCAACGGCAAGTCGGCGCTGGAGAAGACGTACGTGCTGCGCCAGCTGCGCTTCCGGGACCGCCAGGTGGTGGTGCTCGACGCGCAGGGCGAGGACGGGGTGGGCGAGTGGAACCTGATCGCCCAGGCCATCGGGGTGCGCCCGGTGCGCCTTGACCCGCACGCGCGCGGCGGCCAGGGCGTGCGGCTGAACCCGTTGGACCCGGCCATCACCAGCACCGGCCAGCTGGCCCTGCTGCGCACCATCGTGGAGGTGGCGCTGGCCCGGCCGCTGGACGAACGCTCCGGCTACGCGCTCAAGGCCGCGCACGCCACGGTCCGGGCGGACGCGCTGCGGACCCTGGAGCAGCCGATCCTGCACGACGTGGTCGACGCCCTGCGCGAGCCGGTGGGCACGGCCGCGCAGGAGATGAACATCGAGCTCGAAGACCTGCGCGAGTGGGGCCTCGACGTGGCCCTGGTGCTCGACCGGCTGGTCGACGGCGACCTGGCCGGGATGTTCGACGGGCCCACCACCGACGGCATCGACCTGGACTCGCCGCTGATCGTCTTCGACCTGTCCACCATCGACCGCAACTCGATCGCCATGCCGATCCTGATGGCCATCGTCGGGGTCTGGCTCGAGCACTCCTGGCTGCGCCCGGACCGGCGCAAGCGGATCTTCCTGGTGGAAGAGGCCTGGCACATCATCAACGAACCCTCGGTGGCGCAGCTGTTCCAGCGGCTGCTGAAGTTCGGCCGGCGCCTTGGCCTGTCCTTCGTCGCGGTGGTCCACCACCTGTCCGACGTGGTCGACGGCGCCGCGGCGAAGGAGGCCTCGGCGATCCTGAAGATGGCCTCCACCCGCACGATCTACATGCAGAAGTCGGACGAGGCCAGGGCCACCGGCAAGGTGCTCGGCCTGCCGCGCTGGGCGGTGGAGATCATCCCGACGCTCTCGCCCGGCATCGCGGTCTGGGACGTCAACGGCGACGTGCAGGTGGTCAAGCACATCATCACCGAGCACGAGAAGCCGCTGGTGTTCACCGACCGCGCGATGACGGAGAGTTCGGCGACGCAGGCCGAGAACAGGCGGACGTCGGCCGACCGGGAGCCGGACGACCTGCCGGGCCCGCTCGGCCCGCTGTACGCGCCGCCGCTGGCCGCCGCCGCGCCCGCCCCCGCGATAGAGCCGGTGGCCAGGGCCCTGCCGCCCACCCGCGCGGTCCCCGGCCACGCGGCGGGTCCGGCGCCGAACCCGCTGCCGGGCGGCGGCGGATCGCCGACGGCCTCGGGCGGCCGTACGCCCGCGCAGCCGACCGGCCCGCTCGGCCCGGTGGGCCTGCCGCCGCTGCCCGCCCCGCTGCCGCCGACGCTGCGTCAGGCCGTCGCGCCCAAGCCGCCGGCGGAGGATCCTGACCTGACCGCCCTGGCCGCCGCCGTGTTCGGGCCGCGAGCCGAGACCCCGATCCACCCGCGGATGCCCCGGCGGCCGGAGTAGGCCGCGCGGGCGGATCAGCGGGCTGCGGGAAGGCGGGGTGCGGTCGCGGCTGACCGCGGCTCAGCGGGCCGTGACGGCCGGGAGCTCGATCGGGCGGCAGGGCCAGAGGTTGCCGCACAGGCAGTAGTCGGGACCGTTGGCGATGGCCACGAGGCCGTGCACCGGGTGCGCCATCTGCGCGGGTGCGAGCTTGCGGGCGCGGAGCTGGGTGGTGCTGTTCACTGTGATCTCCTCACTGCGAAACCGACCGATCTCACTCAGCGCAACGAGCGTCCACTGTTCCAGTCACGGTCCTACTGGCTGATTATCGGAAAATGCCCGGTGCCCCGGACCGAGAACGGTCCGGGGCACCGGGGAACTGCGGGCTGGATCAGGGCTTCGCGATCAGCGCAGCGCGAACACCCGGGCCGAGCTCAGCGACGCCGCCGGCTCCTGCACGGCGTTGCCCTTGGCCGAGACGGCGCTCGGCGAGGAGGGCGGGGCCATGGTGGTCTGGGGCTTGGCGAAGTAGCCGAAGAAGTCCGAGATCAGCTGGATCGAACCGCTCGGGGACCCGTTGAAGAAGTCCTGGTCACCGTTGCTGATCGGCGCCAGCACCGCGTTCGCGATCGTCTCGCCCTTGCTGAAGTTCAGGTTCGAGACCGAAGGCACCGCGTTGATCGGGTCCGGTACGACGCTGACGTACCCGGAGGCGGTCGGCGCGGTCACCGTGACGTTGTAGAGCGCGGCGGTCAGTGCCGAGGTCGGCACCTGCAGCGCATAGGACATCGGGAAGACCTCGTAGTTGTAGGCCGGGAGCGCCCCGCCCTCCTTGCGCGTGTCGAACATGCGCACCGGGAAGGAGGGGACGAACTTCGAGGTCGCCGACGGGGAGAAGTACCCGTCGAAGTCGGCCAGGATGTCGACCGCTCCGCTGCCGCCGTTCTTGAAGTCGATCGTGCGGTCTGCCGGGACGGACACGATCACCAGGTTCGGCACGTTGGCGTTCGGCGGGAAGTTGAGGTTCGAGGTGTTCGGGGTGGTGCCGTCCGGGAAGACCGAGACGAAGCCCGAGCTGCTCGGCGCGACCGCGGTCACGTTGATCGCGATCGCCGTGGTCCCGGTCGGGACCGAGGAGGGCAGCTTGAGCTTGATGGTCTTGCCGCCCGCGACCCGGCCGCCGGCTCCGCCGGTGTCGTGGCGGGTGTCGAGGATGCGGGTCGGGGTGACCGAGCCGTATCCGGCGTTGGTCGGGTCGTTGCCCGCGGTGTAGTAGCCCTCGAGGTCGGCGATGAGCTGCTCGGTGCCGCCGGAGCTGACCGAGAGGACCACCTTGCCGCCCGGCAGGACCGGGACGGTGACCAGGTTCGCGATGGTCTCGCCCTTGGAGTAGTTCAGGTTCGAGGTCGTCGGGTTCTGCGAGAGTCCGGTGGAGTACGCCGTGACGAGGCCGACCGCGGTCGGGCTGGTCACCGTGAGGTTGATCACGACGGCGCTGAGGCTGCCGTGGCCGGAGTTGGTGATCGAGGTCGGCAGGGTGATGGTGGCCTTGCCGTTCTTCGCGACCGGGCCCTTGGTGCCGCCGGTGCCGTTGCGGGTGTCGAGCAGCCGCTGCGGGGTGACCGCGTGGTAGCCGTCACCGACGGTCAGCCAGAGCGGGCTGGAGATCGAGGTCCGGCCCCCGTCGGTGATCGTGACGGTGACCTCGTAGGTGCCCTCGTACTTCAGCACGGAGGCCACTGGGTTCTGCGAGAGCGTCGCCGCGGTCCCGTCGTCGAACGAGAACGAGTAGGTGGCCAAGGAGTCGGTCCCGGTGGAGCCCGATGCGTTCAGGGCCACGACCGTCTCGCCGTTGGACTCGGAGACACCGGTCGACACCGTCAGCACGGCGTTGAGCGGCGCCGGCGGAGTCGCGGTGGCCGTCGGGGTCGGAGTCGGAGTCGGGGTGGGAGTCGGCGTCGCGGTGGGCGGCAGCGTCGGGATCGGCGTCGCCGTCGTCGCGTTGTACCGGATGAAGCCGACCAGCGCCGGGGCGGTGGTGGACTCGCAGGTCTGGCTGAAGGTCGCGTTCAGCTGCGTCAGCGCGCCGGTCGAGTCCGAGGCGATCTGATAGATCGTGAACGTGCCGTAGTCGTTGTTGCAGCCACGGCTGTTGCCGGACACGGTGATGCCGGGCGCGCTACCGGTGTTGAACGGATAACGGGTCGCGCCGACGTAGGTGCCGGGAACGAGTTGCTCGGCGGACGGAGCCGCGAGGTTCAGGGTCCACGGACCCGCCGATACCGTCACCTTGCCCAGATCGCCGGTGGCGGTCACGCTCGAGCCGGTGTAGTCGGCCGGCGAGCCGCCGCCGATGTAGTCCCCGGAGGCGCTCAGGAACGAGAACTCGTTGCCTGCGGAGGCCGCCGTGCTGCCGGAGTTCGCCGGGTCGGTGATCGGCTGCGCGGTCGAGGCCAGCGTGGGCACCGTGGTCGGCAGCGTGGCGTTGTAGCGGATGAAGCCGACCAGCGGCGCCGCCGTGGTCGACTCACAGGTCTGGCTGAAGGTCGCGTTCACGCTCGTCGCCGAGATCTCGGTGACGGTGAAGCTGCCGTAGTCGTTGTTGCAGCCGCGACCGTCGCCGTACACGGAGATGCCGGGTGCGCTCGCGCTCGCGAAGCGCAGGGCGCCGGTGTAGGTGGTGCCCGCCGTCAGGGCCTGGCCCGTCGGGGCGGCCAGAGTCAGTGTCCAGGCGCCGGCGCCGCCCGCGCTCACGGTGACCGTGCTGAGATCGGCGGAGACCGAGACGGTCGGGTTCGTGTAGTCCACCGTCGCCCCGGCGCCGATGTAATCGCCGGCCCCGCTGGCGAAGTAGAACTCGGTCGCCGCGGTGCCGACGGTCGAGCCGTCGTGCGCGGTGGCGGTGGTGGCCTGAGCCGAGGTCAGCGGAGCGATGGTGCCCGCGACGGCTATGGACAGGGTGAGCGCGCCGAATACGCGCAGGCGCATGGAACCCCCCAGGGTACGAAGTCGGTGAGGCCCGGGCGTGCGGCCTCCAAGAGCAGATAAGCCCTTTATTATCCGTGAATCGGGGGCGCACCTCAACCAGTTGCGTCGGTACAACGCGTCACGGCTCTGCTACAGATGACGATCTTGCTACGGCTTGAGCTTGTCCACGGCCACCAGGCCGGTCCGGTCCGTGTCCACGGCGAAGTGCAGCACCCAGGCGCCGCCCGGGGCGATCGACTCGTTCGCCCACTGATCCGCGGTGGCCGGATCCCAGGGCTTGCCCTGGAGCGTCGGGCCGTCGTCGAGGCGCACCGAACCGCCCAGGTCAGGGCTGTAGAGCACAGCCGCGATCAGTTCGTCGAGCAGCGGGCCGTGGGTGCACACCACGGTGCCCTCACGGCGCGCCACCAGATCCTTGAGCCAGGCCACCACGGCCCGCGGCGCGTGGACGTAGGACTGCTCGGTCAGCGCCGCGTCGGTCTCCAGCGTCAGTGCACGCAGATCGGTGTAAGGGCGGACGGTCGCGACACAGCGCACCGCCGGGGAGCTGACCACCCGCAGCCGGCCGTAGCCCGCGAGCAGTTCGGCCAGCGAGAGCGCCTGCTGCCGCCCGTGCGGGGCCAGCGGCCTGGCCAGGTCGTCGCGGTAGAGCGGGCCGCGGTGCTCGGCCTTGGCGTGCCGCTGCAGGATCACCGGGAAGGTGTGCGCGGGCGCGGCGAGGAAGACCTCGAGCACCCCGTGGTCCAGCGGATTCGTCAGCCGGGCCGCGGCCGCCTCGGGCCCGAACCACTCGAGCCGGTCCACCTCCTCGTTCGGGGTGAACTCGACCTCTTCGACGCTGCGCCCGGCCCAGTAGCGCACCCGCTTGGGCCGGCCGAGCACCTCGTACTCGGTGTTCGGCAGCCGCCGGCCGAACACCGCCCGATGCCCCGTCTCCTCCTGCACCTCGCGCAGCGCCGTGACCAGGGCGTGCTCGCCCGGCTCGGCCTTGCCCTTGGGGAAGGACCAGTCGTCGTAGCGCTCCCGGTGGATCAGCGCGATCTCGGGGCCGTGCGCCCCGTCACGCCACAGCAGCGCTCCCGCCGCCTTGATCCTGCCGGAGTCGATCATGTGCGTCGCCATGGCGGATCAGCGTACTTCCTCCGCGAACCAGGCGCGGTACGACGGTGCCGTGGCCGAGGTCCACAGTTCCGGGAAGGTGCGGCGCGAGCGGGCGATCTCGGCCCGGCACTCGCCGAGCAGCCGGCCGAGCACGAAGCCGGTGCTGGTCGCGATCCGCGGCGACTGCGCCGCCCGCAGCACCACCTCGCCGGCCACCGCGGCGTCCTGCTGCTGGCCGAGCTCCTCGGTCAGCCTGGTCAGCTGCGCGGCGAAGGCCTCGGCCGGGATGCCGATCACCGGGACGCAGACCTCTGCCGCGTACCTGGCCCGCTTGGCCGAGATCCGCAGCTTGTGCCAGGGCTCGTCCTCGCCCTGCGGGTCCACCGACGCCGCCCGCCGCACCACGTGCGCGAACTCGGCCCGCACCAGCGGCGGCAGCACCCGTTCGGCCGGCTGGCCGAGCACGCCCTCCGTCGAGGCGACGGTCTGCGGGGCCAGGGCGATCCGGTCGGCCAGGGCGTGGAAGCTCGGCCCGGCCAGCGTGGCCAGGGTCGCGTCGTGCGCCGTGGCGTAGTCCCGCCCGAGCATCCGGTCAAGCAGCGTGTGCGCCCGCAGCACCCCGGGGTCGTCCGTGCCGTAGCGCTCGAGGGCGCCGAGCAGCCGCTCGCGCACCACCTCGATGTCCCGCTCCGGGGCGATCACGTCGGTCAACGCCGCGATCTGCGCGCTCAGCCCGTCCGCCCAGGCCTTGTCCAACACCGGCCGGAAGGTGCGCAGCACGGAGCGGGTGCGGCGGCAGGCCACCCGCAGCTTGTGCGCGGCCTCGGGCTTGTCCTGGCGCAGCCGCGGAAGCTGGGCCAGGAAGGCGTTGCTCTGTTCGGCCAGGTAGATGCGCAGCACCTCGCCCGCGCTCGGGTCCATGCTCGCTCTCACCTGCCTCCACCCCGCCGGGTCCACATCACGAATCCTCGATAATCGGTGCCCGCTGTGGCGCTCGCGCGCCGGGCACTCATCCCATCCGAGCCCGCCGGGCGGCGGACTGTTGGTTGCGCGCGTCGATCAGCGCCTTCTGCACGTCCCGTGGCGGCACGCCGTCCGGCGGCGTGTTCCGGGTCCACTCGCCGTCCGGGCCAAGGGCCCAGCAGACTGCGTCCTCGGCGAACACGGAATCGATCAATTCAATCAGAGTACTGCGGTGTGTGGCCTCGCCGATGCGCACCAGCGCCTCCACCCTGCGGTCGAGGTTGCGGTGCATCATGTCCGCCGAGCCGATCCAGACCTGGGCCGGCTCCGGGGCGGTGCGCGCCCCGGCCGGTGCGGAGACGTCGTCGCCGAACACGTACACCCGCGAGTGCTCCAGGAAGCGGCCGAGCACACTGCGCACCCTGATGTTCTCGGACAGGCCGGGCACGCCCGGACGCAGCGCGCACATCCCGCGCACCACCAGGTCGACCTTCACCCCGGCCTGCGAGGCGGCGTAGAGCGCGTCGATGACGCCCTCGTCCACCAGGGAGTTCATCTTCATCCGGATCCTGGCCGTGCGGGCCAGGGCGCGCCGGCCGCTGAGCGCCTTCTTGTGCTCGCCCTCGATCCGCTCGATGAGCGACTCGCGCAGCCCGTGCGGGGCCGTCAGCAGCCGCCGGTAGCTGGTGGTGCGCGAGTAGCCGGAGAGCCGGTTGAACAGGTGGGTCAGGTCCTCCCCGACCAGCGGGTCGCAGGTGAGCAGGCCCAGGTCCTCGTACTGCCGCGCCGTCTTCGGGTTGTAGTTGCCGGTGCCGATGTGGGCGTAGCGGCGCAGCTTGTTGCCCTCCTGACGCACCACCAGGGACAGCTTGCAGTGCGTCTTGAGGCCCATCAGGCCGTAGACGACGTGGCAGCCGGCCTGCTCCAGGGTGCGCGCCCAGGCGATGTTGGCGTGCTCGTCGAACCTGGCCTTGATCTCGACCAGGACGAGCACCTCCTTGCCCGCCTCGGCCGCGTCCACCAGCGCGTCCACGATCGGGGAGTCGCCGCTGGTGCGGTAGAGGGTCTGCTTGATCGCGCGCACGTCCGGGTCGGCCGCGGCCTGCTCCAGGAAGGCCTGGACCGAGCTGGAGAACGAGTCGTACGGGTGGTGCAGCAGGACGTCGTGCTGGCGCATCGCGGCGAACACGTCGATCCCGGCGCTCGACTCGAACTCGGCCAGGTCCTGGTGCACCGCGGCGGCGAACGGCGAGTACTTCAGCTCCGGCCGGTCCTCCCCGGCCACCGCGAACAGCCCGGTCAGATCGAGCGGGGCGGGCAGCCGCAGGATCTCGGCCTCGACCATGCCGAGCTCGCGCACCAGCAGCTCGAGCACGCCCGGGTCGATGGTCTCCTCGACCTCGAGCCGCACGGCCGGGCCGAACCGGCGGCGCATCAGCTCGCGCTCGAGGGTCTCGAGCAGGTTCTGCGAGTCCTCCCCGTCTATCTCCACGTCCTCGTTCCGGGTCACCCGGAAGGTGTGGCAGCCGAGCACCTCCATGCCGTTGAACAGGTGCGGCAGGTGCGCCGCGATGACCTGCTCGAGCGGGATGTAGCGCTGTTCGGCCACCTCGATGAAGCGCGGCAGCAGCGGGGGGAGCTTCACCCGGGCGAAGTGCTCGTGCTGGCTGACCGGGTTGCGCACCAGCACGGCCAGGTTCAGCGAGAGCCCGGAGATGTAGGGGAACGGGTGCGCCGGGTCCACCGCCAGCGGGGTGAGCACCGGGAAGATCCGCTCCCGGAAGAGCACGTAGAGCTCGTCCTGCTCGGCCTTGGTCAGCTTGGCCCAGTCGACGATCTCTATCCCGTGCGCGGCCAGCTCGGGGCGCAGGTGCTCCTGGAATCCGGTGGCGTGGCGGTGCATCAGCTCGCGGGTCGAGGCGTGGATGCGCTGCATCACCTCGCGGTGGCTCAGCCCGCTCGCGGTGGCTCCGGCCGCGCCGGTGGCTATCCGGCGCTTGAGGCCGGCCACCCGCACCATGAAGAACTCGTCCAGGTTGTTCGCGAAGATCGCACTGTACTTGGCCCGCTCCAGCAGCGGCACGTCGCGGTCCTCGGCGAGGTCGAGCACCCGGCTGTTGAACTGCAGCCAGGACGCTTCCCGGTCGAGGAATCGGGACGCGGACGCGGGGCTCGGGTCCACAGGCTGATCCATGATCCAACCCTCGCATAGCCGGGTGAACGGAAGGTAGACTCCGCACGGATTCTCGGTGCTGTTCCTCGCTCTACCCGATCGCGGCCCCTCAACGCACCCGATACTCGAGGTCCACCGAGCGGGTACGGAATCCGGCCTGCTCGTAGAGGCGGACGGCGGCGGTGTTGTCCCCGTCCACGTAGAGCACCACGGTGCGATAGCCGCGTGCGGTCAGATAGGCCATGCCCGAGTGCAGCAGGACCCTGCCGAGCCCGAGGCCCTGCGCCTTCGGGGAGACCCCGAGCACGTACACCTCGCCCACCGGCTCGGGCCCGTACGCGCCGGCCGGGTGGGTCTTGGTCCAGTGGAATCCGGCCAGTTCGCTCAGCCCGCTCGGGCCGAGCCGCTCGGCCAGGAAGAACCCGGCCGGGTCGAACCAGGGCTCTGCCATGCGTTCGGCCAGGTCCCGCGCGGTCCACTGGCCCTGCTCCGGGTGGTGCGTGAAGGCCGCGGCGTTCAGGGCGAGCCAGGCCTCGTCGTCCTCGCCGGGGCGGAAGGCGCGCAGCGAGATCCCCTCGGGGGCCCGGGGCGAGAGCGCGCTCGGCGCCCAGCCGGTGATCTCGAGCAGCCGCAGCTCGCGCGACTCGCGCAGGCCGAGCCGGGCGGCCACCCGCCGCGCGGCCGGATGCGCGCCGTGCGCCCAGAACCGCACCGCGCCCGCCGCCAGCGCACTGCGGGCCAGCAGCGTGCCGAGCCCGGCGCCGCGTGCCTGGGGGGCGATGACCAGCTCGCAGCCGCGTCCGGAGACGGTGCCGTCCGGCCCCGGTTCGTCCGGCGCGCCGAGGTAGGCGTACCCGAGCACCGCGCCGTGCGCCCCGTGCTCGATCAGGTGCACGGTGCCCTCGCGCCCGTGGGCCACGGCCAGCCGCGCCTCCTCGGACAGCGGCACGTGCCCGTCCGCCTCGGCCGCCGCCGCGACCAGCTCGGCCACCCGCTCCCGGTCGGCCTGGGTCAAAGCTCCCGCAGTCTGTTCGCGCATGTCCTCAGACTAGATGTCCGACCGGCGTGCGGGTGGATCTCGCGCGGGCGGATCCTCAGACGGCCACGGCCTCGCGTTCGCCGCGCTTCTCCGGGTTGACGAAGCGGTAGCCGACGTTGCGCACGGTGCCGATCAGCTGCTCGTTGTCCGTGCCGAGCTTCGCCCGCAGCCGCCGTACGTGCACGTCCACGGTGCGGGTGCCGCCGAAGTAGTCGTAGCCCCAGACCTCCTGCAGCAGCTGCGCCCGGGTGAAGACCCGGCCCGGGTGCTGCGCGAGGTACTTGAGCAGCTCGAACTCCTTGAAGGTCAGGTCCAGGACCCGGTTGCGCAGCCGCGCGGTGTAGGTGGCCTCGTCGATGACGAGGTCGCCGTTGCGGATCTCCAGCGGCAGGTCCTCGGAACCGGAGGCGGCGGCCAGCCGTCCCAACGACAGCCGGATGCGCGCCTCGAGCTCGGCCGGGCCCGCCGTGTCGAGCAGGACGTCGTCCACGCCCCACTCGGCGGTGACCGCGGCCAGCCCGCCCTCGGTGGTGATCAGCAGCATCGGGCAGTCCAGGCCGGTGGTGCGCAGCAGCCGGCACAGCGACCGGGTGGCGGGTAGTTCGCGGCGCCCGTCGACCAGCAGCACGTCCGCGGGCGGCGCGTCCATCAGCGCGGACGCCTCGGCGGGCGCGACGCGCACGGTGTGCAGGAGCAGGCCGAGAGAGGGCAGCACTTCGGTGGAGGGCGCGAGAGCGTTGGTCAACAGGAGCAGCGTGGCCATGAGGTGGGGCTCCTTCCGCCGGGCGGCATGCGGGTTTCGTAACCTGCGCGTAAAAAGCAAACAAGGACCCGGGGGCTTCGCTGCCCGGATCCTTCAGACGCACAATAGCCGACGTGTCTACCGGGTGTCTGTAACGAAGAGCACACGATAACGCCGGGAGTGCATCCGGCCGGGGTCGCGCGTGGCCGATACTTGGGGGGCACCGGACCCGCAAGCCGGGCTCGACTCGATCCACCCTAGCGAGAAGGCGGTACCAGTCGGTGACAGCGACACTGCGCTTCTGGGCGGCCGCGCGCGAGGCCGCGGGCACGGCCGAGGAGCCGGTCGCGGCGGCCACGCTCGGCGCGGCCCTGGCCGAGGCGGTGGAGCGCCGGGGCGGGCCGGACGGCGGCGGAGCGCAGCTGCTGCGGGTGCTCGCGCGCTGCTCGGTGCTGGTGGACGGGATGCAGGTGGGGCGGGCCGACCCGGGCACAGTCGCGCTGCACGAGGACTCGGTGGTGGAGATCCTGCCGCCCTTCGCGGGAGGCTGAGCGTGAGTTACGGATCCCAGGAACCTTACGAACCCTACGACCCGTACGGGCAATACGACCCCTATGGGCAGCCCGGGCAGCCGCAGTACGGCCAGTACCCGCAGCAGGGTCAGGGCGAGGGGCCCGGATACGGCGGCGAACAGTACGTCGAATACCGGGAACACCAGGAGTACGCGGAGTACCGGGAGTACCAGGAGCCCGGCTACCAGGAGTATCAGGAGACGTACCCGGCCGAGCCCGGCCCGGCCGATCCGCAGTGGGCCATGTCCGGCATGGGCTGGGAGCAACAGGCCTGGGACGAGGCCCGGCTCGGCGTCTCGCCGCTGCAGGAGTACGAGGGCCACGGCCCCGGCGGGGACGCGGGCGCCGCTCCGGCCCCCTCGCCGGCGCCCGGCCGCGGCTCGCGGCGCCGGGTTCCGGCCGTGGAGGAGGAGTACGAGGGCTACGACGGGCACGAGGGTTATGGCCAGGCCGGCGAACCCGACGCGTGGGACGTCCCGGATCAGCGTGCCGGGCGCGGTCGTGACGCCGCGTCAGGCCCGTCGGGCGCCGCGGAGGCGCTCGAGGCCCCGGAGCGCGCCCGCCCGGCCGCGGCGCCCGCCAAGGCCGCCGCCAAGGCCGCGAGCCCGGGTCGTGGCGCGTTCGGCGCGGCCGGCCTCGGCGCGATACTCGCCGTGGCCGCGCTCGCCTCGTCCGCGGCCGTGGTGGTCGTGGTCGCCCTGGTCCAGTTCGGCATCGCCTACGGCTGGCAGCTCGCCGCCGGGCTCGGCCGCAACGGCCGCGGCGACCGGCGCGCGATCGTGCTCACGACGCTGACCGGCTGGGCCGCGAGCGTCGCGGCGTTCCGGCTGACGGGGGATCAGGACCAGATCGGCATCCCGGCCGCGCTCGGCGTCGGATTCCTGCTGCTGGCCACGGATCAGACGCTGCGCCGGGGCCCGGCGGTCGGCGAGGGCGAGCGGATCACCGCGCTCGCGGTCGCGGTCGGCGGGGCACTGTTCGCCACCCTGCCCGCAGCCTTCGTGGTGGCCGCCCGCCTGGACACCGGCCTGACCGCCGCCTGCGCCTCGGCGGCCGCGATAGGAGTGCTCTGCTGCGCGCTGCTCGGGCGCGAGCCGGTCCGCGGCGTCTTCGCCGCGCTGATCCCGGGCGCCGCCGTCGGCGCTCTGGCGGCCACCTCGTTCTCCGCCTCCGGCGGACTGAAGGCGGGCGCCATCGGCGGCGCCGTCGCCGCCCTGGCCGCGGCCGCCGGAGCGGGCGCACTCGACCGGATGGCGGCCGAGGGCGAACTGCGCGGCTCGGTCCGGGTCGCCTCGCAGACCCTGCCGGTCGGCCTGGCCGCGATCGGCGCCCTGTTCGCCACGGCGATGTTCCACTGAGGTCTGTCGGTCTGCCGGACTGCCCGTCTGCCGGTCCGCTGCTTCGCCGGTGCGCCGAGGTCTGTTCCGGCTTCGCCGCCCCGGCTCGGACCTGGGCCGTCCGCGCGCCGTTCGCTCCCGCACCCCCATCGCCCGGCGCGCGCCGCGCCCCT
Source organism: Actinospica durhamensis (assembly GCF_018139695.1). Lineage (GTDB taxonomy): Bacteria > Actinomycetota > Actinomycetes > Streptomycetales > Catenulisporaceae > Actinospica > Actinospica durhamensis. The sequence continues at coordinate 31,368 of NZ_JAGSOG010000034.1, read as the reverse complement.
TCAATCCGTGTCCGGTCTAGGCTGATCGGGTGACTGAGCCGACGATGCCCATGCAGTACCCGGGCGGGGAGCAGCCCGGGGCCGACAACAACGACAAGACCCTCGCCCTGCCCGTGCGCCGAACGCGCCGGCGCGGGCGACGCTGGCTGATCGCTCTGCTGGTGCTGATCGCGGTGCTCGTCGGAGTGGACCGGATCGGGCTGCTCGTGGCGGAGGACCAGCTCGCCAGCCGGATCCAGTCGTCTCAGAATCTGAAACAGAAGCCGAGCGTGAGCATCGCCGGCTTCCCCTTCCTCACCCAGGTCGCCGCCCGCCACTTCGGGCACGCCACGGTCGACATCCACGGCCTCGACGCGAACGGCCTGACCATCTCCAACCTGCACGCCGACCTCTACGGCGTGCACGTCAACGGCGCGTTCAACGGCGCCGAGGTGGACACCCTGAACGCCACGGCCACCATCGACTACACCGACGTGGCCGCGGTGCTCTCCAAGTACCTGACCATCGACGGCGTGCAGCTCGGCACCGCCACCGTCACCTCCGCCGGAAAAAACCAGCTCAAGGCCACCGTCTCGGCCCCGAGCGCGATCGGCCAGCTGCTCGGCGGCACGGACATCTCGCTCGACCTGTCCGTCACGCTGGTGGGCTCGCACACGCTCGAACTGCGCTCCGGCCAGGTCAGCAGCTCGCTCGCGGACCTCGGCTTCAACCCGGACATCGACGTCAAATACGACCTGTCCACGCTGCCGTTCGACATCGACCTCACCGGTCTGGACTACACCTCCACGGCCGTGGTGGTTTCGGCCCAGGGGCATCAGGTGAACCTGAGCAAGAGCGGCATCTCCGGCAGCTGAGCACGGCCTATGCGTAATGTTTCGGATGTGAGACTACCGTCTCATAGAACGAGATGTTCGTGACAGCCCGCCGGGTGCGTCCCTAGTATCGAGGCCATGAGGCCCCAGGCAGAGCTCACCAAGCGGCGCGCAGTCGACCTGTGTCGCGTCGCCACCTGCCTGTGTCTCCCGGCCTGATCCAGGCCGCTTCGCCGCGCCCCGCTCCAGGGCAGACGGCCGCTCTCCGAGCCTGATCGGGCCCTTCGCCCAAGCGATCGTCAAGAAGCAGCAAAGCCGCGGCCGTCCCCCGGCCGAGCCCGCACCATTCACACACCGTGATCATCAGGAGACTCATATGAGCCGCAACGACGTCTTGGTCGACGCCGACTGGGTCGAGGCGCACCTCGACGACCCGAAGGTGGCCGTCGTGGAAGTGGACGAGGACACCAGCGCGTACGAGAAGAACCACATCCGCAACGCCATCCGGATCGACTGGAAGCGCGACCTGCAGGACCCGGTTCGGCGCGACTTCGTCAACAAGGAGCAGTTCGAGGCCCTGCTCTCGGAGCGAGGCATCGGCAACGACACCACCGTCGTGCTCTACGGCGGCAACAACAACTGGTTCGCGTCCTACGCCTACTGGTACTTCAAGCTCTACGGCCACCAGGACGTCAAGCTGCTCGACGGCGGCCGCAAGAAGTGGGAGCTCGACTCCCGCGACCTCGTCGCCGAGGTGCCCGGCCGCGAGGCCACCGCGTACACCGCGCAGGAGCAGGACTCTGCCATCCGCGCGTTCCGCGACGAGGTCGTGGCCTCGATCAACGTGACCAACCTGGTCGACGTGCGCAGCCCCGACGAGTTCTCCGGCAAGCTGCTGGCCCCGGCCCACCTGCCGCAGGAGCAGTCGCAGCGCCCCGGCCACGTGCCGAGCGCCAAGAACATCCCGTGGTCCAAGGCCGCGAACGACGACGGCACCTTCAAGTCGGACGAGGAGCTCACCGCCCTGTACGAGGGCGAGGGCGTCGACCTGGCCAAGGACACCATCGCGTACTGCCGCATCGGCGAGCGCTCCGCGCACACCTGGTTCGTGCTGCACGAGCTGCTCGGCCAGTCGAACGTGAAGAACTACGACGGCTCGTGGACCGAGTACGGCTCGCTCGTGGGCGTGCCGATCGAGCTCGGCGCCTGAGTCCCGCGCCCGACCGATCAGCAGAAGGAGAGTACTGATATGTGCGGCGCCACCACCGGCGGCCTGTCCCGAGAGGGGATCGACGTGTCCAAGGAAACCGTGATCGAGGGGACGGTGAGCAAGGACGGCGTGCCCGTGACCGGCTACGTCCGCCTGCTCAACGCCGACGGCGAGTTCACCGCCGAGGTCCCGACCTCCGCCACCGGCGCCTTCCGCTTCTTCGCGGCGCCCGGCAGCTGGACCCTGCGCGCGCTGGTCCCCGGCGGCAGCGCCGACCGCGCCGTGGTGGCCACCCAGGGCCAGGTGCACGAGGTCGCGATCGCGGTCTGATCCGCGCCGTCTTCTCAGCGCAGCTCCCACCCGAGGCCCCCGGCGGTTCGTCCGCCGGGGGCCTCGGGTCCTCGCGGCCGCGTGAGCCGCGTCGCGACGGACCGCTCAGTAGACCAGCGCCTGCGTCCCGTCCTCGAGCACCTCGGCCACGAACGCCTGGGCCCCGGCGATGCGTACCCCCGGGCGGAGCATTTCCTCGGTGATCTCCCGGCGCGCCGCGCACTGCGTGCACAGGGTGATCGTGCCGGTCGCGGTGATCGCCTCGATCAGGTCGGGCAGCGGCGCGGAGTGCGGCAGTTCGAACTCCTCGGCCCGGCCCGGCAGCGCGAACCACGAGGACTCCCCGGTCAGCCAGAGCGACACGCGCGCCCCGGACGCCGCCGCGACCGCCGCGACCGTGAACGCCTGAGCGCACCGTTCGGGGGCGTCGGCTCCGGACGTGACCTTGATAACGAGGTTTCTGGTCGTCATGAGCGTTCACGGTATTAGACTTGAGCCGCCGAAAACCGACCGGGCCCACTCGACCCCCCGGCCGGCCTGAGACGCCGAGGAGCGCTACACAATGGACAATTTCTTCACCGCCCTACTCGTGGTGATGTTCGTCGCGGTCCTCTGGTTCGCGGGCTACGTCGTGGTCAAGCTGTTCAAGGGCCAGAGCTGACATGCCCTTCGAGATTCCGCAGGACCTCGACCCTGCGCTCTACCCGGTCTCGTTCCTGATCGGCGAGTGGGCCGGGGTGGGTCTGGGCCAGTACCCGACCATCGAGGACTTTCGCTTCGGCCAGGAAGTCGTCTTCAGCTACACGCCGGGCAAGACCTTCCTCGACTACGAGTCCAAGTCCTGGCTCATCGACGAGGACGGCGAGAAGCTGCGCCCGCTCGCGCGCGAGCACGGCTACTGGCGGCCGCAGGAGGACAAGCAGCTCGAGGTCGTGCTCACCCACCCGACCGGCATCGTCGAGATCTGGGTCGGCAGCGTGGACAGCGGCAAGATCGAGCTGAACACCGACGCGGTCGTACGTACCGCCACGTCCAAGGAGTACTCCGCCGGCAGCCGGCTCTACGGGCTGGTCAAGGGCGACCTGTACTGGACCTTCGACATGGCGGCGATGGGCCACGGCATGCAGAACCACCTCGCCGCGCAGCTCAAGCGGGTGAACTAGGCCGACCGGCCTCGGCGCGTCGCCGGGCCGCCGCCGCACGCCGTACGCCGGCGTCTTTGGACGAGCGCGAGGCGGTCCCGGGGTACGGCGTACAGTTGGCCTGTGGCGACCACCGGCGGCTCGGCCGCTTCCGTGCCCTCCGACCTGAGCGACCAACTGCGGTCCAAGGGTTACCGGCTCACGCCCGCGCGCCAGCTCGTCCTCGGCGCCGTCGCCGTGCTCGAGCACGCCACGCCGGACGCCATCTGCGCCGAGGTCCAGCGCACGGCCAGCTCGGTCAACCTCTCCACGGTCTACCGCACCCTCGAGCTGCTCGAGGAGCTCGGCCTGGTCTCGCACACCCACCTCGGCCACGGCGCGCCGATCTACCACGCCGCGCACGAGCGCGAGCATCTGCACCTGGTCTGCGGGTCCTGCGGCCGGATCCTCGAGTCCCCCTCCGACTGCGCCTCGACGTTGATCGCCCAACTGCGCGCGGACCTCGGCTTCGAAACCGACATCGCGCACTTCGCGCTCTACGGCCGCTGCGCCGAATGCCGGGCTGCGGACGCCGCGGACGGGCACGGGCAGCACACGCCGGGCGAGCACTCCGATTCCGACGATGAGCACGAGGGTGACCGCGGGAACAACGGCGTCGCCCTGGAGGGTTGATCCGGACATGCGTTCCCCCCTGCTCGACCTGCCCGGCGCCGTAGCGGCCGAGGCCCCCGACGAAGGCGTGGCCGCCCACTACGGCAACCCGCACGTCGAACAGCGCGAACTCGTCGCCGGGCGCGGCTTCGTGGACCTGTCGAACCGCGGCGTCCTGCGCATCGGCGGCACCGACCGGCTCTCCCTGCTGCACACCCTCACGACGCAGTACCTGAGCGAACTCGCCCCGCACACCGCGACCGAGACGCTGCTGCTCGACCCGAACGGCCGGATCGAGCACGCCCTCTACCTCGTGGACGACGGCGAGGCGGTGTGGGCCCACGTCGAGCCGGGCACCGCCGAGCAGTTCGCGGCCTTCCTGACGAAGATGCGCTTCATGCTCGACGTGGAGCCGGTCGACGTCACCGACCAGTACGCGGTGGTGTTCGAGGCCGGCCCGACCCGCTCGGCCGAGGCCGCCGTGGTCCTGGTGCGCGAACTGCCCGACGGCACCGGACGCGAGCTGTTCCTGCCGCGCGCCGAACTCGGGGCGTACGGCCGTACGCACGGGCACCCGGCGGGCGTGTGGGCCTACGAGGCGCTGCGGATCGCCGCGCACCGGCCCCGGGCCGGGCTCGAGGTGGACCCGCGCACGATCCCGCACGAGCTCGGCTGGCTGGACTCGGCCGTGCACCTGAACAAGGGCTGCTACCGCGGCCAGGAGACGGTGGCCCGGGTGGAGAACCTCGGGCACCCGCCGCGCCGGCTGGTGCTGCTGCACCTCGACGGCACCGAGGAGCACCTGCCCCCGCACGGCTCGGCCGTGGTGCACGACGGCCGCGAGGTCGGCACGGTGACCAGTTCGGCCCGCCACTACGAGCTCGGCCCGATCGCGCTGGCCGTGGTCAAGCGGTCGGTGCCGGTCGAGGCGACGCTCGAGGCCGACGGCGTACCCGCCGGACAGGAGGTCGTCGTCCCCCCGGACGCCGGCGGCACCGCGCGCGAACGGCTGCGTCGGCACGGCTGACCTGCGCGGGTCGCTGGTAGGACGAGAGGCGTGCAAATTGCACAGTGCGCTCGTCTTATCGGGTGACAGTCGTCTGTCATGGGGCCGCGCGCGCGAGCGGCGTGGCACGATGCAGCCATGTCAGGAGTCTGGGAAATCCCGGGGGAAGGCGGCCTGCCGCGATGACGGCCCACACCGAGCGCAGGCTGGACCGCGTGCTGTCCGCGGATCTGGACCTGCGCGGCCTCGTCACGGCGCAGCTGCGCGCCGCCCGTGCCGAGGCCATCGCCGAAGAGGCGGATCTGTCCTACCTGCGCCGGCTGTTGCACGGCCGGATCGACATAATCGCGGCGGAGCTCACGGCCCGCGCCGACGGGGACTCGAGCCCGCTGATCGGGCGGCTGATCGAGATCCTGGCCGACCACAGCGCGCCGCGCCATGTCTCCGCCCGCTACCAGCCGATAGACCCGGGCCGGGTCGGGGAGTACCGGCTGGCCATGGAGGCCTCGCTGGGCGACCTGGACGTGCCCGACCTCGCCTCCTGCCCCGCCGTCCGGCTGCACGAGGTGGCCGACCGGCTCAGCCGGCACGAACGGGAGATCTCCGCGCTGCGCCGCACCGTGCAGCAAGTGGTCGACGCTTATGCCGCAGAGCTCGCCCGCCGGTACCGTGAAGGTGAGGCGACGGTCGACGAACTGCTCGCCGAGTGAACCGCGAGCAAGGAGCGAGCCGAGAGATGGCAGTGATACCCGAGAACAGCGTCGTTCCGGCGGAGGAGGCCGAACCGGTCCTGGTGGAGATCGTCCGGTCCGGCTTCGTGGAGGGTGTGCACCGCGGCCGCCTGGTCCTGCTCGAGGCGGACGGCTCGGTCGGGCTGAGCATCGGCGACCCCGCCGCCCCGCTGCTGCCGCGCTCCTGCAGCAAGCCCATGCAGGCCACCGGCATGCTCGACGCGGGCCTCGACCTCGAAGGCGAACTGCTCGCCATCGCCGCGGGCAGCCACGCGGGCGCCCCGATCCACATCGAGGCCGTGCGCAAGATCCTGGCCGGAGCCGGCCTGTCCGAGGACGCGCTGCAGACCCCGGCGGCGGCCCCCGGCGACGAGCAGGCACTGATCGCGTTCCACCGCGGCGGCGAGCAGCCCTCGCCGATCTACTACAACTGCTCGGGCAAGCACGCCGCGATGCTGGCCACCTGCGCCGTCAACGGCTGGCCGATCGAGACCTACCTGGACCCGGCCCACCCGGTGCAGCAAGCCTGCCGCGGCGCGATCGAGCGCCTGACCGGCGAGCGCATCGCGGCGGAAGCGGTCGACGGCTGCGGCGCCCCCCTGCTCGGCGTCTCCCTGCTCGGCCTCGCCCGCGCCGTACGCGCCTGTGTCCTGGCCGACCCGGGCGAGCACCCGCGCCGGGTCGCCGACGCCATGCGCGCGCACCCCGAGTACATGTCCGGCGAGGAGAAGCTCGACGCCCACGCCATGCGCGCCGTCCCCGGCCTGCTCGCCAAGGCCGGTGCCGAAGCGGTGTACGTGGCCGCCCTCCCGGACGGCCGAGCCCTCGCGTTCAAGGTCAACGACGGCAACCCGCGCACCCTGGCCCCGATCCTCGCCGAAGCCCTGCGCCGCCTCGACATCCCCGACGCCGACGTAGCCGCCTTCGGCGCCGCCCCCCTGCTCGGCGGCGGCCGCCCGGTCGGCAGCCTCCGGCCGGTGTTCGGCTGAGGGGTTGAGGCGGCCCGAGACCGGCCGCGACTGTCGTCGAGTTGTGACGGCAAGCTGTTGAGTGCGAGCTTCACGGGCGCGTAGGGTCCAGTACTGTTCCAGCACTGCGCGCTGTGCCCGGTGCTGCCTGGGGAGGGTTGCAGTGCTGCGCCGTAGGTCTGTGTTTCCGCTGCTCATAGCCGGTGTGGCCGGCATCGGCCTGGTGCCTTCGACGGCGGGCGCGGCTTCGTCCGCGCCCGCCGATCCGGTGTCCGCGTCCGCGACGTCACAGACCACCGCCACATCGCTGGCGGCGGCGGCCGGGTTCAAGACCTACAGTTCCCCGGCCGGGAACACCGTGCGGCTGCAGAAGTCTGTCTGGCAGGACACAACAAACCATCTGGCGGTGCTGCGTGCGTCCGCCTCCACCGCCACGGCCGCGACCGGCACGATCGTCTACGTGACGCTTCCCTCGGCGGGCTGCGCGACGGACACCGGGGACGGCAGCGCGGCGAGCCCGTACTGCAACGTGCAGGACGCGGTGAACGCCGCGGCCGCGGGCGACACGGTCGAGGTCACCGCGGCCGGTGGGGAACAGGCCTCGACGGTCACGGTCACCACGTCCGATCTGACCATCGTCGGCGTCGGCGGTAAGCCGATGATCGCAGCGAGCCCGGCGCTGGTCTTCGACGGCGCGTCAGACGTCGCGGTGAGCAATCTGACCCTCAGGGCGACGAACGTGGCCCCGCCCCTTGTCTCCATCAAAGGCTCGGCCGGGATCACCCTGGATTCTCTCTCCATGACCGAAGCCACCATCCCCGTGACGGCCGTGAGTGTGGACGGCGCCTCCAGCGATGTGACGGTCAGCCACAGCTTTCTGGGCCCGGTCGAGAGCTGGGAGGCGGGCGCCGACGCAGTGCAGATCGCCTCGGGGGCGAAGAACATCGACCTGGCCAGCAACCTGATCATCGACGAACCGATCGCCGCGGTCGGCGTCACCGGACTCGACGTCGTCGGCAACACGATCATGCAGAGCTGCGACGGAGCCGTCGACGTCGAAGGCGCATCGACCGGCGTATCCATCGAGAACAACGTCATCGAGCCGATCTCCGACGCATGGGGCGTCGGCACCTCGGAGAAGTACTGCACCGGCGCGGACCTCGGCTGGCAGCCGAGCGTCACCGTCGCCGCGGCGTCGGTCTCCGGTACCGTCAGCGACTACAACTATTTCAACCCACTGACCGGCTACGCGAACGACCCCTACAGTTGGGGCGGGACCGCCTACGGCACGTTGGCCGGGTTCCAGACGGCCTCCGCGCAGGGCGCTCACGACATCGACGAGACCTCGGTGTTCGACATGCAGCCGGCGTCGTCCGGCGGCGACACCGTTCCCGGTTACCCGATCATCCCGACGAACCAGACGCCGGTCGTCGGCAATGCGAACACCGGTGCCCCGGGCATGGCCGGCACGGACTACTACGGAACCTCCCCGTACACCTCGCGCGGCGCCGTCCAGTACACCGGTGTGAATCCGAATCTCGCGATCTCCTTCAGCGTGACCGATTCCAGCGCACTCGGCGTCACTCTCAGCTTCGGGATTACCGGGGAGACGACGTTCTATGTCGGCGATGATCCGCAGGTCTCGTGGGGCGACGGGACTCAGACCGACGTGGGCTTCGGCGGTGACACCGGAACCGGCACGCACTCCTACGCGCAGCTCGGCACCTACGACATCTCCATCACGTACACCGACGGCGGCCACGACTACGTCTCGAACTCCGTCTCCGGAGTGCAGACCGCCGGTTCCGAGTACACCGCATACGGGCCGGTGCGGATCCTGGACACCCGCAAGGGCCTCGGTGCGTCCACCGCACCTGTCGCCTCGGACGGGACGCTCAAGCTGAAGGTCGCCGGGGCGGGCACCAGCGGCGCGACGATCCCGGCCGGGATCTCCGCCGTGGTACTCAACGTGACAGCGGTCGCCCCGACCGCGAACGGCGTGCTGACGGTGTACGGCGACGAGACCCGCGGCGGTACGGCGGTGGCCCGCCCGTCCACCTCGAACCTCAACTTCCGGACCGGCCAGAACGTACCGAACCTGGTGGTCGTACCGGTCGGTGCGAACGGCGTCGTCGACTTCTACAACAACTCGGCGGGCAGGACCCAGGTCGTCGCGGACGTCGCCGGCTACTTCAGCGAGCAGGTCGCGAGCGAGTACACCGCGCTGAATCCGACCCGGATCCTGGACACCCGCAAGGGCACCGGAACCGGCAAGGCCGCGAAGATCCCGGCCAACGGCCAGATCACACTGACCGTGAACGGCGCGGGCGGCGGCGCCATCCCGTCCAGCGGGCCGACGGCCGTCGCGCTGAACCTGACCGCGGTCGACGCCACCGCGAACGGCGTGATTACCGCGTACCCGGCCGGCGAGACCCTGCCCACGGTCTCCAACCTGAACTATCCCGCGGGCGGGGCCGAGGCGAACATGGCGATCGTCCCGGTCGGCACGAACGGCCAGATCGTCCTGCACAACAACGGCTCGAGCCCGGTCGACCTGATCGCCGACGCGTTCGGCTACACCGAGTCCGGCACCGGAGCCGACGCCTACCTGCCACTCGCCGCGCCCGAGCGCGTCCTGGACACGCGCAAGGGCCAGAGCCCGGTCGAGGCCGGCGCGATCGACTACCTGCAGTTCACCCAGGACTCCGTCATCCGCGGCGCCGTGCTCAACGCCACCGTCGTCTCGCCGACCGGCAACGGCTTCCTCTCCGTCTACCCGTTCACCCTGGCCACCGCCTCGACGGTGCCGAGCACCTCGAATCTCAACTACCTGACCGGCCAGACGGTGCCGAACCTGGTCATCGTTCCGCCCGGCACCGAGAGCGACCTGCAGAGCTACTACGACATCGGGTTCTACCTCGGCGGCAAAGGAACCGCCCAGGTCGTCCTCGACCTGTTCGGCGTCTTCGAGAACGGCTGACCGCCGCCCTCGACACGCCGCGCACGCCACCAGCTAACGGCGTGCTTGCTTTTGCAAGCACTCGGGCGCACACTGGGAGGCGTGACAGACCTGCACCTCGGCCCGGTCCGGCTCGCGCAGCTCGGCGCCTATATCCGCGAACAGCGGGAGGGCGCCCAGTACTCGCTGCGCCAGTTGGCCACGGCGGCCGGGGTGTCCAACCCCTACCTCAGCCAGATCGAGCGCGGGCTGCGCAAGCCCAGTGCCGATGTGCTCCAACAACTCGCCAAGGCCCTGCAGATCTCGGCGGAGACGCTGTACGTGCGGGCCGGGCTGCTCGACGGGGAGCAGGAGCGAGCGGAGCGGGGCGAGGAGGCCGACCGGGCCGCGGCGGGCGGGGTGCTCGCGGCGATCACGGCCGACCCGCACCTGACCACTCGTCAGAAAGTCGCCCTGCGGGAGATCTACCTCTCCTTCCGCGGGCAGGAAGGCGGTACCACCGATGAACATGAGTGACGACATCCGCAAGACCCTCAGCGACCCCAAGCCGCTCTACGCCCTGGCCGGCGCGGGCGACCTGGCCGCGGAGAAGCTCAAGGACGCCCCCGACAGGTTCAAGGACGCCCCGGCCAAGCTGGCCGAGGCGAGCGCGGCCCTGAGCACGCTGGCCACCCGCATCGCGGCGGAGGCCCCCGAGCACCTGGCCAGGGTGAGCGCGACGGTGCAGGACACGGTGGGCAAGGCCGCCCGTCCGGACGCCGCCGCACTGCGTGACCGGGCCCAGACCGTGGCGCTGCAGCAGGTCGGACGGCTGCTCGAGGCGGCCGGCAAGGCCGTGGAGACCTACGACGAGCTCGCCGAGCGCGGCAAGGTCGTGGTCGGGCGCTATACCGGCGCGGGTGAGGGCGGTTCCGGCGAGGCCGGCGAGCCCGCGGTCACCGTCGTGGTCGAGCAGCTGAGCGACGAGGACGAGCTGACCGGCGCCGAGCACGCCTCGGCGACGCTGCCCGAGGACGTGTTCGACCTGCCGACCGACGAGGCCCAGAGCGCGGCCGAGGCCGCCGCCGTGTTCATCGCGGCCGAGGAGGTCTCCGACGAGGCGGGCGCGGCGGACCCGACCGCGCCGAAGCGGGCCGCGCGCAAGCGGGCCAGCGCGCCCAAGGCGCCGCGCACCGCGGACGACAGCGAGGCGTAGCCCGACCGGCCCGCGCAGACCCGTGCCGGCCCGCGCAGACCCGTGCCGGCCCGCCTCGGCCCGACGCGGCACGCACGGGCGAATGCGGGCGGGACGCGGTGAACTTCACCGCGCCGGGTACGGAAGGTAGCGTGGAAGGCGAGGACACGGTGTGACGCCGTGCCCTCGCCCCGACCTAGACGTCAAAGGAAACCCAGATGGGCAGCGGACTGATCACCTCGACGTTCTTCAATGTGCTCAACCTGCTGCTCCTCGCGCTGACCTGCTTCAAGGTCTACGCGTTCGTGGACGCGGCGATCCGGCCTTCCAGCGCCTACGTGGCCGCGAACAAGCTCACCAAGGTGGCCTGGCTGCTGTTCCTGGGCATCGCCGCGTTCTACGACCTGATGTGGGGCGGGGTCACCCAGATCCTGACCATCGTCGGCACCGCGGCCGCGATCATCTACATGGTGGACGTGCGTCCGGCGCTGCGTGAGCAGGCCGGATCCGCGCGGCGCGGGGGCCGCAACCCGCGCGACAGGCGCCCGGACGGACCGTACGGCCCCTGGTGAGCGGTGCCGAACCGGCTTCGCCGGTCCCGGCCATGCGTCAGGGTATTGACGGTGCGGCTTTTCACATGATTCTCAACGCGGCTTCACAACCGGCTAAGCCTCGCCTGGCAAGGTGAGCATCACCCCCCAAGGTCGGGGCGGACCGGTTTACCGGAAAGCCCCGTGATCCGAGGGTGCCCGACCCTCGGAAGGTGCCTTGAGCACCACTTCTGCGGTCTCGGCCGAGCTACCCCCCGCGAGCTCTGCCGAGACCGCAGGCCTTTTCTCCGGCCTTTCCGGCCCTGATTCGGGACCGTCGTCGACACACGCCCCCATCAACGCACGCCGTCGCCGCGCTACGACCTGAGCGGGCGCAGCGCCTCCCAACGCACCGTCAGTTCGCCCAGGCGCCAACGGTTCTCCCGGTCCAGCACCGGCCAGTCGGCGGTGAGCATCCGGGCCGCGCCGATCCAGCGCTGGCGGGCGCCGAACGCGCCCAGCGGTGCGCAGGCGGCCCAGGCCCGGTCCCAGTCCCGCAGGAACGCGTGCACCGGCTCGCCCGGGACGTTGCGGTGGATCAAGGCCTTGGGCAGCCGCTGCGCGAAGATCGCCGGGCTCTCCAGCGAGCCGAGCCGCGCGGCGAAACTCAGCGTCTGCGGGCCCTGCCGGTCAAGGCCGGCCCACACCGCGATCCGGCCGTTCTCCGAACAGGTGCCCTCCATCAGCAGCCCGCCCGGAGCCAGCCGCGCGCACAGCCCCGCCCAGACCTCGGCCACCGCGCCCTCGTCGTACTGGCGCAGCACGTTGAACGCACGCAGCAGCACCGGGTCGCGCGGCACCGGCAGCTCGAAGCCGCCGAGCCGGAACTCGAGACCAGGACGCCGGTAGGCCGCGCCCGCGGCCACCCGGGCCGGGTCGATCTCCAGGCCGAGCACCTCGAGGTCGGGCCGGCGCGTCCACAGCCGCTCGGCCCACTCCACCGTCGTCACCGGGTACGCGCCGTAGCCCAGGTCCACCGCCAGGGCACGCTCCGGCGCCCGCCACAGCAGCCGCTGGTGCGTGCCCAGCAGCCAGCGGTCCACCCGCCGCAGCCGGTTCGGCGCCGTCGTACCGCGGGTGACGGTGCCGACCGGTCGGGTCCTTGCGGTCACGGCAGCGGTCAGTTCCCCTGCACCCGGTGCACCTTGTGCGAGGCCGCCTGGGCCAGCGGGCGCACCACCAGCAGGTCCACGTCCACGTGCGGGGGACGGGTCACGGCGAAGGCCACGCAGTCCGCGATGTCCTCGGCCAGCAGCGGCTCGGCCACCCCGGAGTACACCGAGTCGGCCCGGTTCTGGTCGCCGGCGAAGCGGTTAAGCGAGAACTCGTCGGTCTTGACCATGCCGGGGGCGATCTCGGTCACCCGCACCGGCCGGCCGTTGAGCTCGAGCCGCAGCGTCTCGCTCAGCGCGTGCTGGGCGTGCTTGGCCGCGGTGTACCCGGAGCCGCCCTCGTAGACGCCCAGGCCGGCGACCGAGGTGATGTTCACGACATGCCCGCGCCCGTAGCGCAGCATCGACGGCAGCAGCGCCTGGACCATGCGCACCGAGCCGAGCACGTTCACCTCGTACATCCAGCGCCAGTCCTCGATCGCGGTCTCGGCCGCCGGGGCCAGCCCGCGCGCGCCGCCCGCGTTGTTCACCAGGACGGCGCACTCCGGTACCCATTCGGTGAACGCGGCCACCGAGGCCTCGTCGGTGACGTCGAGCTCGACCGCGCGGGCCCCGATCTCGGCCGCCAGCTTCTCCAGACGGTCCAGCCGCCGGGCTCCGATCACCAGGTCGAAGCCCTCGGCCGCCAGGCGCCGCGCCGTGGCCTCGCCGATCCCGCTGCTCGCGCCCGTCACTACCGCTATAGGTTGCGTCATGGCGCCATTGTCCCAAACCGGCGCCCGCCCTCCGCGCCGAGTCCGCCGGGCCCGCACGCCGCGCGCACGCGGTGGGCAGGCCGGGCTCGCCCGCCCGGCCGCTCCCGCTCCCGGGAATACCGCGACCGTACGGCAGGTTCCCACGTTTGGCCCGAGGAGTGCTCAGCCGTGAGGAGTGAGAAATCGTGAAGCCCCGGCGGATAGCCATGCTCTCCGTGCACACGTCCCCCCTTGCCCGACCGGGGACGGGGGACGCCGGTGGCATGAACGTCTACATCGTCGAGCTCTCCCGGCAACTCGCCGCCCAGGGCACCGAGGTCGAGATCTTCACCCGCGCCACCAGCGGCGACCTGCCGCCCACGGTCGAGCTCGCGCCCGGCGTGCTGGTGCGCCACGTCACGGCCGGCCCCTACGAGGGGCTGTCCAAGGAGGACCTGCCCGGCCAGCTGTGCGCGTTCACCTCAGGCGTGCTGCGCACCGAGGCCTTCCACGACCCCGGCCACTACGGCCTGATCCACTCGCACTACTGGCTCTCCGGCCAGGTCGGCTGGCTGGCCAAGGAGCGCTGGGGCGTCCCGCTCGTGCACTCCATGCACACCCTGGGGAAGGTCAAGAACGGCGCGCTGGCCGGCGGCGACGCGCCCGAGCCGGCCGCCCGGCTGATCGGCGAGGACCAGGTCGTGGCCGCCGCGGACCGGCTGATCGCCAACACCGCGCAGGAGGCCGACCAGCTGGTCCGGCTCTACGGCGCCCCGGCCGACCGGGTCCCGGTGGTCCACCCCGGCGTCAGCCTGGAACGCTTCGCCCCCGGGGACCGCCGCGCCGCCCGGGCCGCGCTCGACCTGCCGCAGGACGCCCCGCTGCTGATGTTCGCCGGCCGGATCCAGCCGCTCAAGGCCCCCGACGTGCTGCTGCACACCGCGGCCGAGCTGCTGCGGCGCGACCCGGAGCGCTACCGCGACCTGGTCGTGGCGATCGTCGGCGGCCCCAGCGGCAGCGGCAAGGCCACCCCGCACCACCTGACCCGGCTGGCCCGGCGACTCGGGGTGACCCGGCACGTGCGCTTCATCCCCCCGGTGGACCAAGACCGGCTGGCCGAGTACTTCCGCGCCGCCGACCTGGTCGTGGTGCCCTCCTACAACGAGTCCTTCGGCCTGGTGGCGATCGAGGCCCAGGCCTGCGGCACGCCGGTGGTCGCGGCCTCGGTCGGTGGCCTTGGCACCGCCGTGGCCGACGGCCGCTCCGGGCTGCTGGTGGCCGGCCACGACCCGGTGGACTACGCCGCCGCCTGCGCCACGCTGCTGGAGAACCCGGCCCGGCTGGCCTGGATGCGCGAGCAGGCCAGGGGGCACGCGGCCGGCTTCGGCTGGGCGCATACCGCCAGACGGACCCTGGAGGTCTACTCCGAGGCCATCTCCGAGCGCTGGCTGACGCACCGCCGCGTAAGCTCGCTGGCGTGACCAAGGACGAGCGATCCGCCCGCAGGCAGGCCGCCGCCGAGATCGAGCGGGCGCTGCGGGAGGCCGAGGCCGAGTTCGAGCAGCCCGGCGAGGGCCACTACGTGGTCACGCTGCCGGGCACCCGCAAGCTCGCCACCGCCTGCTCGCTCCTGCTCGGCGACCACACGCTCTCGGTGAACGCCTTCGTCGTGCGTGGCGCCGACGAGAACCACGAGAACGTCTACCGCTGGCTGCTCGAGCGCAACGCCCGGCTGGCCGGGATCGCCTTCGCCATCGACGCGCACGGCGACGTCTACCTGGTCGGCCGGCTGCCGCTGGCCTCGGTCACCGCGGCCGAGGTGGACCGGCTGCTCGGCACCGTGCTCGATGCGGCCGACGGCAGCTTCAACACCCTGCTGGAGCTCGGCTTCGCCACCTCCATCCGGCGCGAGTGGGCCTGGCGGCTCAAGCGCGGCGAGCCCACCTTCAACCTGGCCGCCTTCGAACGGCTGCGGCCCGAAGAGCCGGGTGAGCCGGACGAGGCGGGCGAGCCGAGCGCCCCGGACCCGCAGAGCCCCGGCCCGGACCGGCCGCGTTCCAAGGACTGACGCGCCCGGAGTCGGCCGGGGCCGCTCGGATAGTCTCGGAGCATGGCTGACAACTACCGCCTCGTGCTGCTGCGCCACGGCGAGAGCGCGTGGAACGCGAAGAACCTGTTCACCGGCTGGGTGGACGTGGACCTCACCGCCCAGGGCGAGGAGGAGGCGATCCGCGGCGGCCGGCTGCTCCGGGACCGCGGCCTGCTGCCCGACGTGCTGCACACCTCCGTGCTGCGCCGGGCCATCCGCACCTCCCAGCTGGCGCTCAACGAGATCGACCGCCACTGGATCCCCACCTCGCGCACCTGGCGCCTGAACGAGCGCCACTACGGCGCGCTGCAGGGCAAGGACAAGGCGCAGACGCTGGCCGAGTTCGGCGAGGAGCAGTTCATGCTCTGGCGCCGCTCCTACGACGTCCCCCCGCCCCTGCTGGCCGAGGACGACGAGTACTCGCAGTACCACGACCCGCGCTACGCCGCGCTGCCGATCGAGCTGCGCCCGCGCACCGAGTGCCTGGCCGACGTGGTCGACCGGATGCTGCCCTACTGGTACGACGCGCTGGTCCCCGACCTGCTGGCCCACCGCACCGTCTTGGTCGCCGCCCACGGCAACTCGCTGCGCGCGCTGGTCAAGCACCTCGACGGGGTCTCGGACGCGGACATCGCGGCCCTGAACATCCCCACCGGCATCCCGCTCTACTACGAGCTCGACGCCGACCTGCGCCCGGTCACCCCGGGCGGCGAGTACCTCGACCCGGCCGCCGCGGCCGAGGCGATCGAGGCGGTCAAGAACCAGGGCAAGAAGTAGGCGTAGTCACTCTGGCGGCCCCTCAGCAGCGCGTTTCCGGCTGCCGAGGGGCCGTTTCGCGTGCTGGGCCGGGTGGGGCGCCCGCATCCGGGGTGACCCCATCTTCGGCGCGTGGAATCATCGGCTGGATTCAGGCGGGATTTCGAACGGGGGGAAGCAGATGTCGAGTTCGAATACGGTCGCTGACGGTGTCTTCGGCGTGCTCATGCTGGGTATGGGCGCCGGCGCGTGTCACGGGGCCTCCAGGATTCTCCGGCAGTGGCGAGACGCCAAGCGAGCCGCGCGCGGCGGCGCGGACGGCCTCATCACGGACCTCGTGGTGCGCCAGCCGCTTTTAGACGCGAGGGGTCAGCTCAACAACGAGAACCAGTCGGTCCGATTCTGGACGGGCTCGCTGACCGGTCTCATGGGCCTGGCGTTCGTCGTCGGCGGGGTGGCGCTGCTCCTGAAAGCCGGCGGCCTCGGCTGACGCCGTACCGGAGCGGCTCACCCCGCGAACCGGCGAACGCGCGACGCCCCGCCGGACGAATCCGGCGGGGCGTCTCCCGTTGCTTCCCTGTGCACCCGGACGCTCATCGCGCCCGGGGAGGCGTTCCCGTGTGCGCGGCGGCTCAGTAGTCGCCGGTCACCAGGAAGATCATGCGGCGCGCGACGGAGACGGCGTGGTCGGCGAAGCGCTCGTAGTAGCGGCCGACCAGGGTCACGTCGATGGCGGTCTCCACCGGGTAGGGCGTGCCCTCGTGCAGCAGCGCGCTGAACAGGGCGCGGTGCAGCCGGTCCATCGCGTCGTCCTCGGCCTCGAGCAGGCGCGCGGCCTCGACGTCGCGGCCGTCGATGATCTCGCCGGTCTTGTGGGCGAGCTCCTCGCCGATCCGGCCCATCTCGGCCACGGTCTGGCGCAGCTCCTCGGGGATGGCTATCTCGGGGTAGCGCAGCCGGGCCACCTTGGCCACGTGCCGGGCCAGGTCGCCCATCCGCTCCAGGTCCGCGCTCATCCGCAGCGAGGTGATGATGGTGCGCAGGTCGCCGGCCACCGGCTGCTGCCGGGCGAGCAGGTCCAGAGCGCGGGCGTCGAGAGCCTTCTGCAGCGCGTCGACCTGGTCGTCGGCGGCGATGACCTTCTCCGCGAGCTGCAGGTCGGCGTTCATGATGGCCGTCGTGGCTTGGTTGAGCGCGCTGGCCACCAGGCCGGACATCTCGATCAGTGTGGCACCGATCGAGTCGAGCTCTTCGTGGTAGACGTCGCGCATGGATCACTCCTGAGGGGATGGAACGGGACTCTCGCATACGGTACGGGCCCGCCCTCAGCCGGGCCACGCCGATGGGTGAATCAAATGCAACCCACACGTGAATTCTCGGCGACGGAAGGCCTTGGGAGCCCTCCGAGCCTTCGAAACGCCTGGTTTGGCCGCTTACTCTGATCGTGTGCACATATTCGACGCCTCCGCCTTCCACGTCGCGGCTGCCTCGGCCTCCGCGCTGATCGCGCTGGTGGTGGGGGTCGCGGCGGGCTTGGCGTTCCGCTGGAGCGAGCGGGACCGGCGCCGGCTCGAGCCGCAGCCCGAGCCGCTGGTGCCGCCGGGCGTGGCGGCCGTGCTGCAGGTGCTGCGCTCCTCCGCGGTGCTGCTTGACCCGAGCGACGCGGTGGTCAAGGCCTCGCCCGCGGCGCATGCCCTGGGGCTGGTACGCGGCCAGCGGCTGGTGCCGGAGGAGTTGACCGGGATCGCCCGGCAGGTGCGCCGGGACGGGGAGATACGCCAGGTCGAGCTGGAACTGCCACGCGGCCCGCTGGGCCAGGACACCCTGGCCGTCTCGGTGCGGGTCGCCCCGCTCGGGGCGCACCTGGTCCTGGTGCTGGTCGAGGACCGCACCGAGGCCCGCCGGGTGGACGAGGTGCGCCGCGACTTCGTGGCGAACGTCAGCCACGAGCTCAAGACCCCGGTCGGCGCGCTCTCGCTGCTGGCCGAGGCCGTCCTGAGCGCCAGCGACGACCCGGACGCGGTCCGCCGCTTCGCCGGGCGGATGTCCAAGGAGGCGCACCGGCTGACCAACCTGGTGCAGGACCTGATCGACCTGTCCCGGGTGCAGGGCGACGACCCGCTGGCCAAGGCGGTCCCGGTGGACCTGGCCGAGGTGGTGGCGGCGGCCCGGGAGCGGGTGGCCGAGGTCGCCGAGGCCCGGCAGATCGAGCTGGTCGCCACCGGGCCCGAGCACACCCGGGTGCTCGGCGACCTGGGCCAGCTGACCACCGCGGTCGGCAACCTGGTGGAGAACGCGGTGAACTACTCACCCGATCGGACCAAGGTGGTCGTCTCGGTCCGGGTGGAGGGCGATCTGGCCGAGCTGTCCGTCACCGACCAGGGCGTGGGCATCCCGGACCAGGACCTCAACCGCATCTTCGAGCGCTTCTACCGGGTGGACCCGGCGCGCTCGCGCGTGACCGGCGGCACCGGCCTCGGGCTCGCGATCGTCAAGCACATCGCCGCCACGCACGGCGGCGACGTCTCGGTCTGGAGCGTGGAGGGCGCCGGCTCCACCTTCACCCTGCGGCTGCCGGTGGCCCAAGTCGCCCCGGTGTCCGAGCTCGAACCAACCCACAGCCAACCGACCAGAATCACGACAGGGAGTCGAACGACGTGACCAGGGTGCTGGTAGTCGAGGACGAGGAGTCGTTCAGCGACCCGCTTTCCTACATGCTGCGCAATGAGGGCTTCGAGGTGGCCGTGGCGGCCACCGGACCCGAGGCCCTGGACGAGTTCGACCGGCACGGGGCCGACCTGGTGCTGCTTGACCTGATGCTGCCCGGGCTGCCCGGCACCGAGGTCTGCCGGCAACTGCGGACGCGCTCGAGTGTCCCGGTGATCATGCTGACCGCCAAGGACTCGGAGATAGACAAGGTCGTCGGCCTCGAACTCGGCGCCGACGACTACGTGACCAAGCCGTTCTCCTCGCGCGAGCTGGTCGCCCGGATCCGGGCGGTGCTGCGCCGCCACGGCGGGCAGACCGAGGAGCTCGAGGACTCCGCGCTGGAGGCCGGACCGGTCCGGATGGACGTGGAGCGGCACACGGTGAGCGTCGCGGGCAACGGCGTGCAGCTGCCGCTCAAGGAGTTCGAGCTGCTGGAGATGCTGCTGCGCAACGCCGGCCGGGTGCTGACCCGGATGCAGCTGATCGACCGGGTCTGGGGCGCCGACTACGTGGGCGACACCAAGACGCTGGACGTGCACGTCAAGCGGCTGCGCGCGAAGATCGAGCCGGATCCGGCGCTGCCGCGCTACCTGGTGACGGTCCGCGGCCTGGGCTACAAGTTCGAGCCGTGAAAATCCGGCCGGCCCGCCGGCCCCGGCACCGCCGCCCCTGATCCGGGCCCTGATCCGGGCCCTGCGAAAACCTGACGGCCTCCCCGCGTGCTGCGGGGAGGCCGTCGTCGTGCGGTGCGCGGGCCGGGCGGCTCCGGGGCTCGGGGAGCCCGGGAGCCCGGCGGTTCAGGAGCTCGAGCTCGGGTTGGGCGTGCCGCTGAACACGGTGTTGCCGGTGCTGCTCGAGGTGGCCTTCGCGGTCGTGCTCGCCGTCGCCGTCGAGGTGCCGGTGGCGGTGGTCGAGGCGGTCGCGGTCGGGGTCGCGGTGCCGCTCGCCGTGGTCGTGGGCAGCGCGGTCGCGGTGGACGGGCCGTTGGGGTTGTACTGCGCCCACAGGCCGCTGTTCGGCTGCACCTGCGCGGTCACGGTGGCCGTGGTGCCGTCCGAGAAGGTGTAGACGACCTGGGCGTTCTGGCCGATGACCACGCCGGGGTCGGTGGCCAGCAGCTGCGGCTGCCCCTGCTGCCCGAACTGCACCGAGCGCAGGCCGGGGATGCTCACGTCCGAGCCGGTGACCGTGACGCCCGGGGAGAGCGTGGAGGTGCCGGTCTCCTGCACGCTGGCGGGCTGGCCGTTGACGGTGACCGAGGTCAGCTGAGTGGTCTCACTCTGGCTCGGGTTCGTGTTGGCCACCTGGCCGATGACCTCGGCGTTGCCGGTGTTCGCGTCGGAGACGACCCACACGTTGCTGATCCACATGTCGCCGGCGGTCGCCAGGCCGTTGTCCGGCTTGATGTCGTACACCTCGGGGTTCGTCCCGGCGGAGCAGGCGGCCAGCACGGGCAGGGCGACCAGGAGCGCGGCGCCGGCCAGGGCGGTGCGGTTGCGACGGGTGCGCAGCGGGCTCTTCCGCGAGGCTCGCGGGCTAGGCGCGCTGGAGTGGGGGTTGCTGCTCACGGTGGGTCAGGCTCCTCGCGGTGGCTACTGTGGTCGCTACTCAGAAAGTATTTAGCCACAGCGTACTGACCGCGTTTGACGGCGACTCACCGGGATGGACGTTTGCGCAACCCGATGTCCCGGCCGTGTGCACGCGCGCGAGAGCACCGCGCGACGCGCGGGGCTATGGTCCTGATTCACCCGATCTGCCCAGCGGGCACGGGCGCGGCGCCCACGAACGTCGCCGACCGACTCTCTGACCGCGTGCTCGGTGTCCGAGTCGGCCGGCGGCGACCGTGTACGTACGATCGCGCCTTACTTGATCGCTCCGAGGGCCGTGACCACGGAAGCGGAGAGCAACGCCGCCGCGAGCAGGATGGCGACGACGCCGCGGGGCGTGCCGAGGACCCGCAGGGCCCCGGCCACCCTGGAGCGCCGGCTGACCCACCGCAGCTCCCGCTGGTAGCGGCGCTGATCCGGCATCAGTTCCCGTGGGTCGACCGGGGCGCGCCACTGCCCCTCGGTAATGGCCGTTCCATCCGGCCAGTGCGCCACTATCGCCGCGTCCGGCTCGTCGCGGGCGCCGTCCCACGACGAGGAATACTCGCTGCTCGAATCCACGAACAATCACCCCACCTGAACGAGGGCACCCAGTCCAAGCACGCGCTGTACGAGCATTGTGCGCCCGTACACCGCGTCTGCCCAGAGTGTTGCCGCTCCAGGTGCTGCGAAACCCCTCCGCGCGCCCCGGTCGAAAGGTGTGAAACGAAGATTCTTGGGCAGCGCGCCGGGCCCGCCACGCCGCGCTGACCAGGGGCGAGTACGCCATCCGAGCGCTTGTCAAGTGGGCATCACCTATCTGACCTGGGCAAACGCCCTTCAGAAACCGGTGCGCGCGTGTTATCCTGGTTACCCACGGAAGGGGTACGCATCACATGACGTTCAAGGTTGGCGAGACCGTCGTCTATCCCCACCATGGGGCCGCCCTCATCGAAGCGATCGAGACCCGGATGATCAAGGGTGAGGAGAAGGCCTACCTCAGGCTCCGCGTCGCCCAGGGCGATCTGACCCTCATGGTACCCACCGACAAGCTCGAGGATGTCGGCGTCCGCGACGTCGTCGACCAGAACGGCCTCGACCAGGTCTTCGAGGTCCTGCGTGCCGAGTACACCGAGGAGCCGACGAACTGGTCCCGGCGTTACAAGGCCAACCTGGAGAAGCTCGCGTCCGGCAACGTGATCCGGGTCGCCGAGGTCGTACGCGACCTGTGGCGGCGCGACCGTGAGCGCGGCCTCTCGGCCGGCGAGAAGCGCATGCTGGGCAAGGCCCGGCAGATCCTGGTGAGCGAACTGGCCCTGGCCGAGTGCACCAACGAGGACAAGGCGGAGTCCATCCTGGACGAGGTGCTCGCCTCGCAGGTGGGTCCGGCCGCCACCGCCTGAGTCGCCCCGCAATCCGACCTCCGTCAACCTACGCGCCGTGACCCGACCTCCGACGCCGCGCACGGCCGCCCTTGTTCCCGCGGCCGGCCGCGGCGAACGGCTCGGCCCGGGCGCTCCCAAGGCCCTGCGTTCCATCGGCGGTGAGCCGATCCTGCTGCACGCGGTGCGCGGACTGCTCGCCTCCGACCGGATCGATCTGGTCGTCGTCGCGGCCCCGCCCTCGGCCGAGGGCCTGGCCGAGGTGGCGCGCATCCTGTCCGCGCTCGAGCCCGTCGCGACCGCGTCGGGCGAGCCGGACACGACACCTCACTCTCCCCGGGGCCCGCTCGCCGCGGGCACGGTCCTGATCGTGCCCGGCGGCGCCACCCGGCAGGAATCCGTCGCACTCGCCCTCGCTGCCGTCCCTGCGGACTGCGACGTGGTGCTCGTGCACGACGCCGCCCGTGCGCTTACTCCGCCGTCCACCGTCGCCGACGTCGTGGCCGCGGTACGCGCCGGAGCCGACGCCGTCATTCCGGTGCTTCCCGTCGCCGACACGATCAAATCCGTGCGTCCGCATACTGAGACGTCCAGCCTCGGACCGGCCCACGACCTGGTCGAACGCACGGTCGACCGCAGTGCGCTGCGCGCCATCCAGACCCCGCAGGGCTTCCGCCGCGACCTGCTCGAGCGCGCCCACGCCGCGGCCGGCCACGACGCGACCGACGACGCGGGCCTGGTCGAGTCCCTGGGCCTGCCGGTGGCGATGATCCCCGGACACGTCGAGGCGTTCAAGGTCACCACGCCGTTCGATCTCGTACTGGCCGAGGCCGTGCTCGCCGCGCGCCGGAAGGAGTCCCCGATGCCCGACTCGCCCGCGACGCCACCGACGTCCCCGATGCCCCTGCCGATGGTGGGCGTGGGCGTGGACGTGCACGCCTTCGCGACCGAGGCGGACCTCGAGCTCGCCCCCCGCCCGCTGCGCCTGGCCGGCCTCGACTGGCCGGGTCAGGGCGGCCTGCTCGGCCACTCCGACGCGGACGTGGTCGCCCACGCGGCCTGCAACGCGCTGTTCTCGGCCGCGGGTCTGGGCGACCTCGGCTCGAACTTCGGCACCGACCAGCCCGAGTGGAAGGGCGCCGCCGGCATCGTGCTGCTGGCCGAGGCGGCCCGCCGGGTACGCGAGGCCGGCCTGCACATCGGCAACGTCGCGGTCCAGTTGATCGGGCAGCGCCCGAAGCTCGGCCCGCGCCGCGCCGAGGCCGAGGCCGTGCTGAGCGAGGCCGCCGGCGCCCCGGTCC
The DNA here is from genome assembly GCF_018139695.1 of Actinospica durhamensis. Classification (GTDB taxonomy): domain Bacteria; phylum Actinomycetota; class Actinomycetes; order Streptomycetales; family Catenulisporaceae; genus Actinospica; species Actinospica durhamensis. The sequence goes on along the minus strand of NZ_JAGSOG010000034.1, from coordinate 8,126 downwards.
GGGTGAGCGCGGCCACCACCGACGGCCTCGGATTCACCGGCCGCGGCGAAGGGCTCACGGCGATCGCCACCGCGATCGTGTTCCCGACGGCGAACTGAGTCCGCGTCAGGCGCTCATGCGCTGACGGACCGAACCCGCGTCAGACGCATCGGCCGGGCGTGCTCAGCGCTCCCGGCCGTGGCTGCGCTGGATCCGTCCGGCGATGCACAGCGCCGCCGCGCGTCCCGGGATCCCGCTGACCGCGCCGCCGCGCACCGCACCCGAGCCGCAGACCACGAGGTTCGGGAACCGCGTCTCCACGCCCCAGCTGCCCGTCGGATGATGCCCGCCCGCCCACGGCCAGTCCAGATCGCCGTGGAAGATGTGGCCGCCCGGCATCGCCAACTGCGCCTCCACATCCAGTGGACTGAGCGCCTCGATACACGGCTCGCCGTGCGCGTCCACGGCCAGGCACTGCTCGATCGGCTCGGCGAGGTACCGGTTGAGGCCGTCCAGGGCCAGGCGCACCGCCTGCTCCTTGACGCCCTCCTGCCGGAACAGCCGGGCCGGGGTGTGCAGTCCGAACAGGGTGATCGTGTGCAGTCCGGCGCGGTCGGCGTCGGGGCTCAGGATCGTACGGTCCGTCAGGGTGTGGCAGTACGCCTCGAACGGCAGCGGGTCAGGCAGCCGGCCGGCCTCCGAGGCCTGATACGCCGCGGCCAGCTGCTCGGCCGACTCGTCCACGTGGAAGGTGCCGGCGAACGCCTGCTCCGGCGCGATGCCCGACTTGAGCGCGGGCAGCCGGGTGAGCACCAGGTTCACCTTCAGCTGGTTGCCCTCGGGCCGCTCCGGGCCGGGCTCGTCGAGCAGCTCGGCCAGCACGCTCGGCGCGAGGTTGGAGGCGACGTAGCGCGCCTCGATCCACTGCTCGCCCTCCGCCGTGCGGTAGCCGACGCGCGCGCTGCGGCCGTCCGTCTCCACCCGGGTCACGGTCGCACCGGTCTGGATCACCGCGCCGGACTTGATCACCGCGCGTTCGAGCGAGCCGGTCACCGCGCCCATGCCGCCGATCGGCACCCGCCACTCGCCGGACTGACTGGCCATCACGTGGTAGAGGAAGCACCGGTTTTGCCGCAGGCTCGGGTCGTGCGCCCAGCTCTGCGTGCCGATCAGGGCGTCGGTGAGCACGATGCCGCGCACGTCGTCGTCCGCGAAGGTGCGCTCGACGACGCCGCCGATCGGCTCCTCCATGAACTCGTTCCAGAAGTTCGAGCCGCAGGACTCGCGGATCGCCTTCATCAGTACCCCGCGACCCGGCAGCGGCTCGAGCAGGGTCGGCGCGATCACTCGGCTCGCCTTGGCGATCCGCTCGTAGAAGTGCTGCCAGGCCCGCCAGTCCCGGTCCGAGCCGGTGATCCGGCGGAACGAGTCGAGCGTGGCGGCGCCGGGCTTGCGCTCGACCAGCAGCCCGTCCGCGCGTCCGTCGCGCAGCACCGGGGTGTAGGAGGCGACCGGCCGGGAGCGCAGCTCCAGATCCAGCTCGAGGTCGCGTACGACCGCGTAGGGGATGAGTGAGACCAGATACGAGTAGCACGACAGGCGCGCCTCGATCCCGGCGAACAGCTGCTCGCTCACCGCCGCGCCGCCGACCCGGTCGAGCCGCTCGAGCACGGTCACCCGCAGCCCGAACCTGGCCAGATACGCCGCGGTCACCAGGCCGTTGTGGCCGGCGCCGAGCACCACCACGTCGGTCTGCGCCGGTGCCTGCGTATACCGCCCGGTCGCGGTTTCGGCCATGTGCACTCCCGTCCGAGCGGAACGCGGCTCGGCCGTCACCCCGGCCGGAACCTCAGCATACGGTCGGCTCCGGGGTCGATCGAGACCTTACGCCAAGTTATATGCCCCGGGTCAGCGCAGTGAACGCGTTGTCGCGCCCGCGGTGTGGACCTTCGGCCGGCCCGGGACGGTCGGCCCGCGGGCCGTCCGGCGCCCGCAAGCGGTCCCCGGACGGCCCCGGGACACTTCGGAGACGCCTGCGCGACACCCCGGCGATCAATACCCCACGCGTGTGCCGCCTGTTCACCCTCCGGCCACGCAGCCATCGCTCCGATTCCAGGTCCGTCACTCACGATTTCTAACGATCGTTAGGACTTATTGGTGACTACGGCTGGAGATCCTCAATGAAAGCGTGGAACGCGCGGCTCGCCGGCACTGCGGCGACCGGTGCCCTGATAATCGGCGCGCTCGCGGGATGCAGCAGCAACTCGTCCACCGCCACCAATTCCGCCGGTGGCTCCGGCAATGTGCCGCTGGTCGTGTACTCGTCGCAGGGTTATGACTCGGCCGTCACCAAGGCCTTCACCAAGGCCACCGGCATCCCGGTCTCCCTGGACGACGACAGCACCGGCCCGCTGCTTGCCAAGGTCGCGGCCGAGCGCAACAACCCGCAGTGGGGCCTGCTCTGGGTCGACGGCGACACCGCGTTCGCCGAGCTGGACCAGCAGGGCCAGCTGCTCGACTACAACCCGAACGTCACGCTGACCGCGGCCGGCCAGACCCTGGTCCCGACCGACCACGCCTACATCCCGGTCAGCACCACCGCCGTGCCGGCGCTGATCTACAACGCCGCCAAGGTCTCCGCGGTGCCCACCACCTGGCAGGACCTGCTCGACCCGCAGTACAAGGGCAAGATCGGCATGAACGACCCGTCCCAGTCGGGCCCGACCTTCCCGCTCATCGCCGGCCTGATGAACCAGCTCGGCGGGCAGAGCGGCGGCGTGGCCGCGGGCGAGGCGTTCCTGACCAAGCTCAAGGCCAACGGCCTGGTCGTGCACCCGACCAACGGCGACACCCTGCACGCGCTGGAGACCGGCCAGATCGACTACGGCCTGATCCAGTCCTCCGCCGCCATGGGCGAGGTGGCCACCGCCAAGACCAGCGCGAACTTCCAGCCCAAGGTCGTCTACCTCGGCACCACCACTCTGCTGCCCGGCGTCATCGGCATCGACAAGGGCGCCTCCGCGCAGGTGCAGAAGGAGGCCGAGAAGTTCGTCCAGTACGTGCTCTCCGCGGCCGGCCAGCACGTCATGCAGACCGGTGACCCGACGGGCGACTCGCTCTACTGGCCCATCCTGCCCGGTATCGACCCCGTCGCCGACGCCGGCACCATGCCCGCCACCTACCAGCGCATCGACCCGAGCTTCTGGGGTCCGCTGGAGGGCCAGGTCAACACCTTCTTCGACAGCAACATCAAGTAATCCGGCGAAACGGACCGAGTAACGAAGCACTCTTCGACATGGCCTCGATCACGACCAACCCCGTCGCCGTCCGCTTCCGGACGGCGACGGGGTGGGCGCGCCGCGCGCCCTTCGCCCTCTTCTGGCTGCTGGTGGCGGCGATCCTGCTGCTGCCTATCCTGTTGTTCCTGCTGGTCGCCTTCAGCCCCCGGCTGTTCGACCAGGGGCCGCAGTGGTTCAGCCTGAGCGGCTTCCAGCAGGCGTTCCAGGGCCCGATGCTCCAGGGCATCGGCGACACCCTGATGATCGGCACCGTCACGGCGCTCGCCTCCGCCGCCATCGGCTTCGCGGTCGCGTGGGTCGTGCACCGCGTCCGCGTACCCGGGCGACGGCTGTGGTCCGGCGGCATGTTCGCGCTGCTGTTCGTGCCCTCCTACTTGATCGCCCTGGGCTGGGAGCGCCTGCTCGAGCCCCAGGGCGTGCTCGACCTGCTGCACGTGCCCGACAGCGCCGCCCGCAGCCTGCTCTACGGCCCGGTCGGCGTCATCGGCGTGCTCACGGTCAAGGGCATCCCGTTCGCCTACCTCGCCGTCTCGGCCGGCCTGCGCGGGCTCGGCGAGGAGTTCGAGGCGGCCGTGCGCGTGCACGGCGGCGGCCGCTCGGCCGTGGTGCGCACGGTGCTGGCCCTGCTCGCCCCGGCCCTGTGGTCCGCGCTCGCCATCGTCTTCGCCGAGTCCATCAGCGACTTCGGTGTGGCCTCCACGCTGGCCAACGACGCGCACTTCCCGGTGGCCACCTTCGAGCTCTACAACGCCGTGGACAACTTCCCGGTCCAGTTCCCGGTGGCCGCCGCGGTCAGCTGGCTGCTGCTGGCGATGGCCGCACTCGCCCTGCTGGCCCAGCATGCCGCGCTGCGCGGCCGCAGCTACCGGGTCCTGGGCGGGCGCACCCGTCCGGCCCGCCGCCGCGACCTGTCCGGCCCGGCGACCGCGGGCGTGTTCATCGGGATGGCGCTGCTCTACCTCGGCGCGCTCGGCGTGCCCACCTTCGGCGCGGTCTCCGCCTCGCTGATCAACGGCCTCGGCACGCTGATGGGCGGCGCGAACTTCAGCTTCGACAACTACCGCAGGGCACTGACGTCGCCGGAGCTCTACCAGCCGCTGCTCTACTCCGGCGGCCTGGGCGCGATCACCGCGACCGTCACGGTGCTGCTCGGCCTGGTCGTCGCCCGGCTGCTCACCTCCCGGCGCGGCCGCGCCTCCGCCCGGATGCTCGACCTGCTGCTGCTCGCCGCCGTCGCGCTGCCCGGCATCGTGTTCGCGGCCGGATACATCTTCACCTACAACCTGCCGCTGACCAACGACCTCGGCATCCACCTGTACGAGACCACGAGCCTGCTCGTGCTCGGCTACATCGCCACCGCCCTGCCGCCCGCCTCGCGGGTGCTGTTCGGCAGCGTCGGCCAGGTGCAGGAGTCGCTGCGGGAGGCGGCCCGGGTGCACGGCTCGACCGAAGTGGTCTCCTGGCTCAAGGTGATGCTGCCGCTGCTGGCGCGTCCGCTGTTGGCGGCCTGGTCGCTCACCTTCGGCGCCACGGTGCTCGAGCTGCCGATCTCGCAGCTGCTCTACCCGCCGAACGATCCGACCGTCTCGGTCGGCATCGAGAGCGCGCTGTCGAAGTACGACTACGGCGGCGGCACCGCGATGGAAGTGCTCGCGGTCCTCGCCTCGCTGGCCGTGATCGGGCTGGTGTGGGGCATCTTCCAGCTGGTCGCCCCGGCCGGCTGGCGCAGACTGGGAAGGACGTCATGACCGGCCATCAGGTCCGATTCGTCGGAGCGGGCAAGAAATACGGCGCCGTACGCGCCCTGGACGGCGTCGACCTCGAGGTGCCCGCGGGCACCTTCCTGGTCCTGCTCGGCCCCTCCGGCTCGGGCAAGACCACGCTGGTGCGCGCGCTGGCCGGGATCGAGCGGCTGGACGAGGGCGAGATCCACATCGGCGACCGGGTGGTGAGCGAACCGCGCCGCCACGTCCCGCCGGAACAGCGGGATCTGGCCATGGTCTTCCAGGACTACGCGCTCTGGCCGCACCTGACCGCCGCCGGCAACGTCGGATACGCCCTGCGCCGAAGGAAGCTGACGTCGGATCAGGCCAAGGTGCGCTGCCGGGAGGCGCTCGAGCGGGTGGGCCTGGCCGGACTGGCCGAGCGTTACCCGCACGAGCTGTCCGGCGGACAGCAGCAGCGCGTCGCCCTCGCCCGCGCGATCGTGGCCGAGCCCGGGCTGCTGCTGTTCGACGAGCCGCTGTCCAATCTCGACACCGACCTGCGCGAGCGGCTGCGGGTGGAGATCTCCACGCTCACCCGGCAGTCCGGCGCGAGCGCCGTCTACATCACCCACGACCAGGCCGAGGCCTTCGCGCTGGCCGACGTCATCGGCGTGCTCGACCAGGGCAGGCTGGTGCAGCTCGCCGACCCGGAGACGCTCTACCACCGCCCGGCCACCCCGTTCGTCGCCTGCTTCACCGGCCTGAGCGGCGAGCTGGAGGGCACGGTGCTCGAGCACGAGGGCGACTTCGCGCTGACCCAGGTCGGCCCGTGGCGCCTGCGCGCCCGCTCGGCCACCCCGCTGGCTCGCGGCAGCGCGGTCCGCGTGATGATCCGCCCGGCCGCCACCGGCTTCGCCGACGGAGACGCGGGTGTCGGGGGCGCCGTAGACGATCATGGAGTGGTCGAGGGCACCGTCGTCGACGTCGCCTACCGCGGCCGCGGCTACGACCACGTCGTCGCCTGCGCCGACGGCATGCTGACCTCGGTCTTCTCGGTCCAGCCGAGGACACGTGGGGCACAGGTGAAGCTCGCGCTGGACGCGCACGGGTGCAACGCGTTTCCCCTTACCGGTGAAGCGCCGATCAGTTACGATAGAGAAGTAACAGCCGTTACGGCGTCGTCCCAGACGAGTGTCGCCGTCGAGCACAAACAAGGAGTTGCCGAATGACCGGCACTGGTGGCGCGCTGTTCGCCGCGGTGTTCCTGGCCTGCGCGGTGGAAGCGGTCGAGGCGGTGACGATCGTGCTCGCCGCCGGCACCGCCCGGCGCGCCTGGCGTTCCGCCGGCTACGGCGTGGCCGCGGGCCTGGCCGTGCTCGCCGTGATCACCGCCGCGCTCGGCCCGGCCGTGACCGCCATCCCGATCGGCGTCCTGCGCCTGGTGGTCGGCGGCCTGCTGCTGGTCTTCGGACTGCAGTGGATGCGCAAGGCCGTGCTGCGCGCCAGCGGCCACAAGGACCTGCACGACGAGGACGCGATCTTCGCCCGCGAGCTGGACGCCGCCCGCGGCGCCGAGTCCGCCAGCCGCGGCATGGTCGAGGACTGGTACGCCTTCACCCTGTCCTTCAAGGGCGTGCTGCTCGAAGGCCTCGAAGTCGTCTTCATCGTGCTGACCTTCGGCGCCAACGCGCACGACGTCCCGCTGGCCGCGCTCGCCGCCGTCATCGCCGTGGTGCTCGTCGTCGCGGTCGGCATCGCCATCAAGGCGCCGCTCAGCCGGGTGCCGGAGAACACGATGAAGTTCGTCGTCGCCGTCATGCTGACCACCTTCGGCATCTTCTGGGGTGCCGAGGGCGCGGACACGCACTGGCCCGGCAACGACGCGGCCCTGCTGGTGATCGCCCCCGTCGTGGCCCTCTACGCGCTGGCCCTGGTCGCCGTCCTGCGCCGCCACGCCCCCAAGCCGGCCGCCGCCCCCGCCCTGCAGACCGTGGAGCACTGAGACCATGCGCACTATCACCCAACGACTGCGCGCGTTCGGCGCGTTCTGGTATGACTTCGTCGTCGGCGACGACTGGCGGGTGGCCGTCGTCGTGATCGTGGCCCTCGCCGCGACCTACGGCGTGTCGAAGACCTCGGTGGCGAGCTGGTGGATCATGCCGCTGGCCGTGGCGCTGATCCTGCCCGCGAGCCTGTGGCGGGCAAGGAAGAAGTAGCGCGCAGCGCAGACTGAAGGCGCTGAGCCGGCCCCGCACGGCCGGCTCAGCGCCTTCTCGCATGTCCCGTCAGTCCTCTGGCAGCCGTCTTCGGCAGCTGTCTTTGTCAGCCGTCATCAGTGCCCCTCGGCCTCTTCCGCGTAGACCCGGGCCGCGTACTCCTCCAGCGCCTGCTCGCACGACGCCAGCGCCTCCAAGGTCGCCGTACGCCGCGGAGCCCCGAACACGTCCCGCTCGGTGATCTTCGCGAGCCAGTTGCGCAGCTTGACGAGGTCCTCCTCGTTCTCCTCGAGCTCGGCGTAGGTGAAGTGCCCCGCGTCGTACTCCTTCTGCAGCTGCCCGTGGAAGTCCTGGCACTTGTCGACGATCTCCTCGTACTCGTCGTCCCGAGCGGCCTGGAAGACGGCGAGGATGTCGCTCTGCCCCGCGAGCGCGGTGCTGGAGAGCAGCTGCGCCGTCCCGCCCATGTCCAGGATCTCCCGCCGCAGCTTGCGCAACGCCCGCTCCGACCCGGCCCCCGCGGGCAGCGTCGCCACCGAGTTCTGCAGGTACACCGCCCCCAACCCCTTCAGCCGCCGCCACACCGTGGCCCGCAGCCGCGTCGGCTCGGACGGGATGCGGTAGATCAACACCAGCCACCCCGTCGACTCGGCCGCGGCGGGCGAGAGCTGGGCCGCGGGCTGGGCCTGGGACTGAGACGAATTCTGCGCTTCCTCGGACACACACCAAGTGTGCCGCAGCCACGCGGAACCTGCGCCCGCACGCAGTGGAAACAAGTGGTGAGCAAAACTTGGCCGCATGGAACCCACGGAGCGCACGGAGCCCACCGAATCCACCGAATCCACGGACTGCCCGGAACCCACGGACGCCACCGACCACACCGATCACCCTGACGCGCCCGAGCAGACCCGCCCCACCCCCGGCAC
>NZ_JAGSOG010000349.1 GCF_018139695.1 Actinospica durhamensis | reverse complement strand
CCGCCCGCCCTCTCCCCCTCGGTGCTTCACCCGACGCCGTCCGCTTCATGACGGGAGCGGCCCGCGTCGCGCCGGGTGCGGCCCTCGCGACGCGGGCTCGCTCGAATCCCGGGCCCCGCCCCGCCTTCGCCGACGCCTGAACCACCACTTCCCGCGTGCGCGCCCGGTGTTTCCCCGTGCGCTCCCGGCCTTCGCCCGGTACAGAACGGGCTGAATCGAACAGGCCGGCACGCACGCGCCCCACCTCAATGTTCGTTAATGTTCGATTCTGCGCGCTCTTCTCCACCGCCCAGCGCGGCCTCGCGCGCGCCCGTAGACATGTCGCAGTGTACTTAAACCCTCGCCACCATTGATCTTTAGCCCTGACGCTCCGTCACATCTGATGTGCCGTCATATCTCAGACTGGTAAAGGTTTCTTGACAAGGTTGTCAGGGCACGATTGGCTCACTGCATCGCTGTTGGTTCACGTTGAATATCTGCTGCAAAGCGTTCGGACTTGTCGGGCAGGTCCAGTGCGGCCCGCGGTCCGGTCCTGTGCGCCCACCGCACAGGTCTCCCTTCGCATTGACGCACCCTGGAGGCAGTTCCGTGACCTCGCTCCACCACGCATCGTCATCGGCATCTCCCACCCACACCCCGTCCTCGTCCGTCTTCGGCGCCGCCGCCCACGAGGCACCCACCCTCGGCCGGCGCGGACTGCTCAAGGGCATGCTCGCCACGGCCGGAGTGGCCGCGCTTCCGTCGCTGGCCGGATGTTCCAGCTCCTCGTCCGGCGGCGGAGGTTCGAGCAGCACCGTCTCGTTCGGCTCGAACGCGGCCGTGCCCGAGCCCAAGGGCGCCTACCAGAGCCTGTTCGCCGCGGCCAAGAAGGCCACCGGCCTGACCGTCGAGGTGAACTGGGTCGACCACAACACCTTCCAGCAGAACATCACCACCTACCTGCAGGGCAATCCGCAGGACGTGTTCAACTGGTTCGCCGGGGAGCGCTGCCAGTACTTCGCCGCCCAGGGCCTGGCGAGCAACGTCGACGACGTCTGGAGCGTCATCGGCGGGTCCTACAGCGACGCGATGAAGGCGCAGAGCAAGGGCGCGGACGGGCACTACTACTTCGTGCCCTTCGACTACTACCCGTGGGCCGTGTTCTACAGCAAGAGCCTGTGGTCGGCCAAGGGCTACAGCGCGCCGAGCACCTGGGACGAGTTCATCACCCTGGCCCAGAAGATGAAGACGGACGGCCTGATCCCGCTCGCCTTCACCGACAAGGACGGCTGGCCGGCCATGGGCACCTTCGACTACCTCAACATGCGGCTGAACGGCTACCAGTTCCACATCGACCTGATGCGCACGGGCCAGGGCTGGAACTCCAGCCAGGTGGCCGCCGTGTTCGACCAGTGGCGCCAGCTGATCCCGTACTACTCCCCCGGATTCCTCGGCCTGACCTGGCAGGAGGGCGCGGCCCAGCTGCTGAACAAGCAGGCCGGGATGATGGTGCTCGGGCTCGACCAGATCGGCACCATCTTCACCGGGGCCAAGGCCGACGACCTCGGCTTCTTCCCCTTCCCCGAGATCAACCCGACCTACGGGCAGGACTCGGTGGAGGCGCCCATCGACGGCTTCATGGTGTGCAAGTCGCCCAAGAACCGCACGGGCGCGGTCAAGCTGCTGGAGTACCTCGGCACGGCCGGCGCGCAGCAGACCTGGCTCGGCTCCAACCCGGCCGACATCGCGACCGCCAGCGGGGTGGACACGACCAAGTACACCGCGCCGCAGACCGCCGCGATCTCGCTGATCAACAGCGCGAAGAACCTCTCCCAGTTCATGGACAGGGACACGCTGCCGAGCTTCGCCGACCCGGTCATGCTCCCGGCCATCCAGCAGTTCCTGAGCAGCCCGAACAACGTCTCCTCACTGCTGTCCGGCATCGACGCGCAGGCCAAGACGATCTTCTCGACCACCGGCTGAGTCCGCCCGAGCCACGCAGTGCCCTGTGACACCCCCGCGGGCCCCAGGCTCGCGGGGGTGTCGGCCCGCTGCCCGCACCCCGCCCGGCCGGGCGGCCGCGAGAGAGACGACGACACGATGACGAGCATCTCCACCGTCCCCCCACCACCGAGGCGCCGCGCGCGGCTGCGCCGGCTCTCGGGTCGCGACCGGGTCGTGCTGACGGCGATGGCGGGCCTGCCGCTGCTGCTTTCGGTCTGCCTGGTCTGGCTGCCCGCGCTGGCCACCGTCGCGCTGTCCTTCTTCAACTGGACCGGCATCGGCGGGTTCTCCCAGATGAAGCCGGCCGGCCTGGAGAACTACCGGATCATCTTCACCATCTACCCCGAGTTCCCGCCCGCGATCGAGCACAACCTGCTGTGGCTCGGGGTGTTCTTCGCCGTGCCCGCGCCGTTCGGTCTCTTCCTGGCGCTGCAGCTGCACAAGCAGATCCGCTTCTCCCGGATCTACCAGTCGATCCTGTTCCTGCCGGTGGTGCTCTCGCTGGCCCTGGTCGGGTTCATGACCGAGCTGGTCTTCTCCCCCACCCAGGGCCTGGTCAACAACCTCACCGGGCACGCCGGGCAAAACGACCTGATCGACTGGATCGGCAATCCGCGGCTGAACATCTGGGCGGTGCTGATCATGGCGTGCTGGCGCCAGACCGGCTACGTCATGATCCTGTTCCTGGCCGGGCTCAAGGCGGTGGACCCCTCGCTGCAGGAGGCCGCGTCGCTGGACGGGGCGAACGAGTGGCAGTCGCTGCGGCACGTGATCTGGCCGGCGCTGCGCCCGATCAACGTGGTGGTCGTGGTGATCACCGTGATCGAGTCGCTGCGCGCCTTCGACATCGTCTACATCATCAATCAGGGCACGAACGGCCTCGAGCTGCTCTCCACCCTGATCACCACCAACCTGATCGGCGAGACCAGCCGGATCGGCTTCGCCTCAGCGCTCGCCACCATCCTGCTGGTGATCTCGCTGGCCTTCGTGCTGCCGTACGTCTACAGCACCTTCCGGAAGGACACCCGGCCATGACCGCGCGGCGCCCCCGGACCCCCCGGATCTTCCTGCACTGCTTCCTGGTCGGCACCTGCGTGGTGTGGATCGCGCCGGTGCTCTACGCGCTCTACACCTCGCTGCGCCCGTACGCCGACACCGAGGCGCACGGCTACGTGTCCGTCGGCGGGCACTACAACCTGTCCAACTTCACCGACGCCTGGAACGCGGCGGACCTGCCGCTTTACTTCAAGAACTCGGCGATCATCACGCTGCCTGCGCTGGTGATCACGCTCTGGCTGGCCAGCATGGTCGCGTACGTGGTGGCCCGGCACAGCTTCCGGGTCAACCTGATCCTGCTGCTGGTGTTCACCGCGGGCAACCTGCTGCCGCAGCAGGCGATCATCACCCCGCTCTACAAGCTCTACATCACCGTGCCGCTGCCGTCCTGGCTCTCCGACTCCGGGCACCTGGACGACAGCTTCTTCGGGCTGATCCTGATCCACGTGGCGTTCCAGACCGGGTTCTGCGTGTTCGTGCTGTCCAACTTCATGCGCACGATCCCGCAGGAGCTGTCCGAGGCCGCGCGGGTGGACGGCGCCTCGGAGTGGCGCCAGTACCGGCAGATCGTGCTGCCGCTGTGCCGCCCGGCCCTGGCCGCGCTGGCCACGCTCGAGTTCACCTGGATCTACAACGACTTCTTCTGGGCCACGGTGCTCATGCAGACCGGCGCGAACCGGCCGATCACTGCGGCCCTGAACAATCTGACCGGGCAGTTCTTCACCGACAACAACCTGATCTCGGCGGCCTCGATGATCGTGGCCGTGCCCACGCTGGTGGTCTTCTTCGTGCTCCAGCGCCACTTCGTCGCCGGGCTCACGCTGGGCGCGAACAAGGGCTGAGCGGGCACCGGCCGGGCCCACCGGCCCGGCACGGGCTCAGAGCTCGGCCAGCAGCAGGTCCCCGACGAACTCGGCGGCCGTCTCGCGGGCGTCGGGGGCCAGCGCGGAGTCGGTGATCCACAGGTCCACGTCGCTGAGCCGGGCGAATCCGGCGAGGCCGGTCAGACCCCACTTGGTGTGGTCGGCCACGGCCACGACGCGGCGGGCGGAGGCCACCAGGGCGCGGTTGGTCTCCGCCTCGGCCAGGTTCGGGGTGGAAAGGCCCGCCTCGGGCGAGATGCCGTGGCTGCCCAGGAACACCGCGTCGAAGTGCAGGCTGCGGATGGCCGCGTCGGCCACCGGCCCGACCAGCGCGTCGGACGGGGTGCGCACGCCGCCGGTGAGCACCACGGTGGGTCCGCCGCTGGCGTGCCCCGCGGTGTAGAAGCGTTCTGCGATGCGGATCGAGTTGGTCACCACGGTCAGGCCGGGCACCGCGGTGAGCCGGCCGGCCAGCGCGTAGGTGGTGGTGCCGGCGGACAGGGCGATGGCACTGCCGGGGACCACGAGCGCGGCGGCGGCCGAGGCGATGGCCTCCTTGAGCGCGGTGTCCCGGTCGGCCTTGGCCTCGAAGCCGGGCTCGTAGGCGCTCGACTCGCCCACCGCGACCGCGCCGCCGTGCACCTTCTCCAGCTGCCCGGCCCGGGCCAGCGCGTCCAGATCCCGCCGGATCGTCATGTCCGAGACGCGGAACCGGTCCACCAGCTCCGTCACCCGCACCCCGCCGCGTTCGCGCACCTCACGCACGATGGCGGCCCGGCGCTGCCCGGCCAGCAGGCCGCGTTCGCTGTCTGTCTGCGTCACGGCCCTATGCTACCTCTTGTGCGTTTACGTTTGACTGCGTTTGAATACGCGCTATGAAGGGAGCGGGAGTGAAGAAGACCGTGACGACCCTGGCCGACGGCCGGGAGTTGATCTACTACGACGCCGGCGACGGGGAGGCACGGGGCGGGTATCCGGACCGGCGGCCGCTGGAACCGGCCCACCGCAACGCCCAGACCCGCTTCGACGAGCTGCAGGGCGAGTGGGTGGCCATCGCCGCGCACCGGCAGGACCGCACCTACAAGCCGCCGGCCGACCAGTGCCCGCTGTGCCCCTCCACCGAGGACCGGCTGACCGAGATCCCGGCGCCGGACTACGAGGTGGCCGTCTTCGAGAACCGCTTCCCCTCGCTCGGCGGCCCGGACGGCGGGCGCTGCGAGGTGGTCGCCTTCACCTCCGACCACGACAAGTCCTTCGCCGACCTGAGCGAGGACGAGGTGGCGCTGGTGCTCGAGGCCTGGGCCGACCGCACCGGCGAGCTGCTCGCCCGCCCGGACGTGACGCAGGTGTACTGCTTCGAGAACCGGGGCGAGGAGATCGGGGTGACCCTGTCCCACCCGCACGGGCAGATCTACGCGTTCCCCTACGTCGCGCCCAAGATGGACCGGGCCGTGTCCCGCGCCGCCGCGCACCGGGCCCGCACCGGCCGCAACCTGTTCGACGACATGGTCGAGCGCGAGGCGGCGGACGAGCGGGTGATCGAGCAGAACGAGCACTGGATCGCGTTCACCCCGTACGCCGCGCGCTGGCCGTACGAGGCGCACCTCTACCCCAAGCGCCGGGTGGCCGACTTCACCGAGCTCGACGACGCGCAGCGGGCCGCGTTCGCCCCGATCTATCTCAGCCTGCTGCGCCGGTTCGACGGCCTTTTCCCGGCCGCGGACGGCGGCCCGGGCCGCACCCCGTACATCTCGGCCTGGCACCAGGCGCCCAAGCGCGCGCCGGGCGCGCAGACCGAGGTCGCGCTGCACGCCGAGATCTTCACCGTGCGGCGGGCGCCGGGCAAGCTGAAGTACCTGGCCGGGGCCGAATCGGGCATGGGTGCGTTCGCCAGTGACACCACTCCCGAGTCCGCCGCGATTGCGCTGCGCGGTGCCGGACGGTGAATACTGTGGCCACACCCGGTGCAGATGAAGGAGTGACCGACACGATGTCAATCGCCGCGCAGGAGTCCGCGGATGCGGCCCGGAGAATATTCGAATCCGTCTACGGAGCCGCGCCCACCGGGATCTGGGCCGCACCGGGCCGGGTGAACGTGATCGGCGAGCACACCGACTACAACGCGGGTTTCGTGCTGCCGATGGGCATCGACCGGTACACCGCGGTCGCCGCGGCGCCGCGTCTCGACGGGGTGCTGCGGCTGGTCTCGAGCGGCGGGAACACCGGCGTGGTGGAGATCGCGCTGACCTCGCTGGCGCCGGGGGCGCAGAAGGACTGGACCGCCTACCCGGCCGGCGTGGCCTGGGCGCTGGGCGGCGCGGGCGCGCTGCCGGCCGGGTTCACCGGCGCCGACCTGGCCTACTCCTCCGCCGTCCCGGTGGGTTCCGGCCTGTCCTCCTCGGCCGCGCTGGAGTGCGCCACCGGCCTCGCGCTGACCGGGCTGGCCGGGCAGCCGATCTCCCCGGCGGAGCTCGCCCGGCTGACCCAGCTGGCCGAGAACCGGTACGCGGGCGTGCCGTGCGGTCCGCTGGACCAGCTCTCCTCCGCCTTCGCGGCGGCGGACGCGGTGCTGCACATCGACACCCGCAGCTTCGACATCGCCGTGCACCCCTTCGCGCTGCGCGACGCGGACCTGGCCCTGCTGGTGATGAACACCAAGGTCCAGCACCAGCACGGCGAGAGCGGCTACGCCGACCGGCGCGCCACCTGCGAGCGGGCGGCCGAGGCGCTCGGCGTCCCGGCCCTGCGCGACCTGGCGTTCGGCGACCTGGAGCGGGCCGCGACCGTGCTCGACGAGGTGAGCCTGCGCCGGGTACGGCACGTGGTCACCGAGAACGAGCGGGTCAACCGCTTCGTCAGCCTGCTGCAGCTCGGCCCGCTCGAGGGCCCGCGGCTGAACTCGGCCGGGGAGCTGCTGACGGCCTCTCACCTGTCCCTGCGCGACGACTTCGAGGTCTCCTGCGCGGAACTCGACACGGTGGTGGACGCGGCGCTGCGCGGCGGTGCGCACGGAGCGCGGATGACCGGCGGCGGCTTCGGCGGCTGCGCGATCGCGCTGGTGTCGGTAGACCGGCTGGACCGGGTGACCGAGACGGTGACCGACGCGCTGCCCACCGCGGAGCTGTTCACGGTTACTGCCGATCGCGGGGCGTTCCAGGTTTACTAGTCACATGGCTGACACACGCAAAGCGCCGTTCCCGTTCAATCCGTACGATCATCTGCCGGAGGTTGCGACCTTCACCCTCACCAGCACCGATGTGACGGACGGTCAGACGGTCTCGGCGAGGCACACCTCCAAGGCCTTCGGCGTGCCCGGGGGCGAGGACCTCTCGCCGCAGCTGTCCTGGTCGGGCTTCCCGGCCGAGACCAAGTCCTTCGCGCTCACCTGCTACGACCCGGACGCGCCGACCGTGGCCGGGTTCTGGCACTGGGCGGTCGGGGACATCCCGGCGAACGTGACCGAGCTGGCCACCGGCGCCGGCACGCCGGGCTCCCCGGACCTGCCGTCCGCCGCGGTGACCCTGGGCAACAGCGCCGGATTCCGCGGCTACGTCGGCTCCGCCCCGCCGGCCGGGCACGGCGCGCACCGGTACTTCTTCGTGGTGCACGCCGTGGACGTCGAGTCCCTCGGCATCGACGCGTCCACCACGCCGACGGTGCTGGGATTCACCCTGTTCTTCCACACCCTGGCCCGCGCGTACCTGGTGCCGACCTTCGAGGTGGAGTAGAAGCCCGGCGGAAGTCTTCGCCGTGGGGCGGCGG
>NZ_JAGSOG010000348.1 GCF_018139695.1 Actinospica durhamensis | reverse complement strand
GATCTGGGGCTGGCCGTGGGGGTCCGATGCGTCGCTGGCGGGCACGCTGCCGGACATGCCGTCGGGCATGCCCTCGAGGCTCACGCCGATCTCGGCGGCGACGAGGCGTTGGCCCGCTTCCGCGAGGGCGTTGTTGCGGGCGCGGACGGCTTCCCAGCCGAGGTCCTCGAAGAACTTCAGCGCGGCCGGTGCGGCGAGCCAGCCGGTGACGTCTGCGGTGGCGATCTTGCTGAAGGAGTGGGGGAAGCCTTCCGGGCGGCGCCAGGAGATCGGGACCGATTCCAGCCCGTCGCGCAGGTCCGGTGCGGCGTAGATCGCGGCGGTACCTCGGGGGGCGCATGCCCATTTGTGCAGGTTGCCGGTCCAGTAGTCGGCGCCGAGGGCCTCGAGGTTCACGTCGACGGCGCCGGGGGCGTGGGCGGCGTCGATGAGCACCTTCACGCCTCTGGCATGCAGTTCCCTGACGATGCGCGCGACGGGGAACAGCTTCGCCGTGGCGGAGGAGATGTGGTCGACGACCACGAGGCGCGTACGGATGTCGACTTTCGCGAGGATCGCGCTGACGGTTTCCTCTTCGTCCGCGGCGAGGGGCACGTGCGCCACGTCGACTGCGGCGCCGGCCCGCTGGGCCGCCACCTGTGCGGCCCACAGAACGGTGCCATAACTGTGGTCGGTCGTCAGGATGCGGTCGCCCTGCGCCAGCGGGAAGGAGCCGAGGACCGCGGCGACGCCGGTGGTCGCGTTCAGGCACAGGCCCACGCCGTCGTCGTCCGCGCCCAGGAAACGCGCCGCCGCCAGGCGGGAGTCGTCGATGGCGGCGTCCATCACGCGGCGGTAGACGCCCATCGGGTTCGCGTCGATGCGGTCCTGCCAACGGCGCCGCTCCGCCAGAACCGGGCGCGGGACCGATCCGAAAGCCCCGTGGTTGAGATACGTCACCTCACGGTCGAGGACCCACTGCTCGGGCAGGTACAGCGGGTCTTCGGCGGGTATGTGCGAGATCGTTTCGGCCATGCGCTCGATCGTAGGTCAGCGCGTCGAGGGCCGGAAGTGGCGGTCGGGAAGGAGTGCGCGCCGGCTACGGGGACACGTCCGGGTACTGGCGCGGTACCGAGCGTGGCGGATGGTGGCGGGCCGTGGTGGGCTACACAGCTGATTGACCGTATGGTTACACTGCCGATGCACGATGACCTTTCGGGGCGAGCGCGCAGGGATCTATGCTCCCTCGCATGGCCTCGGACATCACAGAACGCTCAGATACCAATGTGATCGTCGTCGGCGCGGGGCCGACCGGTCTCACGCTCGCCGGAGACCTGGCGGCAGCCGGGATCCGTACGACGGTGGTGGAGAAGCACGAGCACGGCTCGCAGCTCACCCGGGCGTTCGTCGTACACGCACGGACCCTTGAGCAGCTCGATCAGCGCGGCGTGGCCGAGGCACTGATCGAGCGTGGGCGGCCGGTGCCGTCGCTGCGCCTGTTCGACAAGGCTGTGATCGATCTGTCCGGGTTGCGCAGTCGGTACCCGTATATGCTGGTGGCGCCACAGACCGCGACGGAAGACGTACTCGCGCGGCGGGCCGAGGCGGCGGGGGTCGAGTTCGTCCGGCCGGCGCGGCTCTCGACGCTCGTGCAGGACTCGGTGGGCGTGACGGCCGAGTTGGACGACGGACGCCGGATCCGGGCCGCGTATCTGGTGGGCGCGGACGGGCACGACAGTACCGTGCGACAGCTGCTCAAGCTCCCGTTCCCGGGGCGCACCGTCATCAGCTCGGTGCTTCTCGCGGACGTGCTGTTGGCCGATCAGCCGCCGGGCATGGCCGCCACCAACTCGATCGGCGACCGTTTCAGCTTCATCGCGCCGTTCGGCGACGGCTACTACCGGGTCATCGCGTGGGACCGGTCGCATCCGGCTGCGGAATCGGACACGGTGGACATCGAACAGCTCCGGGACATCACCCGCTCGGTGCTCGGCACGGACTTCGGGATGCACTCGCCGCGCTGGTCCTCCCGTTTCCACAGCGACGAGCGTCAGGTGCCGAAATACCGCGTGGGCCGGGTGTTCCTGGCCGGTGACGCGGCGCACGTGCACACTCCGGCCGGGGGCCAGGGCATGAACACCGGCATGCAGGACGCGACGAACTTGTCCTGGAAGCTCGCTTCGGCGCTCACGGGCGGCCCGGATCTGCTCGATACGTACCACCATGAGCGTCACCCGGTCGGCACGAAGGTGATCAAGGGAAGCGGCGCGCTGTTGCGGATCGCGATGCTGCAGTCCAACGCCGCCCGTAGCGCGCGCAACGAGATCGTCTCGGCGGCGCTGCACCTGCCGAACCTGGCCCGGAAGCTTCCCATGGCGATCTCGGGGCTGGGGGTGAAGTATCCGACGCCGCGCGGCTCGCATCGGCTGGCCGGCACCCGGGCCGAGGACGCTCCGCTGCGCGGTGAGCCGGCGCGGCTCTACGAACTGCTGCGCGCGGGCGTGTTCGTGCTCGTGGACTGTAGCGGACAGTACGACAAGCAGGCGGGCAGGGCCGCGGCGGCGGGCAGGCTGGCGGTGACCGTCGGGATCGATCCGGACGCGCCGGCGCTGCTGGTACGGCCGGACGGTTACGTGGCCTGGGCCGCGGACGCGGCGTATCCGGACCCGAAGGGGCTCGCGCGGGCGCTGGCGACGTGGGTGCATCCGGCGGGTTGATCGGGCAGGCGCCGCGGCCGCGGTGTGAAGGGCGCGGCCCGCGCGGTCACGGCGTGCTGGACGACCGGGCACCACGAGGGTTGATAAGGTCTGCCCATGCCGAACACCCCTGTCCCCGCCCCGATCGCCGAGTTCCTCAGCCGCCCGAACCCGGCCGTGTTCGCCTCGAACCGGCCGGATGGGCAGCCGGTGTCGGTGGCGACCTGGTATCTGTACGAGGACGGCCGGATCCTGGTGAACCTGGCCGACTTCCGCAAGCGTCTGGACTACCTGGAGCAGGACCCGCGGATCAGCCTGACGGTGCTCGACGGCGACTCCTGGTACTCGCACGTGAGCGTGCAGGGCAAGATCGTCTCGATCGAGCGCGATCCGGACCTGTCCGTGATCGACCGGATCTCGCGGCACTACACCGGCAAGGACTACAGCGCGCGGGAACAGCGCCGGGTGAGCTGCTGGATCGAGATCGAGCGCTGGCACGCTTGGGGCGCGGCGTCGAAGCTCGCGGCGCAGGGCGCGAGCAAGCAGGACTGACGCGGCGGGACATCAGATCGGGTATTGATTCGCTAGCCTTGGCTCATGCGCATCGGCGTGAACGTCCCGAACTTCGGCCCCGGCACCGACCCGGAGACGCTCGTGCGTTGGGCCCAGGTGGTCGAAGGGCTCGGATTCGACCTCCTCATGGTCTCCGACCACGTCGCGGTGACCTCGGATGTGGCGAAGCAGTATCCGGCGCCGTTCTACGAGCCCTTCACGACGCTCGCGTTCCTGGCCGGGCGCACCTCGACGGTGACCCTGGGCACGACCGTGCTCATCGTGCCGTACCGCCATCCGCTGGTGACGGCGCGGATGGCGGCGAACCTGCACCAGCTCAGCGGCGGGCGGCTCGTCCTCGGGGTCGGAGTGGGGTGGGCGCGGGAGGAGTTCGCGGCGCTCGGCGTGCCGTTCCACCGGCGCGGCGCGTTGACGGACGAGTACCTCGACGCCATGCGCGCGGCCTGGGCGAACGAAGCGGACTACCGCTGCGGGCAGGTTCCGCTCTGGGTCGGTGGAGGGAGCGAGGCCGCGATGCGACGGGCCGTCAGGCTGGGCGTGCCCTGGCATCCGCTGCGCTTCACGCTGCCCTGGTTCCGCGACGCGGTGGACCGCCTGCGCGCGATCGCGGGCGAACTCTCGCAGCCCATGCCCGCCCTGGCGCCGCGCATCATGCTGCGGTTGACCGAAAAGCCCCTCGACCAACCGGATCGGCGCGCCGGTGAGGGCACGCTCGAGCAGGTGCTCGCGGACCTCGAGCAGATCCGTGGACTCGGGGCGGAGAGCGTGTTGCTCGACCCGTTCGGCGGGGACCCGGACGAGACGCTCCATCCGGAGGCGGCTTGGCAGGCGCTGGCCACCATCGCCGCGCATCGCCAGGCGTAGCGGCGCGAGGTCAGGGAGAAGGCCGGCTCAGATGGCCGAGGGCAATTATCACCTGGGGAATGGGGAGATCGTAGTGACTGAGGACCAGCATCGCTCCACCGGCGCCGCCGTCACCGAAGCGGACGTCGCGCACCTGCGCCGATGCGTGGAGCTCGCGACGGAGGCGGTGGACGTGGGCGATTGGCCCTTCGGCTCCGTACTCGTGGGTGCGGACGGCAGCGTGTTGGCCGAGGACCGCAACCGCGAGACCACCACCGGGGACGCGACGCGGCATCCGGAGTTCGAGCTCGCGCGCTGGGCCGCGACACATCTCGACGAGCGGGCGCGGGCTGGCGCGACGGTGTACACCTCGGGCGAGCACTGCCCGATGTGCTCGGCGGCGCACGCGTGGGTGGGGCTCGGGCGCATCGTGTTCGCGAGTTCCTCGCGGCAGTCCCGTGCATGGGTCGCGGAGCTGGGTGTGGTGTCGGATCCGCCGGTGCGGCCGTTGTCCATCCGGGAGATCGCGCCGGGGCTCGAGGTGGTCGGTCCGGTGCCCGAGTTCGCTGATGAGCTCAGGGCGCTGCATCACCGCTTCCGCAAGGAGCGGGCTGCGCAGGGCTAGTCTTTCGGGACTGATTCGCCTCCGTGCCCCGCCCGGTGGTGGGGGCGGGGCACGGAGGCGTGCGGAGGGTACGGCGTGGGTGTTACCAGGCCTTGTGGGCGCTGCGGCGGACGAAGAGCAGGACCACGGCGGCGCCGGCCAGTGCGACGATGCCCGCGACGGTGAAGACGTGGTCGAGGCTGGTGGCGACGGTGGCGCGTGAGTTCGTGCCAGAGCCGGTCGAGGCGGCGCTCGCGAAGACCGTGCCGAGCACGGCGATGCCGAGGGCGTAGCCGAGCTGGCGGAAGGTGTTGAGTGCGCCGCCTGCCATGCCTGCGCGCTGGTGCGGCACCGCCGACATCGCGGCGGAGGCGAGCACCGGCGTGCTCATCCCGACGCCCACGCCGGCGACCATGAGCCCGGGCGTCAGCGCGGACCACGTCGAGCCGCCCCCGACGAGCGTCAGCAGCAGTGTGCCGACGCCGATCAGCGCGAGGCCGATCCCGATCGGCCACTGTGGCGCGTACTTGCCCAGATGCTTTCCGCCGAAGCCCGCCACGACGAACGCGGTGAGCGCGAGCGGCGAGACCGCGAGGCCCGCCTTGATCGGGCTCATGCCGAGCACCGACTGCAGCCAGATCGAGGTGTAGGTCAGATGCGCGAACGCGCCCGCGCTCAGCAGCAGACCGGCGGCCATCAGGCCCGCGAACGAACGGTTGCGCAGGAGCGAGAGGTCGAGCAGCGGGTCGGTCGTGCGCAGTTCGACGGTGATGAAGACGATCAACGCGACGACGGCGACGGCGAAGAAGCCGAGGACGGTGGCGCTGCCCCAGCCGTCGGTGTTGGACTGGATCAGCGCGTAGGTGACGGACGCGGCGCACGCGGTGAACGACACCGCGCCCGGGATGTCGATCCGGCGCTGGCCGCGGTGCGGCGCGTCGCCGAGGACCCGCAGCGACATGTACACGGCGATCGCGGCCACCGGCAGGTTCACCAGGAAGATCGCCCGCCAGCCGAACTGCTCGGTGAGCAGCCCGCCGAGGATCGGTCCGACCGCGGCGGCACCGCCGTTGACCGCCCCCCACACGCCGAACGCGGTGCCGCGGTCACGGCCCTGGTAGGCGGCGGACAGCAGCGCCGTGGTCGCGGTGAACATCCCCGCGCCGCCGACGCCCTGCACGGCCCGCGAAGCGATCAGCACGCCCACGTTCGGCGCGATGCCGCAGGCCAGCGAGGCCAGCGCGAACACGGCCAGGCCGCCTATATACAGCCGCCGGTGTCCGAACCGGTCTCCCAGCGATCCCGCCACCATCAGCAGCGAGGCCAGGACCAGCGCGTACATGTCCACGACCCACTGCAGCGAGGTGAAGGAGGAATGCAGTTCCTCGGTCATCTTGGGCAGTGCGACGTTCACGATGGATACGTCCACCAACAGCATGAACGCACCGAGGCACACGGTGACCAGGGGCGTCCACTTCCACGCGTGGCGCGGGTTCGCCTCCGCGTCCGTGCCGACGTGCTCGGTCACGTCGTTGAGGTTCTGCGTCGTCATGCGCCAATTCTCTTGGCGGTGACATGTCATCTGACAGCCACGGCCATGATCGCGGCGGAATCCGACATTGCCGGTTGAGGTGTGGTGAAATCCAATGTCCGAGCGGCGTCCCTGTGGCTGGAGTTCGACCTGCGCTTGCAGGGTGCTGCCATAGGCGCCGGTGTCCTCGTCATGTCGCGCTCGGATCACGGCGCAATCCGACACGGGTTATCCTGAACTGGTGAAATCCGCCAAGTTCGACGCGCTCGACCGGCAACTCGTGCAGGCCCTGCA
Source organism: Actinospica durhamensis (assembly GCF_018139695.1). Taxonomy (GTDB): domain Bacteria; phylum Actinomycetota; class Actinomycetes; order Streptomycetales; family Catenulisporaceae; genus Actinospica; species Actinospica durhamensis. Next base: position 1,145 of record NZ_JAGSOG010000348.1, on the reverse strand, counting down.
GCTCGACGGCAGGCTCCCGTTCAGCCGGATCGCCGAGGTGCTCGGCGTCTCCGACCAGACCGTGGCCCGACGCTACACCCGGCTGCGCACGGCGGGCCGTATCCGGGTGCTCGCGACCACCGACGCGGCGATGCTGGGCGAGGTGCAGTGGCTCATCCGAGTGCAGTGCAAGCCGGACGGCGCACAGAGGCTGGGCCAGATGCTCAGCCTGCGCGACGACACCACGTGGGTCAGTCTCACCTCCGGCGGCACCGAGATCAGCTGTATGACGTCCGTGCCCGAGGGCAGGCAGTCGCAGTCGCTGCTGCTGACCCGCCTGCCGCGCACCCCGAGCGTCGTCAGCATGACCGCGCACTGCGTCATGCACACCTTCTACGGCGGTTCGCGCGGCCTGTCCCTCAAATCCGACGCGCTCACCGAGGAGCAGGCCGCCGCCCTGCAACCGGAACCGCCCCGGCCATACGGGACGGGCCACGGCGGCGAGCCGGTGACGCTCGACGACGGCGACCGCCGCATGCTCGCGGTGCTGGGCAAGGACGGCCGCGCGGACCTGGCCGAACTGGCCACGGCGACGGGCTGGTCGCAGAGCACGGTCCGCCGCCGCCTCGCCCAACTGCGCAGCTCCGGCACGGTCTACCTGGACCTCGAGTACGACCACAGCATCTTCGACCTGTCAGCCCGGGTTCTGCTGTGGCTCTCCGTCGCCCCGGCTGAACTCGAGGCCACGGGCCAGGCCCTCGCCGAGCACCCCGAGGTCGCCTACGCCTGCGCCACCACCGGAGCGACGAATCTGCACGCCGTGGCACTGTGCAAGGACATTCATTCGGTCTACTCGTATCTGACCACGCGCGTCGCCACCCTCGCGGCCGTCCACCAGGTCGAGACGTCGCCGATCATGCAGTCCCTCAAGGGAGCGGCCTCGCTGCGTACCCTGCCGCCGCAGTAGGCGACGGCCGTGTCCTGCCGCGGCCCGGATCTAGGCCGTGTCTTCAAACCAGCGTCGGATCAGGCCGCGGCGTCTGACGCGTGCGCTCGCAAGGCGCCGGGCCGTGCGCATACTCGGTCGTCTGTAAACGGTCCGGCAACGCCGCGAGCGTGCGTGGCAGGCGTCGCGGCCCCGACGATGGTTTGAAGACACGGCCTAG
>NZ_JAGSOG010000347.1 GCF_018139695.1 Actinospica durhamensis | reverse complement strand
GCGGTCGGTATGGTGGGCGTGAAGCGCAGATCTTCTCTTCTTTTCTCTTCTTTTCAAGTCAGGAGGGGCGAGTGGCACAGCAGCCGACGGGGCGAGCCGAAACGCAGGGGGGGTTCGGGTGGCCGGTGGAGCAGTTCTCCCTGGACAACGGCCTGCGTGTGGTGGTGTCCGAGGACCGCACGTCACCGATCGCGGCGGTCAACCTCTGGTACAACGTCGGGTCACGGCACGAGTCGGCCGGCAAGCACGGGTTCGCGCACCTGTTCGAGCATCTGATGTTCCAGGGCTCCTCGCAGGTGGGCAAGACGGAGCACTTCAGCATCCTGCAGGCGGTGGGGGGCGGGGCGGTGAACGCGACGACGAGCGCGGACCGCACCAACTACTTCCAGACGGTGCCGAGCGCGGCGCTGCCTACGGCGCTGTGGCTCGAGGCGGACCGGATGGGGAGCCTGGCGCTCACCCAGGAGAACCTCGACAACCAGCGCGAGGTGGTCAAGAACGAGCGCCGGCAGCGGTATGACAACGTGCCTTACGGGCGGTGGCACGAGATCCTGCTCACCCTGGCCTACCCGGAGGGGCACCCGTACCACTACTCCACCATGGGCTCGATGGCCGAGCTCGACGGCGCGGCGCAGTCGGACTTCACCGGCTTCTACGAGGCCTACTACTCCCCCGACAACGCGGTCCTCACGGTCGTCGGCGACACCGACGTGGCGCAGGTGCGGGAGCTGGCACAGCGTTACTTCGGCGGGCTGCCGGCCCGGCCTCGGCCCTCGCAGCGCTCGGTGGACGCGCTGTCGGCGAGCCTGGACGGGCCCAAGCGGCTCGTGCTGACCGAGCAGGTGCCGCTGCCGCGGCTGTTCTTCGGGTTCCGCGGGACGCGGTTCGGATACTCGGGCTCCGCCGCGGAAGAGGTGCTGGCCACGGTGCTCGGGCGGGGGCGCGGGGCGCGGCTGTTCACCGAGCTGGTGACGCGGCGTGAGTTGGCCCAGGCGGAGGGCGGATACCTCGCGGCCTGGCAGTTCGCCTGGCACGAGTCGCTGCTCTCCGGGTTCGCCACGCCGCGGGCCGGGGTGGACCCGGACGAGCTGGAGGCGGCGTACTTCGAGGTCTGCGAGCGGGCCATCGTGGACCTGCCGACGGAGTCCGAGCTCGACCGGGCACGCTCGATGCTGGCGGCGGACTGGGCGCGGGAGCTTTCCGCGGTCGGGTCGCGGGCGGACCAGCTGGGCCGGCACGCGGTGCTGTTCGACGACGCGGGCGCGATCCGCGACCGGCTGCCGGAGATCCTCGCGGTGACGGCCGAGGACGTGCGCGCGGCGGCGGAGCGGGTGTTCGCGCCGGAGAACCGGGTCACGCTGGAGTACCGGGTGGCCGGGGCGGACGAGGACACGGCGGGCGCACAGAGCGACGGCGCGGCCGGGGCGGTCGCGTCCGGGGACGAGGGCGGTTCGGCCGCCCCGACGACGGAAGGGAACTGACGTGACGTCACCCGAGTTGGCCACGCGCCCGGCGGTGGCCGCGCAGCGGCCCTACGTCTTCCCCGAGGTGCGCAAGCTCTCCCTGGCCGGCGGCGACGTGATCGCGGCGCACCTGCCGGGGCAGCCGATGGCGTGGATCGGACTGGTGCTCGGCGGCGGTGCGCTGGCCGAGCCGGCGGCGGCGGACGGCGCGCAGGCGCTGGACGGGCTGGCCCGGGCCACGGCGGGGCTGCTGGACGAGGGCACCGAGCGCTTCAGTGCGGACGAGTTCGGCGCGGCGGTCGAGTCGCTCGGCGGGCAGTGGGGGGTGGACGGCGGCTGGCAGAGCACGAAGGTGTCACTGGATCTGCCGGTGGCCCTGGTCTCCGCGGGCGGCGAGCTGCTGGCCGAGGCGGTGCGCCGGCCGGCGTTCCGCGACGCCGAGGTGCGCCGGTTCCTCAACGACCTGGTCGCGGCCAAGCAGGAGAGCTTCGCCCGGCCGGGAGTGCGGGCGCAGCAGGCGCTGCGCAACGCGCTGTACGGCGAGACCTCCCGGTACGGGCGGCTGGCCGGCGGTACGCCGGAGACCGCGGCGGCGCTGGACGCGGACGCGGTACGCGCGTTCCACCGGGACTGGCTGCGCGGCCCGGGGACTCTGCTGGTGGCCGGCGACCTGGACCTGATCGATCTGGACGTGCTGGCGGCCGTGGTCTTCACCGACGCGGTGGGCCCGACCCTGGTCACCCGGGACGGCGAGGCGCCGGTGGGCGATCCGGCCCGGCTGGTGATCGCGGACCGGCCCGGCGCGGTGCAGTCGACGCTGCGGATAGGGCATCCGACCGCGACGCGCGGGCAGCTGGCCGCGGCCGGGATCGATGTCACGGCCCTGCGGCTGGGCAGCACGATCCTGGGCGGCTCGTTCAGCTCTCGGCTCAACCAGGAGCTGCGCGAGGTCAAGGGGTACACCTACGGCGCGCACGGCTCGTTCGACCTGGGCAAGCCGCAGGGCATTTACTCGTTCAGCACCGAGGTGCGCACCGACTCCACGGCGGCGGCCGTGGCGGACACGCTGCGGATCATCAACGATTTCGTGGAGCACGGCGCGAACGCGGAGGAGCTCGAGCAGACCCGCTCGTACCTGGCCGGTGCCACGCCGATCGGGCTCCAGGGCCCGGGCGCGGTCGGGCAGCGGCTGATCGAGATGGTGCGGCACGAACTGCCGGGCGACTTCGTGACGACCGAGCACGCGCGGATGCTCGAGCTGACGCTGGACGAGGTCAACGAGGCGGTGCGCGCGGTGCTGCGGCCGGCCGACCTCGTGGTCGCGGTCGAGGGCGACGAGGCCGTGGTGGGGGCGGAACTCACCAAGGTCGTGCTCGGAGAGAAGTAGGCGTACGTACAGGCGTCGGCGCCCCCGCGGAGAGGATTTCCGCGGGGGCGCCGACGTTTTTCGGCGCGCGGCAGAGCCGGCATGGGGGTGAAGGGAACGGACGTTGAGTCAGGGCCGAAAACGACCGGGTGGGCACCGAGGGGCCCGGTACTTCGGGCGTTTCGGGTCGTGGACAGCGGATGCCGGGGCGGGGAGGGCTGTGCTAGCTTTTTGCCCAAGGTCATGAGTACCAGCGACAAGCCCCGGCTCGCTGGTCGGCAACCCTTCGTCCGCGATGGGGTGCCCCGGGTGAGGACCGGGCCGTGCGGCAGGCGCACGGCAAGCGCGGATTCGCGGTGGCCCATACGCGCCGGTACGTGACTCTTCGAGCCCGTATCGCGCGACGAGGCGGTCATCCGTTTCCCTGGAAACCCACTGGGGTGACTGGCTATGACCGACAGCATGACTGTCTCTGTTTCCACCGAGTGCGTCGACGCGCTGCTGCCCGTCGTCGGCGCCGGACTGCCGGTGCCGCTGGTGACCGGCACCGCCGTGCCCTATGCGAACCTCGACTGCGCCGCGTCGGCGCCGGCGCTGCGCGCGGTGGCCGAGCTCGTGGCCACGGCACTGCCGTACTACGCCTCCGTCCACCGCGGCGCGGGCTACGCCTCGCAGGTCTCCACGGCCCTGCTGGAGAACTCCCGCGCGTGTGTGGGGCGCTTCCTCGGCGCGCGCGAAGAAGACGTGGTGGTCTTCACCCGCAACACCACCGACGCGCTCAACCTGCTGGCGCACTGCGTGCCGGCCGGCGGGTCGGTGCTCTACCTGGACATCGAGCACCACGCGAACCTGTTGCCCTGGCAGCGGCGCGGCGACGTGGTGCTGGAGGCCGCGCCGACGCTGCGCGAGACGCTGACGGATCTCGAGGCCGCGCTGGCGGCGACGCCGACCGCGCTGGTCGCGGTGACCGGGGCGTCGAACGTCACCGGGCAGGTGCTGCCGATCGCCGAGCTGGCCGAGATCACGCACCGGCACGGGGCCCGGATCGCGGTGGACGCGGCGCAGCTGGCGCCGCACCGCCGGGTCTCGCTGCGGGAGTCCGGCGTGGACTACCTGGCGCTGTCCGGGCACAAGCTCTACGCCCCGTACGGCGCGGGCGTGCTGGTCGGGCGGCGGGACTGGCTGGACGAGGCGCCGGCCTACCTGGCCGGTGGCGGCGCGGTGCGCGAGGTCGGGCTGGCGGGCACGGACTGGGCTCCGGCGCCGGCGCGGCACGAGGGCGGTACGCCGAACGTGCTGGGCGCGGCGACGCTGGCCCGGGCCTGCGAGGAGCTGGCGACGGTCGGCGGGGCGGCGCTCTCGGCGCACGAGGAGGCGCTGCGGCAGCGGCTGCTCGCCGGGCTCGCCACGCTGCCGGAGGTCAAGGTTCTGCGGATCTGGGCGCAGGAGGACGAGCGCGCCGAGGGTGCGGAGCGCGAGGACTGTATCGGCGTGGTCTCCTTCACCGTGACGGGGTATCACGCGGGCTGGCTCGCGGCCTATCTCTCGGCCGAGCACGGGATCGGGGTGCGCGACGGGCGGTTCTGCGCGCACCCGCTGCTGGCCCGGCTCGGGCTCGGCGCGGACGGGGCGGTGCGCGCGTCCTTCGGCGTGGGCTCGAGCTCGGCGGACGTGGACCGGCTGGTGCAGGCGCTGCGGACGCTGCTGACCGAGGGCGCGCAGACGGACTACGAGCTGGTCGAGGGACGTTACGCGCCGGTGGGCGACACGCGTCCGATCCCCGACTTCGCCGGACCGCGCTCGACCGTCTCCTCGCCCTGCCAGTCCGACTGACGCCGACTCAGGCGATCGGCGCGATCAGCGCGATCGGAAAACCCGAAGACCAGAGATTCTGAGACCTGACTCCGGCGCGGTCTGGCCGACGAACACCCTCCGGGTCTGTTCGCCGGGCAGCCGCGCCGGCACCTTCTCGTCCACGTCCACCTGCAGCGCGAGCTCCACGTCCGCCTCGAACCCGCGGGCGCGCAGTTCCCGCGCCGAGACGCATCCGGCCAGGTCGTCGAGGACTTTCCCGGTCTCCCAGAGTCCGGCGGCCAGGCGCGCCTCGGCCGAGAGGGAGTAGCCGAAGTCGGTCAGCCGCGCGCAGACGGCGCCCGCGCCGGCCCAGTCCTCCACGGCCGGCCGGCGCCCGCCGGTGCCCGGCGCGGCCGAGGTCCAGCGTTCGCCGCAGGCCACCACGGTCACCCGGCCGGCCAGGGTCGATCCCATGAACGCGGCGACGAGGTGCGCGCAGGCGGTGGCGTTGCGCAGGCCGCCGATGAGCAGCGCGGGGGCGGTGGATCCGGCCTGGACCGCGGCCGCGCCATCCGGTGAGGTGAACACGACGCGCTGGCCCGGTTCGGCGGTGGTCAGGCTGGCCGGGGACAGGGAGAGCAGGCCCGGTTCGGCTCGGCGCCGACGGGTGAGGGAGCGTGCGCCGAGCAGCACGGAGGCCTGTCCTGGGCCGCCCATCTCCTCGATCTCGGCGTCGCTGTAGACCAGACAGGTGAATGCGCGCGCGACCGCGATGGACATGGCGGTGGAGAGCGAGAAGACGTCCACCACGACCACCACGTCGCCGCGGGCGGCCGCGAGCGCCGCACCCTCGGGACCCCACTCCACGTGAACCGAGCTGTCCGGCCACGGGTCGAACCCGTCCTCGGGGGCGCGCGCCCACCCGGGCACCGTCCGCAGATCGTCGCCCATCGTTTCCCTCCCTGACCCGCACCGACCGCCGCCGACCCGCACTGACCCGGCGCGCCGGCCCCGCCCGGCGAGCACATCGTAGTCCTGGTATCAGGGTTCTCCTGACGGTTCTCCGGAGGCCTCGTCGGTGGGCGAGAGTGAGGCGAGGTAGCGGCCGACGCCAGCCACCGCGACCGCGCCCTGGCCGATGGCCGAGCTGATCCGCTTGACCGTCCCGGCCCGTACGTCGCCGGCCGCGAACACGCCCGGGACGGAGGTCTCGGCCGGCATCGGCGGGCGGTCCTCGGGCCAGGAGGCGGGCAGCCGTTCCGGGCGGCGGGCGACGTCCACGTCGGTCAGCACGAATCCGAACTCATCGACACCCACCGCCTCGCGTGCCCAGTCCGAGCAGGGCACGGTGCCGAGCAGCACGTAGAGGCTCGAGGCGGGCACGGACTCGGTCGCACCGGTGGGCACGTCGAGCAGGATCACCTTGTCGAGCCGGCCGTAGCCGCGTACCTCGCCCACCTCGCTGTCGCAGACCACGCGGATGCGCGGATGTGCCAGCACCTGCTCGGCCAGGTCCTCGCGCACGCCCGCGTTGCCGAGGGAGGATTCGCGCACCACGAAGACGACGGACCTGGAGTGTTCGGCGAACTCCAGCGCGCCACGGGCCGCCGCGTCGCCGACCCCGGCCACCACCACGTCCTCGCCGGCGACCTGCCGGATGTCCAGCTTCGTGTAGCCGTAGTAGACCCCCGCGTTGAGCAGGTCCTCGGCGCCGGGGGCGTCCAGCCTGCGCCAGGTCATGCCGGTGGCCAGCAACACGGCGCGCCCGACCACGACCGCCTCGTCCCCGAGCATCACCCGGTGCGCGCCGAGCCGGGGCAGCAGCGCGGTGGCCACCTTGCCGCTGCACCAGTGCACGCCGAGGCGCTTGGCCTGGGCCAGGGCGCGGTGGGCGAAGTCGGCACCGGTCAGGCCGGCCGGATAGCCGAGGTGGTCCTGCAGGTGGACACTGCCGGAGGCCTGGCCGCCCGGGCAGTCGTCCTCGATGATGGCCACGCTCAGCCCGTCGCAGGCGGCCGCGACCGCCGCGGACAGGCCGGCCGGGCCGCCGCCGACCACGACCAGGTCGTAGCTCGCGCGGGTGGCCGGCTCGGTCAGGCCGAGGGACTCGGCCAACTGGGCGATGGAGGGGTCGTAGAGCGCGCGGCCGTCGTCGAGCAGGACGGTGGTGGGGGCCGGGCTCGGCAGGTTGAGGTCTCTGGCCATGGCGATGGCCTGCGGGTCCTCGGACAGGTCGAACCAGGTGAAGGGGACCAGCGAGCGGGTCAGGTAGTCCTTGATCACGTACGAGGTGGCCGAGTAGCGGTGGCCGAGCACGGTCACGCCCACGCTGGAGCCGGCCGCGTGCGCCTCCCAGTCCGTGAGCAGGTCGTCGACCAGCGGGAAGAGCCGGTCGGCGAGCGGCTCGGCGGGGAGCATGAGGTAGCGGTCGACCTGGGTCTGGGTGATGGCCTGGACGGTGGCCTCGGCGTCCGCGGGCCGGGCCATCACGATCCGGCGGGTGGTCGGCGAGGCCGCCTTGACGTGGCCGAACAGTTCCACGGCCGAGCCGTCGGGCAGCCGCAGCAGGCTCACCACCAGGGCGATCGGGGTGCCGAGGGTGAGCGCGTGGGCGAGCACGTCGGAGGCCTCGCGCAGGCCGGCCGCGGCCAGCACCCGGTACTGCGCGGCGAGGTGGCCGCGCAGATACTCGACGAGTTCGTCGCGTTCCACCGCCTCGTCGTGCACGACGAGCACCATGGGCGCGGCGGCGGAGAAGTTCGGCAGGTCCGCATCCATGCTCCCAAGCTATGCCGGGGCGGGCGGTGTCGCCTGCCGGGCGGACGAGGGCGGCGACGACGGGACGAGGGCGGCGCGACGGAACAAGCGCGACGGGACGGGCCGCCCGCCGCACGTCGTCGCCCGCTGGGGCGATGCGGGGCGGGACGGGTCGTAGAGCGCGCGGCCGTCGTCGAGCAGGACGGTGGTGGGGGCCGGGCTCGGCAGGTTGAGGTCTCTGGCCATGGCGATGGCCTGCGGGTCCTCGGACAGGTCGAACCAGGTGAAGGGGACCA
>NZ_JAGSOG010000346.1 GCF_018139695.1 Actinospica durhamensis | reverse complement strand
CGCCCGCGCCCCCGGCCCCGGTGCCGTTGCAGCCTTTGCCACCGGTGCCGCCGACGTTGATCGTGAAGGTCGTGGCCGCGGTGGTTTGCGGCAGGGTGGTGACGACGTGCGCCCCGGCTCCACCCGCCCCCGTGGCGGAACAGGAGGTGCCCGTGTCGTCGGCGCCACCGGCCCCGTCCGCGGTGATCGTGACCACCGACCCCGCCGGAACCGTCAGGTTCTGCGCGGCGCCGGTGAAGGTGAAGGTCTGCGACGGGTCAGCCCTTGCGCCCGCACCGGCACGGCCCTCGCCAGCGCGGCGGCCGACGGAGCCGTGCCCGCCAGCAGCGCCACACCGGAGAGCAGCGCGCCGCTCACCGAGACCAACCCCGCGCCGCGCGCACGACGCCGTCCACCCGAGCCGGCCGGAACGGACGCGATGACGTCACGAACCGGCCGCGTCCCACCGACCTGTCCACGGATACGAGCGCTCATACTCGGGTCCACCTCTCCTCACCGCAGACAGTCCCGTACCGCTGTGATAAGACCGATGATCGGGACATTTAATGATGATTGACGACGAATCATATTTAACGCTGCGATTCGGCTGCCTCGAGGGAACTCGGTGATGGGCGATCTCGCGTGTCGCGGCCTTCAGCCTCGGAGTCTCCGCGTGCGTCGGAAGGTCGCGACGGCCAGGAGCAGGGCGAGGGCGCCGTAGAGGGCGGTCTCGATCCACTGCAGCTGCCAGTAGCGGTCGGCGGCCTGGTAGGTGAGGTCGACGTGGAGGTTGTCGGACGCCAGGCAGGCACCGAGGGGGCCCATTCCGGGTGATCCGCCCTTGCCCGAGGCACCCGGCTGGCCGAAGTACTTCGTCCAGCAGCTGAGGATCTCGCCGGTCTGGACCGGTCGGCCCGAGCTGTTGAGCACCTCGGACTCCGACTGGAGCCAGGAGCCCGAGGGCGCGGGCAGGTCGACCGTGACGGGGCCGGTGTTCGCGTCGGAGCGGTCGAACCTGATGGCTTGGCTCATCGTGGTCTGGTTGACGGGCACGGAGGCGGCGGTGGCGGGCAGCAGGTGTGGTCGGACTCCCGCGGTCACCAGGACCTGGACGGCGATGAAGATCGCGAGGGTGACGGCCATGGCGGGCAGAGTGCGCTGGAACAGCAAGCCGAGGGCGACGCCGAGTGCGAAGGCGAATGCGGCGTAGCCGAGCGGCGCGACGTCACGGGCGTTGAAGGCCATGGTGCCGAACCGGTTGCCCGAGGCGGCGTCGAGCGGGCTTGCCCACCAGGTCAGAAGGAGGCTGAGCACTCCGACGGTGACGACGGAGGCGAGGGCGAGGCAGCTGAGCTTGACCGCGAGCCAGCGGGTGCGGGTCACGGACTGGTTCCAGGCCAGGAGGTGGGTGCCGCGCTCGAGTTCGCCGGCGACCAGTGGGGCTCCCCAGAAGATCCCGATGAGGCCGGGTGCGGCGAGCACGAGCATCTCGGCGAGTTGGAGTGGGCCGTTGTATTGGTCCTGCAGCCCGTTGAGCACCCCGAAGCAGTCGTTCTGCGCACCGCATGAGGCCAGGTCGGCCGTGTAGGAGTGGCGCAGCTGCGTCCCGGTGATCAGGACGTACGCGGCGGCCGCCGCGAGTACGGTCAGCGCCGCGAAGATCTGCGTGCGGAATTGACGCCAGGTCAGCCAGATCATCGCGCGCCCCCATCACCCTGCGTCGCCGAACGGATGCCGGACTCGGCAGTTCCCATATACGCCAGTACCAGGTCTTCCATGCTCAGCGGTTGCGTCACCCAGTCCCCGGGCGGAAGCGGCCCGTCGCTGCGCACCACGAAAGTCGACTGGTGCTCGGCGTGCTCGGCCGAGACCACCTCGAGCCCGGCCGGCAGGGCTCCGGGATCGCGGCGCGTGCACACGATCCGGTGGTGCGCAGCGATGATCTGGTCGACATTGCCGGCCAGGCGCACCCGGGAGGCGACGAGCACGATCAGGTAGTCGCAGAATCTCTCCAGGTCGGAGATCAGATGCGACGAGAGGATGACCCTGGTGCCGTTTTCCGTGGCGGACTGCGTCAGGTGCTCGAGGAACGCGCGGCGGGCGAGCGGATCGAGGCTGGCGACCGGCTCGTCGAGGATGAGCAGCTCCGGCCTCTTGCCCGCCGCCACGGCCAACGCGAGTTGGGCACGCTGGCCGCCGGAGAGCTTCCCGGCCTTCTGCCTCGGGTCCAGCTCGAGCGCGGCGATGCGGCGTTCGACGAAGCCCTGGCCCCAACCTGGGTTCAGGCGTGCGCCGAGCCGCAGGTGGTCGCCGACGGAAAGGTTCGCGTACACGGGGGCGTCCTGGGCCAGGAAGCCGACGCGGGCCAGCTGCTCGGGGCCGGTGCCCGGGGTGCGGCCGAGCACGCTGATGCTGCCCGAGGTCGGGGTCAGCACGCCGCAGGCGAGCTTGAGCAGCGTGGACTTGCCGGCTCCGTTGGGGCCGACCAGCCCGACCATGCGCCCAGGCGGGATGGTCACGCTGCATTCGGTCAGCGCTCGGCGCCTCCCGTAGGTCATGCCGAGCATGCGGGCTTCCAGGATCGCGGTCATTTCTCCTCTTCGGCGCTGATGCGGAACGTGCTGGCGAACGGCACGTGCTGGCGAACAGCGCCCCGGGCGCGACCCGGCGAGCGGGTGGTGAGGTGGGGTGAAGTTCACGATTGCCAGCGTTCCGGCTCACCGCGCCGGGCACGCCACGCCCGGGAGGTAGAGCGCCTCCCTCCTTCGAGGGATACGCCGGAGGGCGTGCGGCACCTACCTCCAAGGGGGGATGCGCGACGCCGGAGTGCACGGTTATTGAGGCGTAATGCATCGTTGTCGTTGTCAGGCTGCTGCGTAGGCGACTTCCGGCTTGTGGAACAAGGCGGCCAGGAGGGCCGGTTGCTTCTGGCGTCGGTGTAGGTGGGCTCTGATCATCGAGGTCAGCTCGCGCCGATTGCGGGCGCCGGCTTGGGCGGCGATGTGTTTCTTGGTGTCGCCGTTGAGCAGTTCCACCGGGTTGAGTTCGGGGCTGTAGCCGGGAAGGAAGTGCTGCTCGATCTCCTCGGCGTGCTCGGCGAGCCAGGCTTTGACGGCGGTGGCCTTGTGGGTGGGGTGCTGGTCGGTGATCAGGTGGACCTTGCATCCGTGGTGGCGGGCGAGCCGGTCGAGGAACCGGGTGTAGATCTCGGTGGTGAGCGAGCCTTCGTACACGGTGAAGCACAGGGCGCCGCGGTTGGTCATCGCGGCCATCAGGTTGATCCGGAAGCGCTGCCCGCTCTTGCCGAGCACCGGGGTCGCCCCGACCGGTGCCCAGGTCGAGCCGGGGGCGTCGGCCGAGCCGACGCCGGACTCGTCGAGCCACACCACGATCCCGCGCTCGGCCTTGGCGCGCGCCACGATCCGCGGGTAGGTCTCCTCGAGCCAGGCCCGCACCTTCTCCGGGTCCTTCTCATACGCGCGCCGGATCGGCTTTTGCGGGGACAGTCCCCACCGCCGCAGGTACTTGCCGCAGCTGACGTGGGACAGGCGGACGTCGAAGCGCCGGTGGATCAGCTCGGCGACCGCCGCTCGGGTCCAGAGCACCCCCTCGCCTCCGGCCTGGACCGGGCTCTGGGAGACGATCGTGCGGCACACGGTGCGCTGCTGGGCTTTACTCAGCGCTTTCTGCTCGTCCGGGCGCCGACCCGGCTTCTCCGGACGAAGCGCCCGATCCCCGCCCCGGCGCTCGGCATTCACCCACCGGCTGACCGTACGCACCGAGACATCGAAGACCTCTGCCGCCGCCACCTGCGTCATACCGTTCTTCACCGCCCGCACCACGCGACGGCGCAGATCCTGCTGCGCCTCACGGGAAAGCGACCTCACGTCGATCCTGAAAACACCCACGCATCCAACAACGACCAAGACGACGATGGGTTACGTCTCAATAACGTTCGGGAGTGCTAGACCGTTTGCGACGCAGGACCTGGGGACTGTCGGGCCGGCTGATCGCCTCCTACATCCTCGTCACACTCACCGTGGTGGTGCTGGTGGAGGTGCTCGCGCTCGGCTTCCAGGTACCCCAACTGGCAAACGGCGTCCAAGCGCAGGATCAGTTGCAGGCCCAGGTGGACGCCACCGCGCAGAGCTACGGCCAGCAGTTGTCCCAGCGTTCCTCCGGCGCCCTGTCGCCCGGAACCGTGCTCGGCGACCGCGGCCAACCGATCGTGCCGGGGCAGGTCCGGGTCGCTGCCGACGGCCTCACCCTCGTCGTTCCGGCGGTGACCGGCACGCTCGAGAGCGACCAGGCGGTCACCGCGGTCGTCGCGATCTCCGCCGACGGCACGGTCATCGCGTCCTCCGTACCGTCCCGCTATCCCCCGGGCGCGGCGGCAGCCACCGAGTTGCCCACGCCCGCAGCTCAAGGGGTCAACGGTGGGCGTATCAAGGTCGGCGGCATGTCCACGCCGAACGGCAGCGTGCTCTGGACGATCTGGACTGCGGCCGGCGCCGGCGAACCGCCGGTGAACGGGCGAACGTCGGTCGCCTCCGTATACGTCCAGGCCCCGTGGTCGGCTCCCAGGTTCATCGACCCGATCAGTGCGTGGAGCGAGCTGAGCCAGACCGGCGAGACCAGCGCACTGCTGCTGTCGGCCCCCTCGGCGCTGCTCGTCGTCACCGTGCCGGTCGGTGTGCTCTTCGGATCGCTGGCCACCCGCCGCCTCGTGCGTCGGGTCAACCGCCTGGAGAAAGCCACCCTCGCCGTCGCCGATGGCGACTACACCGTCGTTCTGCCCGCCTCCGGTCGCGACGAGATAGGGCGGCTCGAGGCGAACTTCACGAGCATGACCCGTCAGCTCGACTCCGCTCTCGCCGCCGAACGAGAGCGGGCCACCAGCGACGCGCGCGACGCGGAACGCGACCGGATCGCCCGGGAGATCCACGACACGATCTCCCAGCACCTGTTCGGCTTGCGAATGATCGCCGCAGGGATGCGCCGGGCCGACCCGACCAACCAGCAGGCGCAGACGATCGAGCGAATCAGCGAGGAGGCGTTGCACGACATGCAGGCGCTGCTGGTCGAACTGCGTCCGGCGAGCTTGGACGGCGCTGGGCTCGGCGAGGCCCTGCACCAGATCTGCGCGGCCTACCGCCATCGGCTCGACGTGGAAGTCGATGCTCACATCGAGGACGTCGCCATCCCCGCGCAGGTCGAGCATGCCCTGCTGCGCATCACCCAAGAGGCCTGTATCAACGCCGTTCGACACGGCAACGCCGAGCACCTCACCGTCCTCCTAGCCCAGCAAGAAGGGCAAATCACCCTCTCCGTGCGCGACACGGGCACCGGTTTCGATCCGGGTGCCGCGCACACCGGCTCCGGCATCGCCCACATCCGGGAACGGGCCACGGAACTCGGGGGCAGCGTGGATATCGACAGCGCACCCGGGCGCGGTACGACCCTGACCGTCCGGGTGCCGGTGCGATGACGATCCGCGTAGTCATCGCCGACGACCACCGCGTCGTGCGGGACGGGCTGTGCTACCTCCTCGACCAAGAGGCGGACATCGAAGTCGCCGGGGAAGCCGGAGACGGCCTGCAGACCGTGGCCGTCGCCGCCGCCACGCGCCCAGACGTCCTCGTCCTCGACCTCTACATGCCCGGACTCGACGGACACGGCGTGATCGCGGCACTGGCCGCCGCGTCCCACCGGCCGGCCGTCATCGTGCTCACCTCCGCCCTCGACGACGAGAACCTCGTGCGCGCGATGCACGCCGGCGCGACCTCCTACCTACTCAAGACCGCCCCCGCCGACGACGTCATCGCCGCCATCCGCGACGCCGCCACCGGCACCGCCACCCTCAGCCCCGAGCTGCTCACCCGACTCACCCAGGCAATGCGCCGCCCACCCGCGCCGGACCCCCTCCAGCCCCTCTCACCGCGCGAACGCGACGTACTCGAGCTGATCGCCCGCGGCCTGAGCAACCGCCAGATCGCCCGCGACCTGGACATCGGCGAACAGACCGTCAAAACCCACGTCCGGAGCATCCTCGCCAAACTCGAGCTGCAAGACCGCGTGCAAGCAGCGATCTTCGCCCTCCGCCACCAAGGCGGTCGCTGAAGGCCGCTGCCTGGGGAACGCCGACGGGGGTCGCCCGTGGGAGCGAACTGTTCCGTGTCCGGGGTGTCACTTCCTCGCAGTTACCCCCAGCCGCTCTTCCGTCTCGTCGAGCGCTGCGTGCTGATATCCGTCGCCGACACCCAACGGCGCCCGCCACTCGGCAGCGAACCGGGTCGGGAACCGACAGAGGCCTCGACCCGATCGTCCAGCGCGGCACCCATTCCGGCAGCCATATCAACGGGACTCATCATGCCCGAACCGTACTGGCGGCCACTGACGCGCACTGTCCGGCGCTTGTTCCAGGGCGGCGCGGCGGTCGCTGCCGCGCGCTCTGGCCGTCGACGCTACTGAGTTTGCTTGCGTGATGTCGTTGAGGGACCTGGGCGTGCCAGTTGGTAATCCAGGCCGGCGCCTGCCGTCCGGGGTCGAGATGATCTGGCATGGACTTTGACGACTCCGCCAGTGCGCAGCGCGTATCCGCCGAACGGCTCGGTACGGTCGCCGGCCGGCAGTTCGCGGCCATGGCCCGCCGCGGCTTCCGATTGGAGCGATCGTCGGACGAGGCGGCGGCAACTGGCCGATGCCGCCTCGGGGGCCCGGCTCTTCTCGAATCGGGAACTCCGTGGCCCCAGATCGGCGGCGTCCCGCTGTCTCTGCACGCCGTGCTCGACACCGATGCCCTCGCTCCGTGGCTCGGGAACGAAATGCCCACACGGCCGGGCCTGCTCAATTTCTTCCACCTTGATCCGGACATGCCGTATGAGCAGTACCAGACTCTGGACCATTCCAGCCCCGAGACGTGCCGCGTGATCCCCGCCGACCCTACTCGGGCGATCGAGACAGCCGCCCCGACACCGGCTAGAAGTTACCCGGTCACACCCCTTCACGCGGTGGAAAGAACAGCCCTGCCGGACTGCTGGGATGTCGAGGACGGCGATGTCGAGTTCGACAAGACCGAACACTGGGGCGCGCAGTCCCTGATCCTCACCAAAATGGGCGGCGTCAATGGAAACACCGCAGGCCGGCACTGCGCGTTCGGATGGCCCGACACCTCGTACACGGTCCCGGTGACGCGCCGTGATGCCGACGGTCCTGCCGTTCACCTCCTCCAGCTCGCCGAGGACGCCGAGCTCGGATGGGGCTGGGGCGATGCCGGAACGATCTACTTCACCATCCCAGCGAGGGACTTCGCGTCAGGGGACTACGGCAAGGCCGTGGCAAGCATCATCTGCTGCTGAACCGCCGACGACCCCAGCGGGTGAGTGACCCGGCCGCCAGCCAGTTCAGCAACCCCCGCCGGGAATGGGTACCCAGTACTCAAGACGCGGCCGCCGTTGGCGCGAACACTGGGATGAGCGCGGCGTACCGCTGCGCATCGGGAGGGAGAAATCACAGTGCTCTACAAGAGGACCGCATCCGTGACCACGTCGCTCGTCGCCGTGCTCGCGTTCACCGCCACCACGGCGAGCGCGCGATCCGTCATCGACTATGGGTGCAGGTCCTGGGCGGGCTTGATCAGCTGGGGAGTTTCCGGATTCTCGAGACAGACCTGTGGCGTATGGCCCTAGCGTGGTGTCGAGGCCCGCAGTGAATGTGGGTTCTGATGCACCGTGCT
>NZ_JAGSOG010000345.1 GCF_018139695.1 Actinospica durhamensis | reverse complement strand
GCTCACCCGCCTGCGCCGTCAGCCGATCGGGGGGAGGATGTGAGGGAAGGAGGAGGATGACGATGCGGGTCGAACGTCGCCATGTGACATTGGAGTTGACCACCGAGGACGGCCGGACCACGGCGAAAGCGGTGCTGGTCACGGACGAGCGGACCCGGCACGGCGCCGGCGACGCCTGGCGCAAGGCCACCGACTTCGACGTGCCCGAGATCGGGGACGAGCTCGCCGCGGGCCGCGCGCTGGTGGATCTGGGCACCCGGCTCATCCAGGACGCCGCGGACGACGTCGGGACGCTGGAGGGACGCCGGGTGACCGTGGGCGGGGTCGCCTCGCACACCGGATGAGCTTCGCGCAGGACGAGCGGGAACGACGAGCAGGACTAGTGGGAACAGCGCGGGACAGGGGGGCACGACGAGGGAGGCTGGATGTCCGCCTGGTCCGGCTGGTCCACGGAATACGAGGGGTACGACGCCGGGCATGAGCGGCTGCGCGAGACCCTGTGCACGGTGGGCAACGGCTACTTCGCCACCCGCGGGTCCGCGCCCGAGTCGGTCGCCGACGCGGTGCACTACCCGGGCACCTACGTAGCCGGGCTGTACAACGCGGCCACCGACGTGGTGGACGGGCACGTGGTGGCCAACGAGAGCATGGTCAACCTCCCCGACTGGCTCGCCACCGGGCTGCGCTGGGACGACGGGCCGTGGTTCGACGCGGGCGCGGTCGAGCTGACGCACTACCGCCAGCAGCTCGACCTGCGGCTCGGCGTGCTGGTGCGCGACCTCGGCTTCCGGGACGCGGCCGGGCACTCGACCCGGGTGGTGCAGCGGCGGTTCGCGCACATGGAGTTCGAGCACGTCGGCGCGCTGCAGACGACCGTGCTCGCGCAGGACTGGAGCGGCACACTGACACTGCGCTCGGTGCTGGACGGGGAGACCGCCAACGCCGGGGTGGCGCGGTACCGCGAGCTGTCCGGCAAGCATCTGCGGGTGGAGCGGGCCGAGGTGCTGGGCGAGGGCACGGCGCTGGTGGAGACCGAGACGGTGCAGTCGAGGGTGCGGATCGCGCAGGCGATCCGGACGCGGGCGCTGCGCGACGGGGCCGAGCTGCCGTGCACGTACCGGGCGGTCGCCGAGGGGGCGTGCGTGGGCCACGAGCTGCTGCTGCCGCTCGAGGCGGGCCGTCCGGTCACGGTGGAGAAGACGGCGACGCTGTTCACCGGACGGGACCCGGCGATCGTGGCGCCCGCGGAGGCGGCGACGGACTGGCTCGCCCGGCTGGACGGCTTCGACGTGCTGCTCGGGCGGCACGCGCGGACCTGGCGGCAGCTGTGGGAGCGCTGCCGGGTGGATCTCGGCGGGGACGACGAGGCCGCCTCGGTGCTGCGGCTGCACCTGTTCCATCTGCTCCAGACCGTCTCGCCGAACACGATCGGTCTGGACGCGGGGGTGCCCGCGCGTGGGCTGCACGGCGAGGCGTACCGCGGGCACGTGTTCTGGGACGAGCTGTTCGTGCTGCCCGCGCTGACCACCCGGCTGCCGCACGTGGCGCGTTCGCTGCTGGAATACCGGTACCGCCGCCTGCACGCGGCGCGCTGGGCCGCGCGCGACGCGGGGCTGCGTGGGGCGATGTTCCCGTGGCAGTCCGGCGCCGACGGGACCGAGACGAGCCAGCGGCTGCACCTGAACCCGGATTCCGGGCACTGGCTGTCGGACGCCACCCACCTGCAGCGCCACGTCGGACTGGCCGTGGCGTACAACATCTGGCAGTACTACCAGGCCACCGGGGACCGGGAGTTCGCGGTGCGGCACGGCTCCGAGATGTTCCTGGAGATCGCCCGGTTCTTCGGTTCGCTGGCCGAGTACGACCATGCCCTGGACCGGTACCGGCTACGCGGGGTGGTCGGGCCGGACGAATTCCACACCCGCTATCCGGACGCGGCCGAGCCGGGCATCGACGACAACGCGTACACGAACGTCATGGCCGTGTGGGTGCTCGAGCGTGCCAGGACCCTGCTGCGACTGCTGCCGGCGGCGCGGCGCGAGGAGCTGACCGAGGCGCTCGGGCTGGGCGTCGAGGAGGTCGATCGCTGGGGCCACATCACGCAGCGGATGTTCGTTCCCTTCCACGATGACGGGATGATCAGCCAGTTCGCCGGATACGAGCAGCTGCACGAGCTGGACTGGGCCGGCCTGCGGGCCAGACACCCGGATATCAGGAGGCTGGATCGGATCCTGGAGGCCGAGGGCGACGACGTCAACCGGTACAAGGCCTCGAAGCAGGCCGACGTGCTGATGCTGTTCTACCTGCTCTCGGCGAGCGAGCTGCGCGGACTGCTCGGGCGGCTCGGCTACGCCTGGGATCCGGCCGCGATCCCGCAGGTGGTGGACTACTACCTGGCCCGCACCTCGCACGGCTCCACCCTCAGCGCCGTGGTGCACGCCTCGGTGTTGGCCCGGGCCCACCGCGAGGACGCGCTGGAGTACTTCGTGGAGGCGCTGCGCAGCGACGTGGCCGACGTGCAGGGCGGCACCACCGCGGAGGGCGTGCACCTGGCGGCGATGGCCGGCTCCCTCGACGTGCTCCAGCGCTGCTTCGCCGGGGTCGAGACGCGCGGCGACGTGCTGTACCTCAACCCGTACTGGCCGGTCGAACTCGGCCGCCTGGAGTTCTCGATGACCTACCGGGAACACGCGCTGAGCGTGGAGATCGCCGACCACCGGGTGCGGGTGAGCGCGGGACCGGGCGGACACGCGCCGATCCGGGTGCGCTGCCGCGGCGCCTCGGCCGTGCTGCCGCCCGGCGGCCAGGTCGCTTTCCCCACGCACGCTGCGCCGCCGTAGGGCACCCGTGCTCCGCGCGGCGCCGCTGGACCTGTGGCCGAGAACGGCTAGCCTGGTCGCCCATGAAGGGATTCCGACAGTTCATCCTCCGTGGCAACCTCGTCGATCTGGCCGTCGCGGTCGTCATCGGCGGCCAGTTCTCCAGCCTCGTCAAGGGCCTGACCACCTCGTTCATCAACCCGTTGCTCTCGCTGTTCGGCAATCAGCAGAGCCTGGACAAGTACCAGTTCACCGTCAAGCATTCCGTCTTCACCTACGGTCAGTTCGTAGACGACCTCATCTCGTTCGTGGTCGCCTCGGCGGTGATCTACTTCCTGGTCGTACACCCGGTGGCCAGGCTGCTGCGCATGTTCGCCAAGGACCAGGCCTCGAACGAGCGCAACTGCCCGTTCTGCACGCGCAGTATTCCCCTCGCCGCGGTGCGTTGCCCCGAGTGCACCAGCGTGCTGACCGAGGGCACCCCCGCCGCGGCCGACCTGCCCGACCCGCGCCCGGCACCGGCCCCGGTCCGGTAGCGGGCGCGGCGGCGCTCAGAGCGCGTCGAGGACGGACTTGACCACGGGACCGGCGGCTTCGTTGCCGAAGCCGCCGTCCAGCACGACGCAGGCGATGGCCACGTCCTTGCTCGGGTCGTAGGCGATCATCCAGGAGTTGGCCTTGGTGCCGGCCGCGCCGTGGTCGGCCGTGCCGGTCTTGGCGTAGACGTCCGGGCCGAAGCCGACGTTCGCGGCGGTGCCGTCGGAGTAGGTGACGACCGCCCGCATCATGCTGCGCAGCTGGCTCGCCGTGGACGAGGGCAGTGCGGTGGCGCTGATCTGGTGGGCGCCCGGCAGCAGAATCGGCTGGTGGAAGACGCCGGTGTCCACCGTGGCGGCCACCGAGGCCATGGCCAGCGGGGCGGTCTGCAGCACGCCCTGGCCGAAGGACTCGGCCGCGAGCTCGGAGTCCTCGGCCGCGGGCGGCATGGTGAAGTACGTGGTGGCCTGGCCGAGTCCGATGTCCCACCGCTCGTTCAGGCCGAAGTAGGTCTTGGCCGTCTCGGCCAGCGTGCCGTCGGCCAGTTTCTGGTACTGGCTGGTGAAGGCGTTGTTGCAGGACGCGGCGAAGTCGCTGATCAGCGGCGTGTCGGCGGGCTCGGTCTCGCCGTCGGAGTTGTGGAAGGCGACCGCGGTGACGGTGAAGGCGTAGGGGCAGGCGACGTCGGTGTGCATCGACATACCCTGATTCAGCAGCGCGGCGCTGGTGACCACCTTCATGGTGGAGCCGGGGGCGATCTGGGCGGTGAGCGCGTCGTCGTTGTCGCCGTCGTTGTTGGCGATCGCGAGGATGTAGCCGGTCGAGGGCTGGATCACCGCGATCGAGGTCTGCGGGTCGAGCTGGACCGCGTTCATCGCCGCGGTCTGCACCTTCGGGTCGATCGTGGTGGCGAGTCCGTGCGCGACGGGCTGGGTCAGGGCCACCGGCTGTATCTGCGTCAGCGGCGTGCCGTCGCTGCCGTCGTAGACGACATCGAGGCCTGATGTGCCTGCGGACGCGTTCCCGGTGTTCGCGGCGCCCTCGAGCAGGGTGGCGATCCGCTGGAGCCCGGGGTCGGACTCGGCGGAGAGCGCGTTCCCCTTGGCGTCGGTGACGGTGCCGCCGCTGGGCGCCACGGCCTGCACGCTCAGGCTCATGCCGGGCGCCAGGTTCGGCGCGAGCACGTCCGGCTGCCACTGCACGATCGGCCCCTGCGATCCGGTGTAGACCTGCAGCTGGGTGGTGTAGCTCCAGGTGGCCTTGGCCGAGCCGGAGGAGACGGTCGCGGCCACGCCGTACATCGCGTCGCCGTAGGCGTTCGCGTCCTGCAGTTTGAGTGTCAGTGCACGAAGACCCAGGCCGGAGCGGTAGGCGGCCAGCGCGGCCTTCGCCGCGGCCGGGGAGTCGGTCAGGTTCGCCGCCGCCGCGTAGTTCCCGGCCTGCCAGTCGCTCAGGAACGCCTGCGCGGTGCGCTGCGCGGCCTGCTGCGAGACCGGGGACGGGCCGGCGCTGCTCGACCCGGCGCCGGCGCCCGCGCTGGTGGGAGCCGACATGGGCGAGCCGGAGGAGAGCACCGTGTAGGCGGCGTACAGCGCCCCCGCGACCGCGACCGCGACGGCCGCGCCGCCGAACCACAGCACGCGTCGACGGCGTGGGCGGGGCGGCTCGGACTCGTCGTACTCGAATTCGTACATACCTCGATCAGACCATCGGCGAGCCGGCCGGCACATCGGCTGAGGTACTCAAGTACGGGCTCCGCAGTACTCAGAAATCCGTGTCCTGATGCGGGCCGGCGTCCTGGCCGGCACCGGCACCGGCACCGGGGCGGTCCGGCAAAACGGCTCGACGGCGTGGTGGAGTCCTGGCACAGTGGCCTAGCGTGACGGACTTCGAGCTTCTCACCGCGGCGGACGTGCGGCTCATGCAGGGTCTCGCCCAACGCGTCACCGCTCTGCGGCCGGACCACATCAACGGCGGTGCGTCGTACGGGGAACTGTCCTGGATCTGGGGCCAGGGGTCCATCCCCTACGGCAAGACCTGGCCGCGGCGGCTGTGGTACTCCGACGGCGAACTCGTGGCGTGGGGCTGGGCGTTCCTGCCGCGCGAGGTCCGGCGCAACGACGGCTCGGTCAGCCAGGTCACCGGCGCCTCGCTGAGCTACCAGATCCATCCCGAGCACACGGACCTGATCGACGAAGTGATCGAGTGGTACGAGGCGGTCACGCTCGGCCTGGAGCGCACCGTGCTGCCGACGAACGCGGAGGAGTACGCCCTGACCCGCTGGGCCGCGCACGGCTATCGGTCCGACGCCGAGGCGCTGGGCGAGGACGGCGACTGGACCCAGCTCAACGAGCGGGACCTGGACGAGATACAGCCGACGGCGCTGGCGAAGGGATTCCGGTTCCGCACCGCCGACGAGGTCGGGCCGCAAGCCGTGGTCCAGGCCCACGTGGACGCGTGGTATCCGTCCTCCTATTCCGTCCGGAGTTACCAGGCCGTCCGGGAGACCGCGGCCTACCGGGGCGACCTGCACCTGCTGGTGGAGGCGCCGGACGGGACCATGGCGGCCTCGACGATCATGTGGTTCGACGAGGCGAACAAGTCCATCGAGTTCGAGCCGGTCGGCACCCACCCGGACTACCGGCGGCTGGGGCTCGCCAGGTCGATGATGCTGCAAGGGATGCGGCAGGCGGTCATGGCCGGGGCCACGCACGCGACAGTCGTCTGCCTGGGTGCGCCGGGGCATCCCGCGGCGCGCGCGCTGTACTACGGCCTCGGGTTCCGGGAGCTGTCCCGGGACGTGCCGCTGATCAAGGCGGCCGAGACAGCGGGCTGAGACCGCCGTCCGGCTCAGTCGTCCTCGTCGCCGAGACCGTTGTCCAGCGCGTAGCGCACCAGCTCGACCCGGTTGTGCAGCTGGAGTTTGGCCAGCGTGTTCTGCACGTGGTTCTGCACGGTGCGGTGCGAGAGCACAAGCCGCTCGGCGATCTGCCTGTACGTCAGCCCGGTCGCGACCAGCCGCAGCACCTGGGTCTCGCGTTCGGTCAGCCTCGGGGTGTCGGCGCCCTCCTGCTCCCCCGAGCGTTCGGCCAGCCGCCGGTACTCGCCGAGCACGAGTGCGGCCAGACCCGGGGTGAACACGGCGTCACCCGCGGCGGTGCGGCGCGCGGCGTCGACCAGTTCGGCGCTGCTGGCCGACTTCAGCAGGTATCCGCCGGCGCCCGCCTTCACCGCGTCGAGCACGTCCTGCTGCTCGCCGCTGGCGCTGAGCACCAGGATGCGCAGGCCGGGGCAGGCGCTGAGCAGGGCCTTGATCGCGGCGGGTCCGGACAGGCCGGGCAGATGCAGGTCGAGGACGGCGATGTCGCAGGGCACGCCGGCCAGGATCCGCACCGCCTGCTCGCCGTCCCCGGCGGTCGCGCGCACGTCGAAGCCCGCGGCGGCCAGGTCGCGCACCACCGCGTCGCGCCAGATGGGGTGGTCGTCCACCACCAGCACCCGCGCGGGCCCGGCGGCCGCGTCCGGTTGGGCGCCGCTCACGCCGCCGCCTCCGCCGCGACCGCCGCCCTCGGCCTCGCCGTCTTCGTGCCCTGCTCCGGGTCCGTGATCGGGACCTGCATCTCTATCTCCGTTCCCTGACCCGGCGGCGCGGTGATCAGGACCGTGCCGCCCAGGCGTAGGATCCGCGCCCTGATCGACTGGGCGATACCGAGCCGGCCCTCGGCCTCGGCCTGGGCCAGCCGCCCGGCTGGGATGCCCGGGCCGTCGTCGCGCACCGTGATGGTGACGCCGGTTCCGGTGTACTCGGCCAGGATCCACACCGCGGTCTGCGGGCCGGTGTGCCGGGCGACGTTGTCCAGCGCGGCCCGCACCGCCGCCTCGAGCTCGGCGCAGTCGGGGGCGGGCAGCAGGATCGGGCGGGCCGGCAGGGCCAGGGTCACCCGCGCCGTGGCGAAGGAGCGCAGGGCGGCGCACACGTCGGCCGCGCCGTCCGGATGCCGGGTGGCGATCTCGGCCGCGACCAGGGCGCGCAGGGCCGCCTCCTGCTCCCCGGCCAACCGGCCCAGTTCGGCCGCCGGACCGCCGATCTCGGCGCCGCGCCGCTGCACCAGCGCCAGCACCTGCAGCACCGAGTCGTGCACGGCGCTCGCCAGCCGTTCCCGCTCCATCGTCGCGGCCTCGAGCTGCGCGGCCCGGCGCGAGCGCGCCTCCACCTTCGTGGCGAGGTCGGAGACGTAGCCGAGCACGGCGCCGGGCAGCAGCACCAGGACGGCGAGGTTGACCGTGCCCTCGGTGACGCTGCCGCGCACGAAGGCGTTGCCGACGGACAGCGCCACCGCCGCGCCCGCGCCCGCCCCGGCCC
>NZ_JAGSOG010000344.1 GCF_018139695.1 Actinospica durhamensis | reverse complement strand
GTTCGGCGGAGTTACTGGCGGGGGCGCCTTCGCCGCCGAAGACCAGGGCGAGCAGAGCGGCGATGAAGCCGAGGATGAAGCCCAGGCTCAGGCCGAGGGGGACGGACAGGGCGAACGCCTGGGCGGCCGGTCCGCGCACGCCCGCGTAGGCGAGCGGCGTGCAGACGGCGGCGGCGATGCCGCCGACGAGGGTGACGGCGCCCCAGGTGGCCGCCGCCGCGGCGAGCCGGCCTCCGGAGCGAGAGGTCAGGGCCACCAGCACGGTCGCGCCGACGACCAGGACGACGTTGAACACCAACGGCGCCAGCCAGTGGTCGGTGCCGTCCGTGCCGCTCGGTGCGCTGAATCTCCAGCCGACCAGCTGGGTGGGCTGGAACAGGACGCTGACCCAGCCGTTCCAGGCGCCGCTGCTCTCGCGCGCCGTGCGCCAGCTGCTCAGTGCTTGATTGCCCAGGGCCGCGGTGACCAGAAGTGTGACCACTGCCGCGCTGCTCGCCGCGCCGACGCGCACGCGCGTCATGGGGAATGTCGCCATGATCGATTTCTCCTAGAAGAATAGTGGGGAACTTGAATGTCTTGAAGATCTTGAGGGGCCTGAGGAACTTGAAGATCTTACGGGACGTTCGACGCTGTGGAGCCTGTGGATATTCGTGTGAGTGGAGGGTGGGGATGAGTCGGTGGAGGGCTTGCGTTTCGGCTGCTGGGGCTGCCCCCGGGATCAGCGGTTCCCGCCCCGTGCGACGCCGCGCCAAGCCCGTCCGTGACGTCGTCGAATCCCATCGGAAACCCGTGCCCCGTTCCCAAGATCGCAGAACTCTGCTGGTAGTTTTAATCCTGGTGCGCGCCGTCCCGGTGCGCCGAACGGCAGAAGGGGAGCCGTCAGGTGGCCGAGATATCCGAGACTTCCGAGACATCCGGTACGCAGATCTCAGAGACACCCGCCGCGACGGTGGATCCGGCTGCGGCGGCCGACGCGAACACGGCCGCGGCCGCCGAGGCGCCGGACTCCAAGCGCTGGTGGAGCCTGGTCATCATCGGACTCAGCCAGTTGATGATCGTGCTCGACATCACCGTGGTCACCATCGCGCTGCCCTCCGCCCAGCGGGACCTGCACATCGCGCCGGCGGACAAGCAGTGGGTGATGACGGCCTACACGCTCGCGTTCGGCGGGCTGCTGCTGCTCGGCGGGAAGATCGTCGACTTCGTGGGGCGCAAGAACACGCTGCTGATCGGGCTGATCGGCTTCGCCGCCGCCTCGGCGCTGGGCGGGGCCTCGGTCAGCGGCGGGATGCTGTTCGGGGCGCGGGCCGTGCAGGGCTGCTTCGGCGCCATCCTCGCGCCGGCCGCGCTCTCGCTGCTCACCACGACCTTCACCGACCCGGACGAGCGGGCCAAGGCCTTCGGGGTGTTCGGCGCCATCGCGGGCGCGGGCAGCGCCATCGGGCTCATCCTCGGCGGCGTCATCACCAATTATCTGACCTGGCGTTGGACCATGTACGTCAACGTCATCATCGCGGTCGTGGCGGTGATCGGGGCGGTCGTGTTCGTGGTGGACCGGGCGCCGCGGCGGCGGGTGGAGATCGACTACGGCGGGACGATCCTGGGCTGCGGCGGGCTGCTCGCGCTCGTCTACGGGTTCACCAAGGCCGCCAGCGACGGCTGGGGCAACAGCCTGACGCTCATCCTCTTCGCTGTCGCCGTCCTCGCCCTGATCGGCTTCGCCGTGCTCCAGGGCCGCCTCAGCGCGCCGCTGCTCCCGCCGCGCATCGTGGTCGACCGCAACCGGGCCGGCAGCTTCTCGCTGATGGCGCTGGCCGCCCTGTCGATGTTCGGGGTCTTCCTCTTCCTGACCTACTACCTGCAGGGCGTGAAGGGATATTCGGCGCTGCGCACCGGCTTCGCCTTCCTGCCCATGAGCGTGACGCTGATCATCACCTCCATCGGCATCGCCGCGCGGCTGCTGACCAAGCTGTCGCCGCGGCTGCTGCTGATCCCGGGCATGCTGCTGGCCGCGGGCGGCATGGCGTGGATGACGCAGATCACGGTCGGCGGGTCCTACGCCGCCGAGGTGCTGCCGGCCGAGATCCTGCTGGGCCTCGGCTTCGGGCTCACCTTCATGCCGGTGTTCGCGGTCGCCACGGCCGGGGTCGCGCCGCAGGACGCCGGGGTCACCTCGGCCACGCTGAACACGGCGCAACAGGTCGGCGGGTCCATCGGCACGGCGCTGCTGAATACGATCGCGGTCTCGGCCAGCGGCGCGTACATCACCGCGCACGCCCTGCCCCCGTCCGCGGTCGCCTCCAACCCGGCCACCGCGCGCACGCTCACGCCGGTGCAGCTGCTCGCCGAGGCCCAGGCCCAGGTGCACGGGTACACCATCGCGACCTGGGCCGCCGTGGGTTCGCTGCTGCTGGCCGGGGTGATCGGCGGCGTGCTGATCAACTCGGGGCCCATGTCGCAGGAGACCATCCAGGCGGGCATGGGCGGCGGGGCCTGAGCGGGGGCGCGCGCCGCACGGGCTAAGCTGGGCCGGGCCGCCGAGCAGGCGGCCCGGCCCGCGCCGTGTCTCCGGCCGGATCGACCCCTGATTCGGCCGCCGCGGCGGTGGAGCACGCCCGCCCGCAGTACGTCTGATCCACCCTCAAGGAGCCTCGCATGTCCCAGGTCCGCGCCGTCGCCGCCGCTCACGTCCACGCCCCGGCCGGGCAGGTGGCCGCCGCGCTCGCGGACTACGCCACGGTGCGGCCGAAGATCCTGCCGTCGCAGTACTCGGACTACACCCTGCGCGAGGGCGGGGCGGGCGCGGGCACCGTGGTCAGCTGGAGGTTCGCGGCCACCGAGAAGCGGGTGCGCGACTGCCTGATCACGGTCACCGCGCCGGCCGACGGGGTGCTGGTGGAGACCGACGCGAACTCCTCGATGGTGACCACCTACACCGTCACCGGGTCCGAGGACGGACACACCGGCGTGGTGATCGAGACGGCCTGGAACGGCGCCGGCGGCATCGGCGGGTTCTTCGAGCGCACCTTCGCGCCCAAGGCCCTGGTCAAGATCTACGACGAGCTGCTGGCGAACCTCGACGCGCACTGCCAGGCCGGCTGAGGCAGGCCGACCGGGGGTCGGGGCCGGTATCCTGGGCGGTCATGACCGCCGCCGCGCCCACGCCCCCGTCCGCCGCCGTGTCCAGCGCCGGTGCCGCAGAGCCCGCGGACGCGGTGTTGACCCGGCCGTGTCTGCACTGCGGGCGGCCGGTTCCGCAGCGCGTGGGGGCGGGCCGTCCGTTCCAGTACTGCCGCGACAACGACGACGCGTGTCTCAAGGCCGCGCGCAACTCCCGGTCGCGCGAGCGCAACGCCCCGGGTCTGCCGGGGCAGCTGGCGCAGGCCTGGGAGTTGGTGGAACGGCTCGAGCAGTCCGCGACCCTGCTCGCCCACTCCCTCAACGGCGAACTCTCGGCGGCCGGGGTGGAGTCGAAGATCGCCGCCGTGCGCGCGGAGGCGGCCGCGCACTCTGCCGCGTCCGCGGCCGAGGCGCGCGACGCGCAGGCCGCCACCGAGGCCGCCCGGGCCGAGACGCAGACCTCTGTCGCGCTGGCCGAGCAGGAGCGGGCCCGGCGCCAGGAGGCCGAGCAGGAGGCCAGGGGCGCGCAGGCGACGGCGGCTCAGGCGCTGGACGAGGCCGGGCAGGCGGCGGCGCGCGAGGCCGAGGCCGTGGCGGCGCGCGGCGAGGCGCAGCGCGAGGCGCGTGAGCAGGCGGCGCAGGCACGCCAGGCGCAGCAGGCCGCGCGGGACGCCGAGGCGGCCAGGGACGCGGCGCTCGTCCGGGCGCTGGCCGCGCAGGGGGAGGCGGAGCAGGCCAGGGAGCAGGCGGTACGCGAGGCCGCGGCGCGGGAACGGGCCGAGGCTGCGACGCATCAGGCCACTGCGGAACGCTCCGAGGCGCTGGTCGCGGCGGAGCGGGCGCGGGCCGCCGCGCAGATGCAGCAGGAGCGGGCCGAGTCGCAGACCGCCCGCGCGCAGGCGGCGAACGAGCGGGCCGACTCGCTCGCGCGCGAGGTGGAGACGGCGCGTCAGATCGCCACCGAGGCGCAGGCCGACGCGCGGCACGCGGCGCAGGCCAGGGAGAGCGCGGCGGCGCAGCTGACGGCCGCTCAGGAGGAGCTCGCGCGGCTGCGGACGCAGCTCGAGGCGGAGCGCGGCCGGGCTGATGTGCTGACGGCGCGTCTGCTGGATCTCAGTGCGCGCTTGGCGCAGCCGCCGGCGGCCATCCCGGTTCAGCAGGAGCCGCAGCAGGAGCAGCAGTCGGCGACCGACGCGGATCCCGCGCACGCCGAGCCCCCCGGGAAATGAGGAAACCCGCGCCGGGCAGTGCGCGGGTTTCCGGGGAAGTGTGGTGCGGTCTTCGCTTGGGGGAGCGTGTTGTCACCACGGTCCGGCGGACGCGGGTGCGACCGCCGTGTCTCCATGACACCCCCTTCGGCGCCGCGTTCCAAGGGCAACCGAGGGCGATCACCCTTGAGAGTGAGCCCAAGTCCCCAGGAAGTCCGCTTCCGTGGGCCCATCGGCCCGGTCCGAGGGGTCGTCAGCCCGGGCGGCGGACGTCGCGCAGTTCCGGCACGTACTCCTCCAGGCCGGGGGTCCACCACACGCCGGTCTGCTCGTCCACGGTGAAGGACTCGTACCCGTGGCGCTCGGCCAGCCGGGTCAGGAACGGGCGGGCCTCGGTGCCGAAGGCGATCGCGGCGGTCGCGTAGCCGTCGGCGAGGGCGAGATCGGGGCCGGTGACGGTCGCCTGGACGAGCCCGGACGCGGGGCGGCGGTGCAGCGGATCCCACACGTGCGCGCCGCGCTGGCGGGTGCCCGAGGTGGCCACGCCGCCCTCGCTCCGGCGCAGCCGCAACAGGATCCGGTCGGGGCGGTGCGGGTCCTCGACGCCGACGACCCAGCCGGTGCCGGCGCCGCTGGTGCGCAGCCGGACGTCGCCGCCGGCGTTGAGCAGGTGGGCCGGCAGGCCGCGGTCGGCGAGCAGCCGGGAGGCGCGTTCGGCGGCCCAGCCCTTGACCGCGCCGCAGGGGTCGAAGCTCGGCGGGTCGCCCACGGCCCACGCGTCGAACGCGCCGCGCGTCTCGGTCCGCAGCTGCGCGCACAGGCCGAGCACCTCGCGGAACTCGGTGATTTCGGCCTCGGACAGGTCGGGCTGGCCGTCGAGGTCGCCGGGGGACAGGCGTCCGTCCCTGATCCGGGAGACGGGGCTCTCGGGCAGGAAGGGGGAGTAGACCTCGTCGATCCGGTGCAGCAGCGCGCAGGCCTCGTACCAGGCGGCGGCGAACAGGTCCGGGTCGCAGCCCTCGGGGACGGCGACCGAGAAGACCGTGCCCATCACCGGTTCGGCGGCCCGCCGCAGGCTCACGGCTTACAGCCCGGCCTGGTCGAGGGCAGCCTGGAGCGACTGGGCGTAGCCCTCGGAGGTGAACGTCGCGCCGGAGATGCTGTCGATGTTACCGCTCTGCGCGGCCAGCGCCTCCGACTTGAGCTCGGGCAGCGCGATGGAGACGATCTGGTCCTCGTAGTTGCCGTTGTCCGGGACCTGGAGCACGTTCACGTTGGTGAGCTTGCCGTCGCTCACGACGGCCTGGACCTGCACCGGGCCGTAGCGGGTGTCGACGGCGGTACCGGTGTAGGTGCCGCTGGCCGCCTTCTTCGAGCTCGACGGCGAGGACGAAGAGGAGGAGGACGTCTTCGGTGAGGCGGCCGAAGAGGTCGCCGACGGGGAGGGCGAGGCGGACGCGCCGGTCTGCGCCGAGGTGTTCGCCTCGGTGTTGTTCTGCACCGTGCTGGTGGTGCCCAGGGCGGCGATGGAGCTACCGCGCGACTTGAACGACAGCAGCAGGGCGAGGCCGACGGCGGTGAGCGTGAGGGCCAGCAGTACTTTGCGCATCGGTAGCTACCTCGGTCGGCTAGAAATCGAAGGACTCGACGTGCACGCGCCGCGCCGGCACCTTGGCCCGGCGCAGGCCCCGCTTGGCGGCGTGGACCAGCCCGGAGGGGCCGCACAGGTACACGTCCCGGTCGGCCAGATCCGGCACCATCCGGTGCAGTTCGGCTGGGGAGAACGGGTCGGGGGAGCTCTCGCGCGAACCCACCAGCGGATACAGGCCGAAGCCGCGCCGCTCCGCGATCTGGCTCAGCTCCCGGTAGAGCGCCAGGTCCGCCGGGGTGGAGGCGCGGTAGAGCAGGATCGCCGAACCGCCGCCGCCAGGCAGCGACTCGAACAGGGCGCGCAGCGGGGTGATCCCGACGCCGCCCGCGATCAGCAGCACCTTGCCGCCGCTGGCCGGGTCGAGCCGGCGCGCGGTGAAGGCGCCGTAGGGGCCCTCGAACCAGACCTTCGTGCCCGCCTTCAGGTGCCGCAGCGCGCCGCTGCCGTCGCCGAGGTCCTTGACCGTGATCCGCAGCTTCCGGTCGGTGGGCGGCGCGGAGATCGAGTACGGGTGCGACTGCCACCAGTGCGCCTTGTCGAGGAACCGCCAGCGCAGGAACTGGCCCGGCTCGATCCGCAGCTTGCGCAGGTCACGGCCCGTCAGGTGGACCGAGATCACGCCCGGGGACTCGCGCACCACCGCGCTGACCCGCACGTCGTGCCGCAGCGAGCGGGAGATCGGCACCAGCACCCGGTAGAGCACGAGCAGCGCGGCCACCACCACGTGCGCGCCGACCCACAGCATCCGGTTGCGCGCGTTGGCGGAGAACTCGGAGCCGTCGGCGAACTCGTGTGAGAAGGCCAGCCCGATGGCCAGGTAGACGTAGAGGTGGATGAAGTACCAGGACTCGTAGGCCAGCTTCCGGCGCACCGCGCGGGCCGAGACGACGCCGACCCACAGCAGCAGGCCGAGGGCCGCGGTGGCCATGAGCACGTCCGGATAGTCGAGCTCGAGGGTGACCGCCTCGGAGACGGGGTTGGTGTGCAGGGTCAGCGCGTAGCCGAGGATGATCAGCAGGGCGTGGCACAGGGCGAGGGAGACGGTGTACTCGCCCAGCGCCCGGTGCACCCTGGTCAGCACGTCGGAGCCGACCCGGTGTTCGAGCAGCGGTATCCGCGCCATCAGGGCGACCAGCACCAGCAGCAGGTACGCGGCGAGCAGCCCGCATATCTGCCCGGCCGCGGTGAGGATGCCGCCGGCTGAGTCGAGTGAACTCGGGGTCGTGCCCTGCCACCAGATCACCAGGATCGGCAGGACGCCCGCGGCGATGGCGACCACGAGTGCGTACGTCCAGCCGCGCCCGGGGCGGGGCAGCACGCCGGCCATGGCGGCCGAGGACGGCCGCGCATGGGTCGGTCCGGAACTGGTTGCGGTCACAGAACAACTGTGCCTCACCTGGATGAGACAGCCGGGCGTCGCAGTCGAGAATCCGTTAAGAAAAAGGTTCGGATCTTGCTAAGGCGCAGCCGGTTCGTCGGGTGCGTCGTCCTGACCAGGGGTTTCGTGAGGGGCGTGGCCGGGTTCTGCTTCGTCGTGGTCGGCCTTGGCGGGGTGGGCGTCGATCGGCTGGAGTAACTTGAGGGTGACGCTGCGTTGGGCCAGAAGGCGCAGTGCGGCCAGCAGTTCCTCGCCGAGGACGGTGCCGACGACCACGCCGCGCACGATGTCGGCCTGCTCGCCCATCGTCAGTACGGTCGCGACCTCCTGTTCGGCGAGGCGTTCGGCCGCGTCGGCGTAGACGCCGAGGAGCGGGACGAGTTCGGGTACGTCCATGCTCAGCACCACGGCGGCGGCGTCGCAGGCCCGGTCGAGCGCGGGCGAGTCGGGCTCGAGGTGCCAGCCGCGTTCCTCGGCGGTGCGGCGGACGAGTTCGCGCGCCTCGGTCCAGGCGGGTTCGGGG
>NZ_JAGSOG010000343.1 GCF_018139695.1 Actinospica durhamensis | reverse complement strand
GGGCGGGGTGGGCAAGACCGCCCTGGCCGTGCGTGCCGCGCACCGCCTGGCCCCGCGTTTCCCGGACGGGCAGCTGTTCCTGGACCTGTACGGCTTCACCCAGGGCACCGCGCCCCGGGAACCGGGCGACGCCCTTGCCGCCCTGCTCTCCGCCCTCGGCGTGCCGCCCCAGCAGATACCCGCGGAGCTCGGCGCGCGTGCCGCGTTCTACCGCGACCGGCTCGCCGACACCCGCACCCTGATCGTGCTGGACAACGCCGTGGACGAGGCGCAGGTCACCCCGCTGCTGCCCGCCTGCGCGACTTGTCTGGTGCTGGTCACCAGTCGCAAGCGGCTCAAGGCCCTGGACGACGCCCTGCCCCTGCCTTTGGACGTACTGCCGCCGGGTGAGGCGGTGACGCTGTTGCGCAGAGCCGCCCGCCTCGGCGAGGAGCCGGGAAACGAGGCGCTGCTGGAGCAGGCCGCCGCACTGTGCGGGCGCCTGCCGCTCGCGTTGCTGATCGCCGGAGCGCTGGTGCGTACGGGCGGTGAAGCCTGGAACCTCAGCGTGCTGATCGAGCGGCTCACGGTCCGCCGGCCGGGGCAGGAACTGGCCGGGTTCACCGATGGGACCCGCAGTGTGCCGGCCGTATTCGAGCTCTCCTACCAGCAGCTTTCCGGGGACCTGCAAAGGCTTTTCCGCCTCATCGGCCTGCTGCCCGGTCCCGAGCTCGACGCGTACGCCGCGGCCGCGCTCCTGGACAGCGACCCTGGGACTGCCGACGGGCTGTTGCAGCGGCTGGCCGATCACAGTCTGCTGACCGGCGTTTCCCGGGGCCGCTACCGTCCCCACGACCTGATCCGCGCCCACGCCCGCACCTTGGCCACGGCGCTGGATCCCGAACCCGAGCGCGAGGCCGCCCTCGACCGGCTGCTGCACTACTACGCCCACACCGCGCAGAGGGCCTCCCAGCCCATCGCCCGCTTCCCGAGGCCCGCACCCGTCAGTCCGGCTCCCGCTTTCGCCCCCACCTTCGCCGACCCGGACGCCGCCCACGCCTGGTTGCGCATCGAGCACCCCGATCTCGACGCCGCCTTCACCCACGCCCACACTCACGGTCTCGTCGGACACGCCATCGCCCTAGGCGCGGGCCTGGCCGAAATCCTGCTCACCGACGGCCCCTGGACTCGCGCCTTCGAGGTCCACCAGGCCGCGGCCGACAGCGCCGAAAACGCGGGCCACCCCGCCGACCATGCCAATGCACTGACCGATCTGGGGCGCGTGAGGTACACGACCGGGGACTATGCCGGGGCAGACGACGCGCTGGCCAGCGCCCTTGAGAGCTATCGTGTGCACGAAGACGCTCTCGGCCAAGCCAACTCCCTGACCGAGCTCGGCCGCGTGAGGTACGTGACCGGGGACTACTCCGCGGCCGACGACGCGCTGACCCGGGCCCTGGAGATCTTCCGCGTGCTCGACAACCCTCTCGGCCAGGCCAACGCGCTGGCCGAGCTCGGCCGCGTGCGGCATGTGTCCGGGGACTATCCCGCGGCCGACGAGGCACTGACCAGGGCGCTGGAGATCTTCCGAGTACTCGGCAACCGCCTCGGCCAGGCCAATGCCCTGAACAACCTGGGGCAAGTGCGCTCGCTGGGCGGGGACTATCCCGGGGCCGGCGACGCACTGACCGGCGCGCTGGAGATCTTTCGGGTGATCGGCAACCGACTCGGCGAAGCCACCGCACTGAACGGCCTGGGGCGTGCGCGGATGAGTACCGGCGACTACCCGGGGGCCGGCGAGGCCTTCATCGAGGCGCTGGAGATCTGCCGTGCTATCGGGTTCCAGCTCGGTGAGGCCTACGTGCTGAGCGAGGCGGGGCGCCTGCGGGAGAGAACGCAGGACTATGCCGGGGCCGACGAGGCCCACACCGGAGCCCTGGAGATCTTCCGTACGGTGGGCGATCGCCTCGGCGAGGCCAACGCGCTGACGGATCTGGGGAGTGTGCGATCTGCGATCGGGGACAATCCCGGGGCGAGCGAAACCCTCGTTCACGCTCTGGAGATCTATCGCGAGATCGGGGATCAGGGCAACGAGGCGTGGGCGCTCAACCACTACGCCGCCGCCGTCGCCGCGAGCGGTGACCGCCCGCGCGCCCTCGATCTCTACCAGCAGGCCCTGGCCATGAACCGCGAGCTGAGCAAGCCCGACGACGAGGCCGTGTCCCTCGAGGGAATCGCCGAGCACTACTCGGCCACGGGCGATACCGTCCAGGGCGCGACGTATCTGAACCAGGCATTGGAGATCTACTCGCGCCTCGGCATGCGCGCGGACATCGAGCGCGTCCAGGCCCGCGTCGACGAGAGCACCGGTTCGGCGGCTACGTAGTTCTGAACATCAGACTGACCGGCCGTAGCCCAGCGAACCGGCCTCATCCGCTGCCGTGCTGGCCCGGCCGCGCGCGTGTCACACATCGGGTGGCCACGTCGTCTTATTGCAGCACGTCGGGCTCGAGGCGAAGCTGGAGAACTGGGCGCGGGTGTTCACGTCTCGATGGGTGCCCTTCGATATCCGCAGCGGCCGAGGCGTGGTCGACCTCGAGCCGTGACGCACACGCTCCGGCCGGAACAGCGGCGTGCCCCGCCCGGAGCCCCGAAGCGCCGGAGCACCGAAGCCCCGGAACCCCGTCGCGCCGAAGATCAGCGCGCGTCGCTTTTACGTGCGAGGACGAGCCCGAAGTGCGGGCTCGAGTCGGCGCGTCGTCCCAGGGAGCTGAGGGGGACGGTCGAGACGGTGAAACCGGCTGCGGTCAGGTCGGCGCGCAGCGCGTCCAGCGAGACGGTGCGGTAGTACATGACGAACGGGGGGCGCCAGAGCGCGTTGCGCACGCGCATCGCCAGGTCGAACCCGGACGCCGCCCAATACGCGGAGGAGGTGACCGGGGGCGGCGCACTGATCGGGAAGGCGAACAGCCCGCCGGGCCGCAGCGCGCGGTGCACGCCGGCGAACATCGCGGGCCGCTCGGCGGGCAGGAAGTGCCCGAGCGCCCCGAAGGTGACCGCCAGATCGAAGGCTTCGGCCAGGGGTAGGGCGCGGGCATCGGCACGGACGTACTCTGCGTCCCGGTACGCGTCGCGCGCCTGCGCGAGCATGCCGCCGCTGAAGTCCACGCCCGTGACCCGCCCCGCGCACAGCGACTCGAGCACGCCCAGACCCGCGCCGGTGCCGCAGCACACGTCCAGTCCCCGGTCGAACGGGCCGAGCGGCCGCAAGGCGTCGGCACACGCGTCGAGCACGTCGTCGGGCGTGCGAAAAGGAGTGCGGTCGAACTTCGGCGCAAGCAGGTCGTATCCGCCTTCGACCGAGGACATCGCCTGGATCATCAGTTCACGCAGTGACGGGCCTTGAGGCGAGAACATGGATTAAGGGTACGTCGTCGGTTCCGACCGGGCCTGTCTGGGTGCGGGGCGGAGTGTCAGTGCGCGATCCGGCGTACCGCCTGCTACCGTCGTCGCGCGAATGTCTGATATGTGGTGAATCGTGAAGTAAGCTGGCGAAGGCGGTAGAGATGGGTCTCCAGGTTTCTCGTCGTGGGCTGTTACGCAGCGCGGCCGGTTCGGTGGCCGCCGGGGCGGCGCTCGGCGGTGTCGCGGCCCCGCCCGCGGCGGCCGACGCCCAGCCGGCCGCCGCCGCGCCGCCCGCCGTCGTGCCGGGCCAGGCCGGCCCGCTCGCGGACGCGGAATACGCAAGCGGATTCGACGGGCTGCGGGTGCTGCCGGACGACGGGCGCTACCAGACCCTGAGCCAGGGCTTCAACCAGCGCTTCACCAGCGAGCCGCGCTACATCCAGCTGATCACCGACGACGACAGCGCGGTCGCCGCCGTGCGCGAGGCGCTCAAGCATGATCTGCGCCCCACCATCCGCGGTGGCGGGCACTGCTACGAGGACTTCGTCGAGAACACCGGCGGCGCCATCCTCGACGTGAGCACCATGAAGGGCATCCACCGCACCGAGGACAAGTACGGCCGGCCCGCGTACTGCGTCGAGTCCGGCTCGACCAACTGGGACATGTACTGCCAGCTGTTCCGCAGGTACGGCGTGACGGCTCCCGGCGGGTCCTGCTACTCGGTGGGCGTCGGCGGGCACATCTGCGGCGGCGGGTACGGCGTGCTCTCCCGTCGCAACGGGCTGATCGTCGACCACCTCGTCCAGGTGGACGTCGTCACCGTGCGCGGCGGGGAGGTCGAGGTCACCTGCGCGCACCGCTCGGATCCGCCCATGTCGGACACCGGGCAGCTGTTCTGGGCGCACACCGGCGGCGGTGGCGGGAACTTCGGCATGGTGCTGCGCTACTACTTCACCGGGGCGCTGCCGACGCCGCCGGCCCGGGTGTGGCTCAGTTCCATCGCCTGGCCGTGGGCCGAGATCCTGAAGAAGCCCGGGGACTTCGCCCGGCTGCTGAAGAACTTCGGCGAGTTCTTCGCCCGGCACAGCGGCCCGGACGAGAGCGTCTACCAGGACCTGTTCAGCATCCTGAAGCTCACCCACAAGACCAACGGCAACCTCGCGCTCGGCAGCCACTGGATGCGCGACGAGACCGGGCCGCTGGACGAGTACCTGGCCGCGATCCAGGAGGGTCTGAGCACCGAGCCGATCGTGCTCACCGACCTCGCGGCCTCCGCCGGCGCGCAGTTCCAGCCCCAGATGTCCGCGCTGTCCCCGGTATCCGCGGTATCCGTGGTGGAGAAGCGTCGTCAGATGCCGTGGTTCCAGGAGACGATGACGGTCAACGGCTCGGGCCCCAACCAGCGCGGCAAGTACAAGTCCGCCTACCACCGCAAGCCCTTCACGGACCAGCAGATCGCCGCACTGTGGCACTGGCTGACCAAGGACGTCGAGGGCGTGGACCTGACCCAGACGCTGTGCCAGGTCGACTCTTACGGCTGCCGCACCAACGCCGTCGCCCCGACGGAGACCGCCGTTCCGCAGCGCGACTCGATCATGAAGCTGCAGTACCAGACGTACTGGACGATGCCCGCCCAGGACGAGGCGCATCTGAAGTTCATGCGGGCCTTCTACGAGGACGTCTACCGCAAGACCGGCGGCGTGCCCGAGATCTCCGACGCGAGGCACGACCGCACCACGGACGGCTGCTACGTCAACTACCCCGACATCGACCTCGGGGTCGCGACGGAGCGGGCACCGAAGTACCCGCGGCTGTACTACAAGCAGAACTACGCCCGGCTGCAGCAGACCAAGCGGCTGTGGGATCCGCGCAACGTGTTCCACCACGCACAGTCGATCATTCCGTAGTCGGGGCTCGCTCCGGCCCGGCGTCGGTCGCGTCGAGGTCGCGGCACCGGTGTCCTCGATACCGGTGCCGCGACCTCGACGAAGATCCGGTAACTCACTTGATGGCCACGTGACTCTTACATTACGGTCAGGGCCATGGCATTCGCGACGGCTGACACCGATTCCCCGCACCTTGCTCCGGCCGTCGACGCCTCTCCCCGCGGCCTGCGCGCCGTCGCGGACCGGCTGTCCGGGCCGGGGCCGGGCTCCCAGCGCGTCCTGATGACCTCCACGTTCGTGAACACCATCGGCAACGGCATGTTCATGACGTCGTCGATCCTTTACTTCACCCGCGTCGTGCACCTCAGCGCCGCCCGGGCCGGGCTCGGCCTGACCGTCGCCGGGGTGGTCGGCGTGTCCGCGGCGGTGTTCATCGGCGACCTCGCGGACCGGCGCGGCCCGCGCGAGGTCCAGCTCGCGCTGCTGGTCCTGATGAGCGTCACCATGGCGAGCTACGTACTGATCCACGACTTCGCCGGCCTCGTCCTCGTCGCGGCGCTCGACCTGCTGGCCAACGGCGCCTCGAACGCGGTGCGCGGCGGGCTGGCCCGGCGGATCGGCGGCGAGGGCGCGGCCGCGTTCCGCTCGAGGCTGCGCGCGACCACCAACGCCGGGATCGCGATCGGGACCCTGGTCGCGGCCTGCGCCATCGAGGTCGACACCCGGCTCGCCTACGAGCTGCTGATCCTCGGCAACGCGGTGACCTTCCTGATCAGCGCGGCGATGCTGCGCCGGCTGCCGCATCTCGAGCCGCTGCCGCGCCCGGCCAGGGAACGGCGCTGGAGCGCGGCGCGGGACGTGCCGTTCAACGCCTGGGCCATCGCCAACGGCCTGATGACCCTGCAGTACCAGGTGCTGCTGATCCCGCTGCCGCTGTGGATCGTCTCGCACACCCACGCGCCGCGCTGGTCGGTCGCCCTCTGCCTGCTGATCAACACGCTCATATGCGTGTTCTTCCAGGTGCGGGTCGGCGCCGGCGTCACCACGATTGCGCAGGGCGCCCGGGCGTTCCGCAACGCGGGCTGCTTCTTCCTGATCAGCTGCCCGCTGCTGGGGCTGATGCCGGACGTGCCCGGCTGGGCCGCGGTGCTCCTGCTCGCGGCCGGGTGCGTGGCGCACACCACCGGCGAGCTGTGGCACGCTTCCGGATCGTTCACCCTCGGCTACGATCTCGCGCCGGAGCACGCGCAGAGCCAGTACCAGGGTATGCAGGGGCTGTGGTCGAGCCTGCTCGGCACCTCGCTGGCCCCGGCGATCCTCACCCTGATCTGCGTCGACGGCGGCCAGGTCGGCTGGTTCGCGCTCGGCGGCTTCTTCCTCGTCCTCGGCCTGGCCACGATTCCGGTGACGCACTGGGCCGAGCGGACCAGGCCGCGCTACCTGCCGCGGCCGAGCGAGTAGACGGGCAGAGAGCGCGCGCCGTCACGGTACCGGGCGGCGGTCGGGTCCGGGCGGCGCCGGTAACGTGTTCTTCATCCTCCGATTCACCACTTGTGATCTGGGCGTACTTTGCTGGCATCGACTCACACGGTGAGGCGCGCCTAGGGTTCCGTCATCGCGGCACAGATACTCACGTACTGATGCGGCGGTGGGTCTGGACCGAGAGGCGAGGCGGAGGGCTGCGAACCCTGCGTTCCACGGCGGGATAAAAACCCGGGAGGCAAGCCGCGCCCGGCTGCCTCCTCGGCAGCCGCCGACCAGGGAGCCTGCCGTGAAGAACGGCGTACGCCGCATCATCCTGCTCACGCTGGGCTGGGAAGACCTGCCCAAGGCGATCTCCGTCCACGGCGCCGCGCCCGAGCAGCGCCTGCGCGAACCGACTCCCGGAGTGCTGCTCGAGTGCGACGGCGGCTGGTTGCTGCTCGACACCGGATTCAACACCGCCCTGATCCACGATGCGGCGCTGCGTCGGCGCTTCTTCGGCGACCCCGCCTACCGCCCGATCCTGCCCGGTCCCGGCGAGCCGCTGGAAGAAGCCCTGGAGCAGGCGGGCGTCGCGATGGACCGCATCTACGCGGTCGGCATGAGCCACCTGCACCACGACCACGCCGGCGGCCTCAAGCACTTCGCCGGACGAGTCCCGGTGCACGTCCAGCGGGCCGAGCTCGACTTCGGGTTCTCGCCGCACCCGATCCCCGAACGCAACGCGGTCAACCGGATCGACTTCGACGACCCGGCCATGATCTGGGACGTGGCCGAGGGCGACACCGAGATCGCCCCCGGTGTCAC
Source organism: Actinospica durhamensis (assembly GCF_018139695.1). GTDB lineage: Bacteria > Actinomycetota > Actinomycetes > Streptomycetales > Catenulisporaceae > Actinospica > Actinospica durhamensis. Next base: position 372 of record NZ_JAGSOG010000343.1, on the reverse strand, counting down.
CGCGGTGCTGACCGCGGGCCACACTCCCGGCCACCAGAGCTTCGTGGTCGACCTCGACGACTCGGTCGGCGGCGGCGGGTTCGTGTTCGCCTTCGACGCCGCGGACCTCACCGAGAACATCGAACACGAACTCCCGATCGGCGCCACGGTCGGCGTCGACCCGGCGCAGACCGTCGAGCAGATCCGCAAGCTCAAGCGCATCGCCGCAGAGCGCGGATACCGCCTGGTCCCCGGCCACGACCCGGTGGTGTGGCCGGCGCTGACCTCCGAGTTCCACGCCCGATTCACCGGGCACCACTCGCCGAGCGCGGCGCCCTCCCTCAGCAAAGGCATGTGACATGACCCAGCCCAGCGAGTCCCCGACCGGTACCC
>NZ_JAGSOG010000342.1 GCF_018139695.1 Actinospica durhamensis | reverse complement strand
GAGGAGGGTGAGGGCGGCGGAGGCGAGGGCGCAGATGCCGCAGGCGAGCAAGCCTATGTTGCCGGCGCTGCCGAGGGAGGTGAAGGCGAGTTGGTGGAGGCTGGCGGGCATCGGGACGGGGGTCTGGCCTGGGACGACTTGGAGGGAGTTGATGGCGAAGGCGCCGCCTTGCCGGGCGATGCCCGCTGCGGCGCCGGCGTGGGCTTGGTCGAGGCCGGAGGTGGCGAGGGCCTGGTTGAGGCCCTTGTCGAGCTTGCTGTTGGCGAGGGAGGTGCCGACGGCGCCGATGAGGACGGGGCCTAGAGCGAAGCCGAAGTCGCGCAGCAGGTTGGTGGTCGCGCTGGCCATGCCGGCCAGGTTGGGGGCGACGGTGTTGAGGGCGACGGCGGTGATCGAGCCTACGGTCAGGGCGAAGCCGAGGCCGAGGCACAGCAGCGGGGAGATGAACGCGGTCCAGGTGGCGGTGGTGATCTCGAAGGTGGAGCACCAGAATCCGGCCACCGCGATCAGGGCGAAGCCGCCGGTGAGCACCCAGCGCGGGGAGACCCTGTGGATGAGCCGGGAGACGACCGGGACCAGCAGGAAGGCGGGGACCTGGATGAACAGGAACAGGATGCCGATCTTGAGCGCCTCGACGTGCTGGACCGCGCCGAGCCAGATGCTCATCGAGTAGCAGGTGCCGAGGAACGCGAACATGCCGACGACGGCGGTGATGCCGGAGATGGCGAAGGCGCGGTTGGCGAACAGGTTCAGGTGCAGCAGCGGGGACGCGGTGCGCAGCTCGATCGCCACGAACGCGGCGAGGAAGACGGCTGCGATGACGTAGCCGAGCACGATCTGCCCTTTGAGGAAGCCGTCCGCAGAGCCCTGGGTCAGTGCCCACAGCAGCGCGACGAGGCCGACGGCGAGGGTGGCCTGGCCGGGGATGTCGAGCTTGCGGCCCTCGGGGGCGCGCGAGTCCTTCGCCCGGAGCGAGACCAGGAAGGAGATCACGGCGGCGCCGATGACGACGCCGTACGCGCCGCGCCAGCTGCCGTACTTGGCGAACAGGCCGGCCATCAGCGGGGATATCGCGGCGCCGATGGAGAGGAAGCCGGCCCACAGCGCGATGGCCTTGGTGCGCGCCTGCAAGTCCGGGGCGACGGCGGCGATCATGGCCAGCGAGATCGGGTAGAGCGCGCCCGCACCGATGCCGGCGACGGCCTGGCCCACGATCATCAGGTGCACGCTGTGCGCGTCGAGGCAGAGCGCGGCGCCGATCACGACGAGCACGGTGCCGCCGAGCAGGAGCCGTTTGCGGCCGAACAGGTCGCCGATCACGCCGAAGGTCAGTTCGAAGATCACCATGCAGGTCGCGAACGCGGCGCTGATCCAGGTCAGCTGGGCCCCGTTGATGTCGAAGACCTGTTGGAAGGTGCCGTTGAGGGCACCGGGTAGCGAGTACGCGACCTGGGCCACCGTCACGGCGAGACACGCCGCCGTGAGGGTCGCGCCGTAGCGCGCCGGGCGTGCGCTTGTGTGACTCATTTCCGCTCCTTTGCGGGAGCCTGCCCTCGAGGCCGGAACGCGGCCTCTCGGGTTCAGCGACTGAAGGGGGGCTCGATACCCGCGCCACCACGCGGTTTCTCGTGAACGCTGCCATACGCTTTACTCGACGTCAAGTAAAAACTCACGGCGTAATTCCAAGTGACAGGCCGACCATTCGACATTCAGGCAGCGGTACAGTGCCTCCATGGCGAAACTGCGCGAGGCCCAGAAGCAGATGACCCGGCGGCTGCTGCTCGAGTCGGGCCTGGACCTGTTCACGGCGAAGGGGTACGCGGCCACCACGGTCGACGACATCGCGACGGCCGCGGGCACCACCCGGGTGACCTTCTACGCGTACTTCCCCTCGCGCAGCGCGCTGATGAAGGCGTTGATCGACGAGCGGCTGAACGAGGCGCTCCAGCGCGAGCGCTCGGCCGAGCACGGCTCGACCGCGCAGGACCTGGTGGCCGTCGTGGCCGGGGGCAGCCCGGCGGCCATCGCCGGCTGGCTGCGCCGCACGGCCGAGAACTGGCCGGTCATCCACCCCATCATCCGGATCGGGCGGGACGCCGCGGTGGTGGATCCGGAGCTGACCGACCTGGTCGAGCAGTGGATGGAGGAGGCGATCAGCGACATCGAGGACGGGCTGAGCGCGGCCGGGCGGTTCGAGCCGCACCAGCGGCGTTTCCGCGGCGTGCTGGCCATGGCGCAGCTGGACTTCGTCGCGCAGAACTGGGGGCGGGCGCAGTGGAAGCTGAGCCGGGATCAGATGCTCGAGGAGCTCGCGGGGAGTTGGAGCATGTTGTTGACCGAGCCGAGCTGATCGGGCCCGGCTCAGCCGCCCCGGCAGATCGCGTGGGCGGCGTCGAGCAGCAGTCGGCGTAGCCAGCCGACGAAGTGCTGGTCGGCCAGGTGCGGGTTCCAGACCATGTCGATGCCGAGCCCGGGCAGCTTCTCCGGGAACTCCTCGATTCGCAGGTCGACCAGGTCGCGCATGGTCGTGGCCACGCGGTAGCGCAGCAGCGCGACGCCGCCGGACCGGGCGACGAGGTAGGGCACGAGCAGGTAGTCGGAGACCAGTGCGCCGACGCGGTGGTCCACGCCCATCTCGTCCAGGGCGGCGTACGGGAAGACGCGGCGTTCGGTGTCCACCACGACATGCGGCTGGGTTCTGAGCAGGTCGAGCGCGGTGGCCTCGGCGGGTGCGTCCCGTGAGGCCAGGACCACGATGCGGTCGTCGTAGAGGCGCTCGCGCGGGTGCGGCGAGCTGAAGCCCTCGGACAGCAGCACGACGTCCACGCCGTCCTCGGTGAACGTGGCCTCGGTCGGCACCGAGATCGTGCGCAGCCGCAGCGTGGCGCGCGGGGCGCGCTGCCCGAGCAGCCGGGCGAGGTGCGGTCCGATCACGAACGCGGTGCTGGTCGTCATCGCGACGGTGATCACGCGCGGGTCGACGCAGGGGTCGAAGGCGGGGAAGTTCACCACGCGGGCGGTCTGGCGCAGGGCCGCGCGCAGCGGCGCGATCAGCTGGGCACCGCGCGGGGTGAGCGTGAGGCCGCTGCCCTGCCGCACCACGAGGTCGTCGCCCAGCAGGCGGCGCATCCGGGCGAGCGCGTGGCTCATCGCGGGCTGGGACAGTCCCACCCGCTCGGCGGCTTTGGTGACGGAGCGTTCCTCGAGCAGGGCGAGCAGCGGTACGAGCAGGTTGAGGTTGACCGAGGCCAGGCGGTCCAGGGCGGAGCCCGCCGAAGCGGAGCCGGTCGAGTCCGTCGCCGAGGGGTCGTCAGTCTGGTCCGGATCGGTCACGATGAGCCACCTTACGCGCCGGGTCGGCACAGGCGGCGCAGGCGGGGGACGGGGATGCGGTAGTTGAGCGCGGCGGCGGCCGCGCTGCCGTCCGTCCGGGTCCAGCGCAGGAGAGACGGGGCGCCGGGTGCGCCGTCCACGTACTCCGGCGGTCCCTCGACCGGCAGCAGGTCACCCGCCGCGGCGATGTCCTCGCGTACGCGGCCGCGCGCGTCGACCTCGAGGACGCCGTCGCGGGTCAGGCCGGTGTCGGCCAGCCAGCGCGTGTTGGGGACGTCGCCGACCGCCGTCACGACCAGCTCCGCCTCAAGCACGGCGCCTTCGGCGAGGACGACACGGATTGCGCCGCCGCGTTCCTCCAGCCTGGCCACGGCGGTCTCGACGACTTCGAGGCCGTTCTCGGTCGCGTCAGCGAGGAAGATCTCGGCGAGGGCTGGGCGAGCTGGCCGGTAAGCGGAACTCCCTGGGAGACCACTGTCACCCGGCATCCGGCTGCCAGCGCGCCGGACGCGACCTCCATACCCAGCGGGCCGCCGCCGATCACGACGACAGAGGGCTTACTCGCCAGTCGGGCACGCAGGGCCAGGGCGTCGTCGAGTCCGCGCAGCGTGAGTTCGCCGGGGAGCTCGGACAGGCGGCGGGCGTGCGATCCGGTGGCGAGCACGAGGCGGGGCGAGCTGTGGCACCTGGACGGCCCGGAGCGCGAGCAACGCAATGCCCTGCTGCGCGAGCGGGAGACCTGCGACTACTCCTTCGTGGACTGGCTGTACGGGGCCACCGCGCTCCTGCCGGAGCAGGAGCCGCCGATGTTCGAGCCGATCCCGATCACGTCGGCAAGGAAGCGGACCGCACCAGTCGGCGTGCTCTGATACGGTCCGGTCCGGCGCGCGATCAGAACCAGTGCAGGCAGTGCGGCTGGCGGTCGGTGCGAAACAGGGCGTCGGCGCGGGCGGCCGCGCCGGGGTGGTGCGCCCGGATGTGCCCGGCCCGTATCAGGGTGCTTGGAACGGTGCCGCCGAGGTAGACCGAGCCGAGGTCGCTGACGTCCAGAGACAGGTCAGGGTCCTGATCGGTCGGGACGCACGCGGCCTTGCCGTCGCGGACGCTCAGCTGGTAGCGGGAGCGCTCGCCCAGGAACGGGTCGTCGACGTCGAGGACGAGCTCCCCGTCCGCGAACCAGCCGCGCGCCTCGAGGGCGGCCGGGATGTCGAGCAGGCGCACCCAGAGCCAGTCGGTCTGCCCGCCGAGCCGGCCGGCGCGGAAGTCGGCGAACTGCCAGCGCAGCGGGTGGTCCGGCGGCACGTGCTTGAACACGACCTGGGTGGCCAGGTCGTGGTCGAGGGCGAACCGGGTCAGGGCCGTGGCGATCTCGTCGTCGAGGGCGATGACCTCGTCGACCGTCAGGGTGCTGTCCTCGCGCAGGTAGCTCGCGTAGCCGTCCGGCCTGCCGTCGGCGTCGCGGTGCAGGGCGATGTAGCGCGGCGCGGCCGAGACCGGGGCCTGCCCGGCCCGCGAGCTCCACCAGTGCGCCGGACGGGAGACGGCGCCGGGCTGCGCGCGGCGGTAGCGGTCGTAGACCTCGTTCAGGATCTCGCCGCACTCGGCCCGCCGCAGCACCTCGATCGAGCCGGGCTGCGGTGCGATGCCGGCCCGGGCCGGGGCGAACGCGGACTCGTGCCGGTCGACCGTCATCTTCTCGGTGTAGGTGGCCGGACCGTAGCCGAACCTGCGGTAGATCAGGGCCTCGGAGGACAGCAGCACGGACATCGCCTCGCCCCGGGCGCGCAGCTCGGTGAGCTGATGGCGCATCATGGCGGTCAGCACGCCCTGGCGCCGATGCGAGGGCAGCACCGCGACCGCGGTCACCCCGCCGACCGGGGCCAGGCCGCCGCCGGGCAGCGTCAGTTCGAACGAGTACGCGCCCGCGGTGCCCACCGCCCGCCCGTCCGCGGTGTGCGCGAGCACGCCGCGGTCCATCTCGATCGCCGACCACCACAGGCCGCCGCCGTCGACCGGGGTCTCCACGAAGAGCCCGAACGCCGCGTGACACGTCTCGAGGAAGACCTCGAGATCCTGCTCGGTCGTGGAACGGATCTGCATACCGCCGGTGCCTCCTCGCGATCGGCGCCGCGACCTGCCGCGCCCGGGACAGTCCAGCGCCGGTTCGGCTGCGGGTCAAGTGATTTGCGCTCGGCGCTTGTGCCCACGGATTTCGTCCCGGCCTCAGAGCTCGGGGTGCCGCCTGCGGATCGCGACCCGCTCCCGCCAGCGGTGCGCGTCGACCGGGAAGAACCGCGACCACATGGGCATCTCGTACAACTGCTCCCGCGGCATCGTCCGCAAGGTCGCCGGCACCGGCTCCCACCAGGGGCGGTCGTGGAAGAGCCGGCCGAACGCCTCCCCCCGGCCCGGGTCCTTCGGGCCGTAGATCATCCGGGTGGGCGCGGGCTGGGAGCCGCACTGCCACCGGCTGTCCTGCGACAGGCGCAGCCGGTCGCCGCGGTTGGGCAGAGCCGCATGCGAGGTCAGACAGTGGAAGATCAGGACGTCGCCCATCGCGTAGTCGGTGCTCGCCCAGCCTTCCTCCGCCTCACCCAGCACCTTCAGCGGCCGGGGCCCGGCGCGGTGGCTGCCCGGCAGCACGGCCAGGCCGCCGAGGCGCCGCGGGATCGGCATCAGCGGGATCCACGAGGTGAGCATGTCGTTGACGGCCGTGCCGAGATAGTCCGCGTGCACGTACCGTCCGCGCGGCGGTTCTCGGCCCTCGGGGTAGACCGCGCGCAGCACCTTGACGGGATAGGAGAACGCATCCGGGCCCAGCAGGCTGCGCACCGTCGAACGCAGCGGATCGAGGTAGGGGATGCGGTTGAACGGCGGCGTACTCGCCGCGCGCAGGTAGGCCGGGTCGGAGACGGCCTCCCGGGCGTTGAGCGCGCGCGGATCGCCGGTCGGGCGCCCCTCGGCGTCCGCCCAGCCGCCCGCCGCCAGCGCCGCGCGCACGGCGGCGCCCGCCCGCTCGACCGCCGCCACGGGCAGCAGACCACGAAGATAGAGGTAACCGTCGATGCTCAGCCGGGCCCGCAGGGTCTCCGGGTCCGCGGCGTGCGGGCCGGAGTCGGTCAGCGTCCTCATGCCTCCGACGATAGGCGTCCGAGGTGAAATGGCCATAAGCACGACGGAGTCGTCGCGGGCCGACCGTGAAGCGCTCAGACCTTCGCCCGGCGGACCGTACGCCGTATCGGTATGCCGAATTAGGCCACGATGACACCTTCCGCACTCACCGGGGACGCACGGAGGGCATCGAACACCGACACCGTGAGCGCCCCGGAAACGGCCCCGTAACAGCAGACTTCAATGCTTCGAACCGGTGGCTTCCGGTCACAGCGGGATTGCGCCGCGATACCGCGTGTCTATACAGGATCCTGAAGTCGCTGGTAGTATCCGTGCGGGTCGCAACTGAATCGTCACCACGGGAGATCGACAGTGCTCATGGGGAAAGCACCGGTTGATGGATACACGGCGCTTCGAGTCGCCGGTTCCGCGCCGCGGACCCTCGCACTCCACCGCCTGTGTCTTTTCTGTTACACCTCCGGCTGTTGACCCTCACCGGATTCTCCCGGCGCCGGATCTCCACATTCCAGGGTTCTGATTCCGCGGACATCGGTGTCCCGCGGCGCCCGCTCCGGCCGGGCGTCTGACGGCAAGGACGCCGTCGAACCCGCACTCCACCACCACCCGTACCACCCGCGCGACCGCCCGGGCACCCACCACGCCTGCCCGGGCGGCAACGCGGCTTGCGCGCTCCCACCAACGCAGCCCGCCCTCGCTCGAATCGGATACATACACCATGGAATTCCGGTTGCTCGGACCCCTGTCCGTCACCCATGACACTGGGCCGGTCCGGCTCAACGGACGCCGCCAGCAGACCATCCTCGCGATGCTGCTGCTCGAACACGGACGGGTGGTGCCGGTGGACCGGCTGATCCTGGCGCTGTGGGGGGAGGCTCCCCCGGCCACCGCCCGCGACCAGGTGCAGATCGGCGTCTCCCGGCTGCGCCGGGCGCTGCCCGCGAGCAGCCGCAGCACGATCAGGACCCAGCGGCCCGGCTACCTGCTGGAGCTCGGCGCCGGCGACACGCTCGACCTCGACGGGTACACCGAGACCGCCTGCGCGGGCCGCAAGCAGCTGGCCGCCGGCGCGCTCGAGGAGGCGATCGCGCGGATGCGCGCCGCGCTGGGGCTGTGGCACGGGCCGGCGCTGGCGAACGTGGACAGCGCGCTGGTCGGCCGGATCGCGGCGGAGCTGGACGAGCAGCGGGTGAGCCTGCTCGAGGAGTGTCTGTGCGCCGAGGTCCGGATCCGGGCGGGCGACGACCTGGTGACCGAGCTGAGCATGCTCACCCGCGAATTCCCGCTGCGCGAGCGGCTCAGGTCGGCGCAGATGCAGGCGCTGCACCGGGGCGGGCGGCGGGCCGAGGCGCTGCACGTCTACCGGGAGACCCGCAGGCTCCTGATCACCGAGCTCGGCATCGAGCCCTCGCCGGAGCTGACCGAGCTGCACCAGCAGCTGCTGCACGAGCCCGGCGAGGCGGCGACGCAGCACCCGCAGACGCCGCCCCAGGCCGCCGTCCCGGCGCCGGCGCCCGTTCCCGCCC
>NZ_JAGSOG010000341.1 GCF_018139695.1 Actinospica durhamensis | reverse complement strand
GTCCCCGACTCCCTGTCCCTTCCACGATTCCACGATTCCACCCGCACCGACTATTCCACCGAACCGTCGATCCCTGTCCACCACCACAGGACAGCAGGCACCACCCACCCACAAGCGACGAAGAGGTCTGCTCATGGCTGGATCGATAGCAGGACAGGAATATCCGCTCGACCGGGGCGCGGTCGGCCGCCGCGCCCTGCTGCGCACGGCCGGGCTCGGAGGCGGCGCCGCACTGGCCGCCTCCGTGCTGGCCGGCTGCGCCAGTTCCCGCACCTCGAGCTCCGCCACCGGCGCCGGGGACTTCCCGAAGACCCCGGGCTGGAAGTTCGCCTTCATCAACCACGTCACCACCAACTCCTTCTTCGCGCCCACCCAGAGCGGGATGAAGGACGCGGCCGACCTGCTCGGGCTGCCCGCGCCGAGCTGGACCGGCTCGGAGAACGGGGTGGTCTCGGAGATGCTCAGCGCCTTCGAGACCGCGATCAGCGGCGGGGTGGCCGGCATCGCCATCCCGCTGACCGACGCCGAGGCCTTCGTCGCCCCGACCAAGGCGGCCCTGAACGCGGGCATCCCGGTGATCGCCTACAACGCGGACGCCACCGGCAACTACGCCCTGACCTACGTCGGCCAGGACCTGTACCAGTCCGGCTACCAGATGGGGCAGAAGATCGCCACGGAGGTCACCACCGGCGACATCCTGGTCGGCATCTCGCAGCCCGGCTCGCTCAACGTCCAGCCGCGGCTGGACGGGATCAAGGACGCGCTCAAGGCCGCCGCGCCGGGTGTGACCGTGCACTCGGTGGACACCGGGGCGGCGCAGGCGGACGAGCTCAACGCCATGGAGTCGGCGTATCAGGGCCTGAAGTCCGCGCGCGGCGTCTACGCGGTGGACGCGGGCTCCACCGCGTCGATCGCGCAGATGATCTCCAAGTACGGGATCTCCGGCCAGGTGCACGCGGGCGGCTTCGACCTGCTCAGCGACACCGTCACCGGGGTGAAGTCGGGCGCGCTGGACTTCACCATCGACCAGTCCGCGTACCTGCAGGGCTTCCTGCCGGTGCTCTACCTCTACCTCTACCGGCTGACCGGGACCCTGGTCTTCCCGCCGGCCACCGACACCGGCCTGACGTTCGTCACCTCCTCGAACGTCGACCCGTACGCGAGCGCCGGCAGCTGGATCGAGGGCGGCAAGAGCAGGGCGCTGGTGACCATGCCCGGTTCGATCACGCTGCCCGCCGCCTCGAGCGTGCAGAGCTAGCGGCCCCGTCGGTACGGCAGAGACAAAAGGCAGACCCATGGCATCGGATACGGAACTGCGCGCAGTGCCCGGTACCGAGCCGCGGCGCGCGGCAGGGAGCGGACTCGCCCGCGCCCTGCTGCGGCGCCGGGAGCTCAGCATCGTGCTGGTCGCGATCGCGGCCTTCGCCTACTTCTCCGCGGGAAGCTACGGCACGGCCTTCAACACCTCGAACAACTACCACATCCTCATGCAGTACCTCGCGCCCTGGGCGATCATCGGCGCGGGCGAGACCCTGCTGCTGATCTGCGGCGAGATCGACCTGTCCGCGGGCTTCACCTACACCTTCGTCCCCTTCGCCTTCATGTCGTTCTACAACCAGGGCCTTGACGTGCCGCTCTCGCTCGTCCTGGCGATCGCGGTGGCGATGGGCATCGGGCTGGTCAACGGCCTGATCCGCACCGTGTTCAACCTCTCGTCCTTCATCACCACCCTCGGCATGGGCTTCTTCCTCGAGGGCATGACCTATATCCAGTCCGGCGCCGAACCCACTACCCCGCCGATCGCCGGCGGCCTGGCCGACTTCATGGGCGGCTGGCGCTGGTCGGAGCTGGTCTGGGCATTGGTCATCATCGGCGTGATGCAGGTCGCGCTGTCGTACACCAAGTACGGCGTCTACGCGCAGGCCAGCGGCGGCAATCCGCTGAGCGCTGCCGAATCGGGCATCAAGGTCAACCGCGTCAAGGTCGCCACGTTCGTCCTGACCAGCCTGTTCGCGGGCGTGGCCGGGCTCGTGGACCAGGTACGGGTCGGCTCCTTCGACCCCACCAGCGGTGGCAACACCATGATGTTCATGGCGGTGGCGTCGGCCGTCATCGGCGGAACCGCGCTGCTCGGCGGCTCCGGCACCGTCGTCGGCACGCTCTTCGGCGCGGTGCTGCTCGCGATCATCCAGAACGGATTCACCCTCAGCGGCGTGAGCGCCTACGCCTTCGACGTGGTGATCGGCATCGCGGTGGTCGCGGCCATGCTGCTCAACGTCTACATCTCCCGGCTGCGAAGGAGGTACCTGCGGTGACCGAGCAGACCGATCCCCCCGAGCCCGGCACCGAGGTGCTGCGGGTCGAGCGCATCTCCAAGCGCTTCGGCCCGGTCACCGCCCTGCGCGACGTCACTCTGAGCGTACGCACCGGCGAGGTACTCGGCCTGCTCGGCGACAACGGGGCGGGCAAGTCCACCCTGATCAAGATCGTCACCGGCTTCCACCGCCCAGACTCCGGCAGGATCCTGATCGACGGCCGGGAGATAGCGCTGCGCTCGGTGGCGCACGCGCGCAGCCTGGGCATCGAGACCGTCTACCAGGACCTGGCCCTGGTGGACGAACTCCCGGTGTACCTCAACTTCTTCCTCAACAAGGAGCTGACCGCCGGCCCGTTCCTGCGCCACACCGCGATGCGGCGCCGTGCGGCCGAGGCACTCGGCGAGATCGGCATCGACATCCCCTCGGTCGGCGCCGAGGTCAGAACCCTGTCCGGCGGCCAGCGCCAAGCCATCGCGGTGGCCCGCGCCGTCAACACCGCCGCACGCGTGCTGCTGCTGGACGAGCCCCTGGCCGCCATGGGCGCCCGCGAAGGCGGCCAGATCCTGCGCCTGATCGACCGCCTGCGCACCCGCGGCGACCTGGCCGTCATCCTGATCGCACACAACTACAGCCAGGTCATGGACGTGTGCGACCGCGTCAACCTCCTCCAACACGGCGAGATCACCTTCGACCGCCCGTCCGCCGAGACGTCCGTGGCCGAACTCCTCGAACTCGTCCACGCCGAGTACCGCACGGCGTGAGACGCCCCCGCGGGGCCGGCCGGGCAACGCCGCCCGCCCGGCCCCGCCGGTTGGTCGATTCCACCGCCTCGCCCGCTTCGCGCGAAACTCATCACCCGCGTCACGAAGCTGAACGCCGAGACCACGCCTCGCTGCGGCCTGATGTGCTTCGCGGGTCTCGCACTCTTGGTCACCCCCTCTTGGTCACCCCTCTCGGAGTTTCGCTGCTTCCGCCCGGACTCTTGCCGCCTGCTCAGGTTCGCCGGCTTCCTCGAGGCGGCTACCGAGATGGTTGAGCGCGGTGGCGAGGTCGGCCAGGTAGCGATCGGGGTTGGTCTCAACCAAGCGGCGGTAGGTATCCACAGCCTCGGAGCTGCGCAGGATGCTGAGGGCGCGGTCCGTTGCCGGGGCGACCGTGCCATGGCACAGTCTGCCTGTGGATGAGCTGAGTTTCCGATACCCGCTGCGGGTTCGGCTCGGGCGCATGGCCATCGCGTCCTGGGCGCTGGCAGTGCTCGTAGTGGAGGTGACGGGCTGGGGTGGGGCTCGGCGAAACCCGGTCGCCACGGCTGTTTTCATCCTCGTTTGCGGCAAGCTCACCTGGGCGGCGGCGAGTGCTGCGCGGGGGCGTACGACGATCACCGCTACCGGCCTCGAGATACGCGGCGGACTCGGCGGAGTCTCCGGGGCCCTGGTGTGGAGTGAGATCCGCGGGGTTCGGATCGTGACGTCTGGGCCTGCGCAGTGGGAGCACAGAGCTGTTCGTGCCACACTCACCGACGGCCGCGCGTTCAGGCTGCCCGCCTTACGAACGCGAAACCAACCGAAGCCAGGCCGACTGTACGCCGCCTTTTATTCGCTGGTGGGACACGACGCGCTGCTTGGTGACGCGGAATTCGATCGAGCGTTTGAGGAAGTAGCACGCCGACGGGATCAGCACGGTCCGGCCGTGGACTGACGGGCAACGCCGGGCGCCTACGCCGCAGCGAGCTCCGAGAGCAGGCAGAGTCCGGCGAGCGTGTCGAGGGAGAGATCGAGCGCCTGGGCGATCGCGGCGATGGTGAAGAAGGCCGGCGTGGGCACGCGGCCCGACTCGATCTTGCGCAGCGTCTCGACCGGAATTCCGCAGCGTACGGCGACATCGGCCAGGCTCCGCTCGCCGCGGGCGCCGCGCAGGACGGCGGCCAGCTGCTCGCCGCGGGCGCGTTCCAGGGGGGTGAGGGGCGGTCGGACCATGTCTCGATGGTACCGCGTACGAGCGGGATAATTATCCCGGTATAGTTATCCCGCATCGGAGACGGCCGGGACGACCAGGGACTCAGGGAGCAGACATGGTGGAACTCAAGACCCGCGCGGAGATCGAGGCGATGCGGGAAGCCGGGCGGATCGTGGCCCGGGCGTTGGCCGCGGTACGCAAGGAGGCGGCGGTGGGCGTGAGCCTGGTCGCGCTGGACGAGGTGGCCCGCGCCGTACTCGCCGAGGCCGGTGCACGCTCACCCTTCCTCGGCTACCGCCCCCGCTTCGCCGAGTCCCCGTTCCCCGCCGTCATCTGCGCCTCCGTCAACGACGCCGCCCTGCATGGCATCCCCGACGGCTACCGCCTGCGCGACGGCGACCTGCTCAGCATCGACTGCGGCGCCACCCTCGACGGCTGGACCGGCGACGCCGCCGTCTCCTTCAGCGTCGGCCGCCCGCGCCCCGAAGACGAGCGCCTGATCAAGACCACCGAAGCCGCCCTCGCCGCCGGCATCGCCGCCGCGACCCCAGGCAACAAGCTCGGCGACATCTCCGCCGCCATCGGCGCCATAGGCCACGCGGCCGACTACGGCATCTGCATCGACTTCGGCGGCCACGGCGTCGGCCACACCATGCACGAGGACCCCCACGTCCCCAACGACGGCCGCCCCGGCCGCGGCCTGACCCTGCGCCCCGGCCTCGTCATCGCCATCGAACCCTGGTTCCTCGCCGGCGGCAAGGACGCTTACGTCATCGACCCCGACGGCTGGACCATCCGCAGCGCCGACTCCAGCCGCGCCGCCCACGCCGAGCACACCATCGCGGTGACGGATGACGGGCCGCGGGTGCTGACCGAGCTCTGAGCTGACTGAACTCTGAGCTGACCGAGCTCTGAATCGTCGGCTGGAGCACTGGTCGATACCCGTAGGGAGCTCCGCGCCGCAGTCCTCAGGCAGGTTGGAAGAACTCGAGCAGCTTTCGGCTGGCGTCCAGCGAGGAGAGCATCTCCTGCATCTCGGCGGACATGCGGCCGACGGCGCTGGTGCGGTCGAACATCTCGCGTTCGTATTCCTTGACGGCGGCGGGGAGGTCGTCGGGGTGCGCGGCCAGGGCGAGGCCGAGGAGGGCGCCGTCGAGTAGGGCCATGTTGGCGCCGTGGCCTACCGGCGGCATCAGGTGGGCGGCGTCGCCGAGCAGGGTGACGCCGGGGGTCGGCGGCCAGGTCAGGCCGATGGGGAGGGTGGTGAGCGAGCGGGGCTGGATCGTGTCGTCGCAGGCTGCGATGAGTGCGGTGAAGCGCGGGTGCCAGCCGGCGAGCAGGTCGATCAGGCGGGATCGGGCGGCGGCGGGGTCGTCGAACGGGATTCCACTTGCGGCGAACCAGTCCTCGGCCGTGTTGTAGAAGCTGAGGCCGATGCGGACGCGGCCGTCGCCGTTGCGCTGCGCCGCGAGGGACATGCCGTCACCGAACACCCAGTAGTTGCCGCGGCCGAGCATCGCGGCGAGGTCGGGATGGGTGCGGTCGATGTCGGGGATGCCGACCTCGACGACGTTCTGGCCGATGTGCGCCGGACGGGCGTCGGTGAGCAGCGCGCGGACCCGGGACTGTGCGCCGTCGGCGCCGACCAGCAGGTCGTACGTCGCGCTGCCGCCGTCGGCGAAGTGAATCACGCCGTTGTCTGCGGATTCGAACGTGTGCCCCCAGGCGCACCGTGTGTTCGGGGAGCGAGTCCAGCAGCAGGTTGCGCAGATCGGCGCGGTCGACCTCGGGTCGCTCGAACGGGGCGTCGTCGGGCGTGTCCTCCTGGAGCAGCAGGGTGCCGTCCGGCTCGAGGAGGCGCATGTCCTGGCCTTGGCCGCGGGCGATCGCGTGGAACTGTTCGATCAGCCCGGCCTCGCGCAGGGCGCGCTGCCCGGTTTTGGAGTGCAGGTCGAGCATCCCGCCCTGGCTGCGCGCGTCGCGCGAGGATTCGCGTTCGTACACGACGGCTTCGATGCCGTTCACGTGCAGCATGCGGGCCAGGAGCAGCCCACCCGGGCCGGCTCCCACGATGGCGATGGTCACGGCATTCTCCCTCGATTCACCGTATCGGTCGATACACTGTATTGGCTGATGCCACCGTAGCACCGAGGCGATGTATCGTCGACGGCATGTTGGTGTGGGAGCGGCCGGAACCGCCGGAACGACCGGCGCTCGCCCCGCTGAGCCGGGAGCGGATCGTGGGGGCCGCGATCCGGCTGGCCGACTCCGACGGCTTGGCGGCGGTTTCGCTGCGCAAGGTCGCCGCCGAACTGGACGTCGGCCCGATGCGGCTGTACGGCTACATCGCCACCAAGGAGGAACTGCTCGAGCTGATGCTCGACGCGGTCTACTCCGAGATCCGGCCGACCGGAGACAGCTGGCGCGAGGTCCTGCGCTCTGTCGCCGAAGCCACCCGCCAGGCCGTCCACCGGCACGAATGGCTCGCCGATCTGATCGGCGGCCGGCCGCAGCTCGGGCCGCACACGCTGGCCACCGGGAACGCCGTGGCAGCCGCGATGCACGGCGTCGACCTGGGCACCGTCGTACCGGCGATCGCGGCCGTCAACGCGTACGTCATCGGCGCGGTGCGCCGAGAAATCGCCGAGCGACGCGCCGAGCGGGCCAGCGGAACGGACCTGAGGCAGTTTCAGGCCGCCTTCGGGCCCTACCTGTCACGCACTTTCGCGACGGGCCG
The DNA here is from genome assembly GCF_018139695.1 of Actinospica durhamensis. GTDB lineage: Bacteria > Actinomycetota > Actinomycetes > Streptomycetales > Catenulisporaceae > Actinospica > Actinospica durhamensis. The sequence continues at coordinate 979 of NZ_JAGSOG010000341.1, read as the reverse complement.
ATACCCCGCGCTGGCCACGATCGTCCGCGACGGCCCCCACCTGACCGCCGACCAGACGTTCCAGGCCGGCCTCGACTACCTCCTCGACGGCATCGAAACCCGCATCGCGCGCTGAAGCGCGGCATCGTCCAGACGAACGGGGCGATACGTCATAGCGGAACGTCCATGGGACGATGCGGCAATGACCCGACTGTCCGAAGATGTGCGCGCCAGCCTGCGCTTCTTCGCGTTCTACCTGGCCAACGGCACGCTCGATATGGACCTGCTGGAGAACATCGACTATCGGCCGGCTCTGATGCAGTACGGCTCCACCTTGGAGATGGTGTTCACGATCTACACGAACGTCCTCGAGATCGACGAGGCGGGCCAGGCCGTCAACGCCGGTGAGGCACAGGACCGCGCGGCCCAGTGGATTCGGCACTACTGCGATCCGTCCTACCAGGTCGATCCCCCGTTCGAACCCTGGGAGACCAAGCTGGCGGGCCCCTGACCCGCACGCAGCACCAAGCCGCTGGCCCGCCGGATCGGCCATCGGCGGGTGCGTCCCCTACCGCAGTTGGAGCCAGGCGTGCGCGATCCCGACCAGGGCCTTCGCCTTCCACAGCGGCTCGTCGATGGTCGAGGCGATGTTCTCGGCGCGCTCGGGTTCAGCGGCGGCCCGCAGCCGCGCCACGCGGGACAGGCAGATGAGCTTGCCCCAACCTCCCGGCTCGTCCTCGGCGATCGAGTCGGCGAGGAGTTCTGCTTCGTCGAGGAGCACCTCGCCACGCTCCGGTTCCATCCCGGAGACGACCTCGGCGATCGCGGCCAGCGCGCAGGCCCGATAGCCCCGGATGCGGATGCCATCGGCGATGGGTGCAGGTCTTGGCCGGGTCTAGGGATCTGCGGTTGTAGGCAGAATCTGGTTCTTGTAGCGAGCAAGGTGGTTGCGTTGGTAGTCGCGGGCTTCGTGGTAGGCCCAGTAGGCGTCGAAGTCGCC
>NZ_JAGSOG010000340.1 GCF_018139695.1 Actinospica durhamensis | reverse complement strand
CCCCACCGATGCACGAAGGACGACGATGACAGACCGCACGGCAGGCGCACAGTGGATCCGCGACGGACTGGTCATCGGCCGCAGACCCGCCGACAACGGCTCGGAGGTCGTCGGAGACCCCTGCGTCGTGTGGGACCCCGAGATCGAGGCCTGGCGGATGATCCTGTTCTTCGCGCCGCCCGGGCACGGGACGTCGGTGTCCAGCGACCCGTCCGCCGCCCCGGGGACCTGGAGCGACCCGACGCCGCTGGTGTTCACCAATCCGGAACTCCTGCCGGCCGGCGGAGGCACCCACAAGCCCTTCGTCGTCACCGACATCGAACGCCCGAATCGGGCGAGCTTCGTGGACGGCAGATACTGGCTCGTCACCGTGAGCACCACGGCCCATGACCGGGACAAGCGGGTTCAGCGCGCGTGGTCCACCTCGTTGGCCGGGCCCTGGACGCTGGAGGTCGAGGACCTCATACCGCGCGGGAACGCCGGGCAGTTCGACGAGAACCACGCCGACGCGGTCAGCGGGTACTGGTCGCAGGCCCAAGGCCGCTTCATCTACTACTACATGGGCTACCCGCTCAGCCCGCAGCCTTGGGCCCACTCGCCCTACGGCAGCGCCATCGGTGTCGTCACCCAGTCACCGGGATCGGACCCGCGACAGCACGGCGTCATGCTCGCCCCCAGTGAGCACCCGGGTCATTGGGCCTCGGGCTACCTGGGCGGATTCCAACTCCTGGACGGCCACCACCCGCACATCGCCCCGATCGCAGCCGGCCACCGCTGGGTCGCCGTGTTGAACGCGTCCCCGACTCCGCCTACCCGCGACGGGAGTCTGACCAGCGAGGAGCCGGCTCCGTCGCTCGGCGGACTGGCCTTCAGCGACGACGAGGACCCCACCACCGGGTGGCACCTGGCCGATCAGCCTTTCGAATGGATCGACGACATCCCGGCCCCGGCACTGGAGGCCGGCGAGGGCGTCAACCTCTGGCGCCACCACCTGCTCGTCACCGACCACGCGACGCGCCTGTTCTACAACAGCGGCTTCTACGGCCAGGAGCAGATGTTTTCCAAGCAACTCGGGTGAACCGGGACCGGCTAAATCCCACCAGGAAGCACGACTAGCAGAAAGGGAAACAAGATGCCGCTTGCACAAACAACGATGTTCCGCAAGCAGGGCGCGCGTCGAGGCCGACTGACCAGACCACTGACGTTCCTCATGGCACTGGCGCTGACCCTGGGCTTCTGCGTCACCGGCCTGTTGGCCTCGGCGGGCCCGGCGCAAGCCGTCGGCAGCGTCGTCGCCTACCCGCTGCTCAACGTCGACCAGTACAGTAACTACACATCCAGCCCCGTGCCCGACCCGAACATCTCGATGACGGTCGGCGGGACACCGGTCAACGTTCAAGACAACCTGGACTCGGCGCAAACCAGATTCGCGATGAGCGGGCCCCAGACCGTTGTGATCACGGATACGGCCGGCGTCACCAGCGCCGCCGTCCGACCCGCGGCGTTCGGCATGCAGCCGGTCGTCTCCGGGGACACGATCACCTTCACGCTGCCCCAACCCGAGGACTTCGCAGCCGAGATCAACGGGGCCAAGGACGCGCTGCTGGTGTTCGCCGACCCGTTGGAGGTCAGCCCGCCCCAGCTCGTGGACTCGGACGTCGTCAACGTCACCGGTTTCTCCGGGGTCAATACCACCGGGTCGACCGAGACCTCCGCGCTGCAGGCCGCCATCAACTACGTCTCCGCCAACAGCTCGACCACGCCCATCCTCTATTTCCCGCCCGGCGTCTACCGCACCGCCACACTGGAAATCGGCAGCAACGTCCAGCTGTACCTGTCGAGCGGAGCGGTGCTCCTGGCCGACGGCACCGAAGGCGACTACACGCAGCTGCCGGGAACCGTCGGCTACCCGTCGTCGGCCATCCTGGCCGTGCGAGGCGCGAGCAACGTCAAGATCTTCGGCCGCGGCGTCGTGGACGGCGACGGCTACAACCTGCAGACCGCCTACGGCCCGGTCATGGGGATCTTCGGCCTGTTCACCGACGGGGGGACCAGCAACCTCACGGTCAACGATGTCATGTTCACCAACTCGGTGATGTGGCAGACCTCGATCCAGGGCTCGTACGACCTGGCCTTCACCAACGTGAAGTTCAACAACCCCCAGGGCAACATCGGCAACCAGGACGACGCATTCAAGATCAACGGTGACTACAACGTCACGTTCACGGGCGGCTGGCTCAGTTCGCGCGACGACTCCATCACCTTCGCGGCCGTCGGCGCCGAGGCGATCTACAACACGTCGAACATCAACATGAGCGGGACGGTCATCGACTCGTTGGGGACCGCATCGGCCGTGATCCGCTTCGCCGACCTCGGCAGCGGCCAGACGATGACCGGCATGAACGTCTCGAACATCTACGACATCAGCTACGGGCGCGGCATGGAGCTGCGCGCAGATGGCGGGAACTCGCCGTACCAGAACAGTTGGGGCAGCGGCACGGTCATCAGCAACTGGGACGTGGAGAACCCCGCACCGCTCGTGCACTTCGGATCCTCCGGTTCGGCCGACGTCACGGTCTCGGGGATCACGATCAGCAACATGACCATGGCCGGCGGCAGCGGCGGAGGCCAGACCTCGGGGACTCCACGAACGCCTGGAACGACATCCATTTCTCGAACATCACGATCGGCGGGGTCGTGGCCTCGGACTTCAGCTCCCTGGGGCTGACGACCAACTCCTACGCCACCGATGTGGACGTCGCTGCGGACTCGGCGAACACCGACCTGGCCATCCCGACCACGTCGCGGCCGCCGACGACCACCACCACGAACATCGCCTCGGGCTACACGGCCTCGTCGGCGACAGACGGGAACTTCGGCACCTTCTTCAAGAGCACGCAGTCCCCGAGCTTTCCGCAGAACCTGACGGTCACCTGGCCGGCTGCGCACGCCCTGTCGGGGGTGACGATCGTCTGCGACCACTGCCAAGGACAGGGCCCGACCGACTGGAGCGTCCAGGTCTCCGCCGACGGGTCGACGAACTGGATCACGGTGGCAACCTCGGGCCCTGTGAACTGGCAGCACGACGACAACTCCTACGAGTCCCGCCTCGTGTCCTTCCCGGCTCAGACCGCCGAGGGCGTCCGCGTCCAGATCGGCAGTGCGAACAACGAATACGGCCAATACCAGATCGACGAGATGGAGGTCACGCCCGCCAACAGCGCACCGGCGGCGACCGCCACGACGACGAGCCTGGCCTCGGGGTACTCCGCCTCAGCGGCGAACTCCGGCCTGTGGGAGTCGTTCTTCAAGAGCGCGCAGTCGCCGTCGTTCCCGCAGTACTACACCCTGCAGTGGCCGCAGCCGCAGAGCGTCGGCGCCGTGACGCTGGTCTGCGACTACTGCCAGATCCAGGCGCCGACCGACTGGGATATCCAGGAATCCCCGAACGGCACGTCCGGCTGGACAACGATCGCCAGTTCGGGCAGCGTCAGCTGGCCGGCGCCAGACGACGCAACCCGGCTCGCCTACACGGTCTCCTTCACGCCCGTCACCGCGGCGGCACTGCGACTGAAGATCAACAACGCGAATCTCGGCTCCGGCCAGTACCAGATCGATCAGGTCGAGACGATGCCGGCGAATCCGGTGAGCACCGAGTCCTACCTCAACTCGGCATCCGGCCTGTGTCTGGACGACCCCAACGGCAGTACCACGCCCAGCACCTTCGCCGACGTCGAGGCCTGCGGCGCCGGGGCCCAGCAGCAGTTCACCTATACCCCAGCCACTGAGACGCTCACGACCGAAGGGCTGTGCCTGGACTCCTACGGCGGGGCGAACACCCCGGGAACGAAACTGGATCTCTACACCTGTCTCGGCACGGGTAACCCGAGCCAGGTGTGGACGCTGAACTCCAGCGACCAGATCGTCAGCGGTGAGTCCGGGCTGTGCGTCCAGGAGGACGGCACCGCCAGCGATTCACAGATCGAACTTGAATACTGCGACACGGGCAACCCGGCTCAGATCTGGAACGCCATGTAGCAGCCTCGCGGCCGGCGCGCTCGGGTATCGGTCCAACGCCCGGAACCCGAGCGCGCCACGCCGAGGCATCTGTGCCGCGGCACGGTGTTGGCGCCGTGGCCGGACCGGATCGCGCACGGTCTTTAGCGCCGTTGTCTTTCCGAACGTGGTGTGTGGGTGGGGTCTCGTTCGGGTGGTTGTGGCGTGCATGAAGACAGGGCCCCCGGTGTAGCTCGAGGTTGTTGACGCCATCGAGCAGGGGAGGCCCTGTTGTCCGTGTTCTACGCGCTCGGCGCTGGCGGTGCCAGCCGCCGCGCCGTGCGATGCGATTGCCTGGCCCACCGTTACGGCAACGCCGGGGGACCGGTCGATGCGGCGGCCGATGTACCCGACGGACCTCACGGATAGTCAGTGGGCTGTGATCGCGCCACTGGTCCCGGTGCCGGCCTGGATAGGGGCCTGGGCGTGCGGCCGGAGGGCCTCGGTCAGATCCGCCCGCCGCCGTGGGACCAGGCGCGCGCTACCGGGCCCACCCGCTATATCAGGGACCGGGTCTCGTGAATCCGGGCCCTGCTCCACCCGCGTCCCGCCACTCGCGAAGGCCGCCGCCAACGACGCCCGCGTGATCGCCACCTGCCCCAACGCCAGCTCGGCCTCCGGACCCGGACTCGGGGCCGTCGTCGCGGTGACGGGGGCGCCGTTCCGGGCGACTCGGCGCGGCGAGCGTGTGTACGCCGTCGGGCCGTCCTCGCGGCGGGCGGATGGCCTCGCTGCGGCTGTAGGGCTCGGGACGCTCACGGACCCGTTGCCGACCGTCCTCGGGTTGCTCGTCCTGGCGGGCGGGCTGCCGTGGTGGACGCACCGTCGTCGGCGGATGCGGGTGACGGTGGATCGCACGATCCAGGCGTGGCCGAACATTGCGGAACAGGTGGGGCTCGCGGGCTCGCGCGTGCTGTCCGCCGTGGTGGACGTCTGGGGGTGGCGGGCGCGGATGGCGCTTCGCGGCGGGCAGACGGTTTCGGACGTCGTCGCGCACGTGCCGGCGATTGAGTCCGGGCTCGGGACGCGGCCGGGTGCGGTGCGTGTCGAGCCGGACCCGGCGCACGCGGGACGCGCGACGATCCGGGTCCTGGCGACCGACCCGCACGCGGAGGCGATTGCGTGGTCCGGGCCGTCGGTGCGTAGCATCACGCAGCCGATCACGCTCGGAGTATTTGAGGACGCGACGCCCGTACGGGTCAGCTTTCTGCGGCGGCATGCGCTGATCGGCGGGATTGCGGGTTCGGGCAAGTCCGGGATTCTGAATGTGATCGTGGCGAACCTGGCTGCGTGCGCCGATGTGGTGCTGTGGGGGATCGATCTCAAGGGCGGGATGGAGCTCCGGCCGTGGGTGTCGTGCCTGGATCGGCTCGCGACCACGCCGGCCGAGGCGACGCGGCTGCAGCGTGACGCGGTGGGCATCCTCGAAGCCCGTGCGCGGGCGATGGGGGACGGTTCGGCGCGCGTCTGGAACCCGAGCCCGCAACACCCGGCGCTGATCATCATCACGGACGAGTACGCGGAACTCGCCGAGAACGCCCCGCTTGCTGCGGACGCGGCTGATTCGGTGGCGCGGCGGGGGCGGGCTCTGGCGGTGACGGAGCTCGCGGCGACGCAGCGGCCGACGCAACAAGCGATGGGCCGCGGTGCGCTCCGGTCGCAGATGGACATCCGCATCGCGCTGCGCGTCCGCGAACGGCGGGATACGGATCTGATCCTCGGTCAGGGCATGCTCGCGGCCGGATGGCACGCACACACGCTCGACGCGCCCGGCAAGTTCCTCATCTCCGCCGAAGGGCTTGACCATCCGCGCCGCGCCCGTGGGTTCCTCGTCACGGACGACGACGTGTCCGGCGAGGCTGCGCGGTGGGCCCCAATCCGGCCGCCGCTCGACGACCTGTCCGCCGCCGCGGTCGGCACGGCTCGCGACGCGGAGGCGGAGGCGGGCGGCGAGTGCGGGCCGGGTGAACCGCAGATCATCGACGACTCCGTAGACCCCGAATCAGCGCTGTGGGCCGCGCTGCGCGAAGCGCCGGACGAGGGTCTGACCATCCCCGAACTGATCATGACAACTGGAATGCGACGCACATGGATCTACGCCCGACTTCAGAACCACGCCGCCGGCGAACGCGCGGTTCAGGTCTCTCGGGGCCGGTGGCGCGCCGCCGATCCGCACCGCGAGGCGCGGGCCGCGTAATCGTCCTCGTCCGCGCGGACGTCCGTCCGCTCGCGCGCGTCTGCGCAGTACAACGCGCGGACGGACGACGGACGGACGTTCTCGCGGACGACCTGACTGTGACCGAAAGGAGGTGCCAGCAACGAACGAGAGCCGGTCCGAGCCACTGCTCTACACGATCCCCGAAGCGGCAACAGCTTTACGAATCAGCAGGACGAAACTCTATGAACTCCTTGACTCAGGCGACGTCGAATCGGTCTACATCGGCCGGAGCCGCAAGATCCCCGCCGAGGGCTTGCGGATCTACGTCCAGCGGCTCAGGGCGCAGCGTCGACCCTGACCAACCGCACTCATAACGAAACGAAAGGAGTGATCATGCCCAGACCGAAGAAGGAGAACGGACAGTCGTCCATCTACGAAGGGGCGGACGGCTGGTGGCACGGACGCGTCACGGTCGGTCTCAAGCCTGACGGCTCGCTCGACCGTCGGCACGTCCGAGGACGCGACGAAGAGACCGTGATCGACAAGGTCCGGAAGCTGGAAGCCAAGCGTGACGCGGCCAAGGTGCCCGCCCCGGGGCACACGCCGACGGTCGCCGAATGGATGCGGACGTGGCTCGACACCATCGCCCCGCGGACCGCGCAGCAGACGACGGTGGATGAGATCTACCGCCCGAAGGTTGAGCGTTGGATCATCCCCGGGCTCGGTCAGCTCCGGCTCGACCGGCTCCAGCCGGACCACATCGATCAGTTCTATACCTCCCTGTCGGCGGCCGGTCTCTCGACGAAGAGCGTGGCGCTCATCCACCAGATCCTGTCCCGCGCGCTGAAGATGGCGATGCGGCGCGAGAAGGTGATGCGCAATGTCGCGACGTTCGTCGAGTCGCCGACGCACCGGGACAAGGAGATCGTGCCGCTGTCCGAGACCGAGGCGCGGGCGGTTCTGCGCATGGCGGACGTCATGCGCAACGGTGCGCGGTGGTCGGTTGCGTTCGCGCTCGGGCTGCGGCAGGGCGAAGCGCTCGGGATGCGGTGGAGCTGCGTCGACTTCAAGGCCGGCACGGTACGCGTCTACCAGCTCAAGCGGGCGCGGTATCAGCACGGGTGCGCTAACCCGCACGCGTGCGGCGCGAAGTGGCACAAGCGGGCATGTGCGACGCCGTGTAAGCGGCACAAGAAGCGGTGCCCCCGACCGTGCCAGAAGGGGTGCCGGTTCCACGCGCAGCACTGCCCGGAGCGGACGGGCGGCGTGTGGGAGTTCAAGGTGCCGAAGGGTGGCAACGTGCGCACCATCGCCATTCCTCAGCCGCTGCTCGTCCAGCTCCAGAAAGCCCAGAAGGCTCAGGCCAAGGAGCGGGAAGCGGCGGGGGAGGCGTGGGAGGACTGGGACCTGTGCTTTCCGAACACGCTCGGCCGGCCGATGGAGCCGCATGACGACTGGGCCGACTGGAAGTGGCTGTGCAAGGCGGCAGGGGTTCGGGACGCGCGGCTGCACGACGCGCGCCACACTGCTGCGACTCTGCTGTTGGAACAGGGCGTGGACATCAGCGTCGTCCAGGAAGTCCTCGGCCACTCCACTTTGGCCGTGACGAAGCGGTACACCAAATATCGGGAATTGCATCAGGCGGGCGCGTTGTCGCTGGTCACCTGATGGGCGCGGCGGTCTCGACGGTGATTCAGAGCCTTCATGGATGAGTTCTGACCTGCACGGCTTGCATGGCGCCTTCATCTGATGCATGATCCTGCCCTCTGATGGTCGCGTCGGATCGGGTGGGAGGGGCG
>NZ_JAGSOG010000033.1 GCF_018139695.1 Actinospica durhamensis | reverse complement strand
GTCATACCCGAGTTCACCTGGGCGGACCCGTACGACGGCCTACTCGCACGCGGCGGCGCGCACGAGCTCGGACTGGTGACGCAGTGGACGTCGACCCTCGGTGTCAACGTTCTGGAGCGGCGGTTGGCAGACCGGCCGGACGAGCTGCGCCGACAACTCGCGCAGCTGGACGACGCGCTCGACGCATTTCCCGACAGCGATGCGATAAGCCGGCTCAACCTGCCCCTCCCCCGACACGCCGAGCCCGCTCCCCCAGGCGCCGGCACCGACGCACCGGCGCACGTCCCCGCCTTCATCGTGGCCGGCTGGTACGACTGTTTCCTCCAAGGCAGCCTCGACGCCTATGCCAGGGCACGCAGGGACGGGACGCCGGTCTCCCTGATCGTCGGCCCGTGGTCGCATGACAATCAGACCCGCCGCGTGGGCGAGATCGACTTCGGCGCGGCCGCCGACGCCGCGGCGATCGACGGCGCGGATTCACTGCTGGACCGGGAACTTGACTGGCTCGGCCGCCAACTCGAGCCCCATCCGACGGCGTCGGAACAATCCGTCCTGGTCTTCGTCACGGGCGCCGACACGTGGCGCCGGATGCCGCACTGGCCCCCGGCGGCCGCCGACACGTCGTGGTTTCTACACGACGGCGGTGTCTTGTCGTCGGACGCGCCCGAACCGGAGGCGACCGGGGCCCGCCTGCGCACGGACCCGAGCAGTCCCGTGACGACGCACGGCGGCGCGGTGCTGTTGTCGCCGCAATTCCCTGCCGGGCCGTACGACCAGCAGCAGGTGGAGAAGCGTGATGACGTGCTCGTCTACACCAGCGCACCTCTGGCCTTGCCGCTCGAGGTCATGGGACGCGTCCGGGTGGACTTGGCCGGAGAATCCACCGCGGACGTAACCGACTGGGTGGCCCGCCTGTGCGACGTGGCCCCCGACGGCGTCTCCCGCAATATCACCGACGGCATCCTGCGCGCCCACGGAGCGGGCGCACAGGAGCATCGGATCGACTTGTGGTCGACCGCACACGTGTTCCAGCCCGGGCACCGCATCCGCCTCCAGGTGACCGGGAGCTGCTTCCCTCGCTGGGACCTCGCCCCGAGCGGCGCGCGCCGGATCGTCTTCCACGACCCGGCGCGGCGCTCGAGGCTCGTCCTGCCGGTCGTCAGTCGAAGATGAGGTCGAACTCCTCCGGCGTGCCGATCGAGGAGGCGTCGGCGATCAGCGACGTGGTGCTGTTCGCCGCGTCGACGTACTTGCCGTTCGCGTGGGACTTGAAGCTGATGCTCCCGTCGTTGTTCGCGATGAGGTCGAACTCCTCCCACGGACCGATCGCGGTACGGTTGGCGATCAGCGCCGACGCGCCCGCGTTCTCCGCGGTGACGTAGTCGCTGTCGGCCTGCGACAGGAAGCTGACGCTGCCGTCACTGTTGTGGATGAGGTTGAACGTCTCCCAGCCTCCGATCGCCGTGCGGTTCGCGATCAGCGGGGAGGCGCCGGCGTTCTCGGCGGTGACGTAGTCGTTGTCCGCGTGGGCCCGGAGGCTGATCGGGACGGTGTCGTAGACGAGGTCGAACTCCTCCCACGGGCCGATCGCGGTGCGGTTGGCGATCAGCGCCGACGCCCCGGCGTTCTCCGCGGTGACGATCTTCTGGTCGTTGTAGGCGCGGAAGCTGACGCTGCCGTCGCTGTTGTGGATCAGGTAGAACGTCTCCCAGGGGCCTGCGGCGCCGCGGTTCGCGATCAGCGGTGAGCTCCCGTCGCTCTCGGCGGTGACCCAGTCCCCGTCGGAGTGCGCCCTGAGGTTCACCGTGCCGTTCTCGTCGAGGAACATGTCGAAGGTCTCGTTCGTGCCGATGGAGGACGCGTCCGCGATCAGCGAGGTGGTGCTGTTCGCCGCGTCGACGTACTTCCCGTTCGCGTGGGCGTGCAGGCTGATCACGGACTCGGTGTCGGGCGCGAACGTGGTGGTGTTGTTCGTGTAGCCGGCCGCGACGATGCCGGCCTGGACGGCGTTCTCGGTGGCGTCCGTGGGGAAGCCCGCGGTGACGGCGCCCTCGAAGAACTCACCCTTGCCCTTCGGGCTGTTGTCCCCGCCGGTGCCGAGCTCGATCGAGGGCTGCACCTTCATCGGGTTGTAGCCGTTGGGCAGCGCGCCGGAGTACGCCTGCGTCAGCCCGCCCGACTGCCCGTTGCCGTACTTCAGGGTGAAGTTCGTGGTGCCGTTGTTCTTCTCCCACGCCGAGACGAAGGACCCGGTCTCGCTCGGGATGCTCGAGGGGTTGGGACCGGCGGCGCTGAAGTACATGCCGTTCTCCAGGTCGCCGCCGACCCAGGGCCCGGAACCCGAGCAGCCGCCGGTCCAGCAGGCGGTGCCCCAGTAGATGGCGTTCATGGTCGAGTCGCCGTCGTCGGAGTCGTTGGTCTCGGCCGAGCCGAAGTCGAAGCAGCACAGTCCGCTGGTGAGGTTCGAGGAGGTCAGCATGTACATACCCTCGGGCTGCGCGCCGGTGGGCACGTTCTTGACCGCGTCGTCGCGGTAGCCGGTGCCGATGTCGTTGACCAGCACCCCGTAGGCCGGCTGTCCGCCGACGGTGACCGGCAGCGCCATCGCGTTCGCACCGATGTCGGCGCCGTTCGCGCCGGGGCCGGCCAGGCCGCCCGAGCAGCCGGAACAGGAGGTGCCGGGCGAGATCGGCAGGTTGTTGGCATTGCCGGTCTGGTCGTAGAGCAGGGTGATGGTGCAGGTCGTACCGGAGCAGAAGGAGACCTGCGGCGCCGAGTCGGCCACCCCGCCGGTCGATTCGAGGCCGATGTTCAGGGTGGTGCCGTCCGAGGCCCGCTGGATCTGGTAGAGCGGCCCGTCGTAGGACGCGAACATCGCCCGCGTGGTGCTGTAGGCCGCCTCACACGGCGTGCCGCCGGAGGCGTAGAGGTCGCAGGGCAGGGTCGAGGTGGCGGCCGCGGCCCGCGGTGCGGCCGTACCGGACACCGGCACCGCGATCGCCACCGCGAGCAGCAGGGCGAACAGCAGCCGCCAGCCGCGTCGGATCGAGAAGGGAACGTGCACGAATACCTCCGTCATAGTGATTTTCTTCAGCCCGGCAGTGGTGTGGGCCCCGCAGTGGTTTCAGCCCGCCTGCCGAGCGGAGCGGGATCACCCGGCGCCGCGGCCGACGACGCGGCGCGGAGCCTTGACAACTCGATTGGACTAGACCACTCTCAGCACCGTACGGGTGCGCGGCACAGCAGGCCCCGTATACGCGGATCACCACCCCGGCGACGCCTCGCGCGCACGCCGGGCCCGGCGCAGCGCTGCCATGCCCCACCACCCCACGCTCGTGGCAGAGGCCGCCGACGGCTCCGTGGTCGCGCACTCGAATCAGGGCTCGACTCCGCACCACGCCATGAAGCGAGGGACCCACCGGATGAAACCGACGAAGCACCCACTCACACGCGCCCTCCGGCGCCGCGCCGTCGCCGTGCTCGGAGCCCTCGCGCTCCTGGCCGGCCTCGGGGTGGCCGCCGCGAGCGTCGCCCAGGCCGCGGGCACCGGGGCCGTCACGGGCTACCAGGGGCTGTGTCTCGACGACCGCAGCGCCAGCACCGCCGAGTACAACCCGATCCAGGTCTATACCTGTAACGGCACCAACGCCCAGCAGTGGACGGTGGAGTCGAACGGCAGCCTGGAAGTGCTCGGCATGTGTCTGGACGTGGACGCGGCCGGCACCGCCGACGGCACCCTGGTCGACCTCTACACCTGCAACGGCACCGTCGCGCAGGTCTGGCAGCCCGGCAACAACGGCACCCTGGTCAACCCGAACTCCGGCAAGTGCCTGGACGACACCGGCTGGGGCGGCTCGGGCACCCAGGTCCAGATCTGGGACTGCACCGGCGGCGCCAACCAGTCCTGGACCCTGCCCGGCCAGGGCAGCACGGCCGGCGGGTTCGTGGTGAGCCAGGCCCAGTTCAACCAGATGTTCCCGAACGCGAACTCGTTCTACACCTACAGCGGGCTGGTCACCGCGCTCAGCGCGTACCCGTCGTTCGCCACGACCGGCGGCACCACGGTGGAGCTGCAGGAGGCCGCGGCGTTCCTGGCCAACGTCGACCACGAGACCGGCGGCCTGGTCTACATCAACGAGATCGATCAGTCCGGCGATTACTGCGCCTCCGAATCCTACGGCTGCCCGGCCGGCACCTACGCCTACTACGGTCGCGGCCCGCTGCAGATCTCCTGGAACTTCAACTACTACGCGGCCGGCAACGCCCTCGGCGTCGACCTGCTCGACAACCCCAACCTCGTCTCCACCAACTCCGCGATCTCCTGGGAGACCGCGCTGTGGTACTGGATGACGGGGACCGGCGGCGGCTCCGAGACCTCGCACAGCGCCATGACCGACGGCGACGGGTTCGGCGCCACCATCCGCGCCATCAACGACATCGAGTGCAACGGCGGCGCCACCTCCGAGATGCAGGACCGCGTCAACGACTACGAGTCCTTCACCTCCATCCTCGGCGTCTCGCCGGGCAGCAACCTCACCTGCTGACGCGCCGATCCGACCGGCCCGTCTCCCCGGCAGCACAGGCTGTCGGGGAGGCGGGCCCGCGCATGTCGGGTACTTGGCGGTCAGTGGCCTGCTGTTCCGGTGCTCCACAGGGCCGCGCCGGTCGCGCTGTAGATGACGGTGTTCCCGTCGTTCTGCACGGAGAGCGAGGCGCCGTTGTTCCCGGCGGTGTTGCTGGCCCACAGCGGGTTGCCGCTCGCGTCGTAGATGACGAAGTTGCCGTCACCCTGCATGACGGCGCGGGCGCTGGCCTTGCCGGCCGTACCCGAGGCCCACAGCGCGGTGCTGCCTTCGTAGAGCACCAGGTTGCCGTCGCCGCCGAGCACGAGCAGAAACCTGCCGTCGCAGGAGGTGATGGACTGGTTCACGGTGATCTGCTGGTTGCCGGTCATCGAGCCGCAGCCGCCCGTGGTGGACGTGCCGGGGTTGGGCACGGTCGGCCGGGTGGCGGTGAGCGCGATCTGGCCCTTGAGCATCCGGCCGCCGTCGTTGGTCAGCCGCAGGTAGTAGTCGGCCGAGCAGGCGGTGCCGTCCTCGTCGAGGGAGAGCAGGCCGGAGTTGGTGGGCACGGCGGCCTGGGTGGCGGCGGTGTTGAGGATCTGGTTGCCCTCGCCGTACTCGTCGAACATGGAGATGTAGATCCCCTGCGCGCCGACCCGCACCATGTTGTAGAACTGCGCCCACATGAAGTCGCCGTGCACGCGCTGGCGGGCCGAGAGGTCGCCGGGCAGGACGCAGGGCTGGTAGTCGATCCCGTTGCTGTTGCAGTAGGACTGGTCACCGACGTTGACGTTGTTGTAGAAGCTGTTCGAGTCCGCGGCGCTGCCGATCCGGCCCACCATCCACGGCGAGAGCATGTTGAAGGCCGCGTACACGCTCGAGTAGCCGGAGCGCGAGTCGTTGACGCCGGTGCGCCAGTAGGTCGGGACGCCGCCCATGACGTAGCAGCCCTGGCTTTTGAACCAGTTGACCACGGACAGGCAGGTGGCCGCGTCCCAGGGGTGGTTGGTGTCGTTGAACCCGAAGCCCCAGATGCCCACGACCGGCTTGCCGTTCTGGTGCGCGTAGGCCGAGGACGAGGTGTACTGCGCCATGTTGGCGGTCCAGTCCGCCGGCATCTCGGTGGACATGTTGGTCCAGCCGGTGGCGTCGTACATGATGTAGAACTTCCGGCCGTTGGCCTGGGCGGCGGTGTTCACCCGGGCGGTGACGGCGTTGCGGGTCGGGCCCTCGGAGCCGTTCGGGTCGAAGCGCTGCAGCGCCGCGGTGTCGCAGCCGTTGGCCGCCATCAGCGCGAAGTGCTCGTTGACCGTGGACTGGTCGTAGGAGGAGAACAGGGTGGCCTGGGATCCGTTGCCGAGATTCGCGTACGCCGTCTCATAGCCTTTGCTGTAGACGGTCATGTCCGGCCAGGCCTTGATGTTGTTGTTGCTCGGGGACGGGGCCTGGGCCTCGTTGTTGCTCCAGTGCCACCAGGCGTTGATCGGCGCCCCGTCGCCGATGCAGGCGAACCAGCCCTGATAGCCGACCGTGATCTTGCCCACCACGTCGCCGGCCGGCGATGCGGCGCTGGCCGGGCTGGTGAAGGCCGAGATGAGTTCGGTTCCGCCCACGGCGGCGACCGTGGTCCCGGCCAGGGCGGTGGACAGAAGCCTGCGTCGAGAGATCGTCATGGTTCTTCCTTCGAACGCGCTGAGCGAGTGCGTGTGGGTGGTGTGCGTGTGGGTGGTGTGCGTGTGGGTGGTGTGCGTGTGGGTGTGGCGTGGGTGAGCGCGGGGCCGGGCGGCCCGGTGTGGGCCCGGGCCGCACGGTCGCGCTGGTCAAGGATTGATGATCATGATCTGATGATCACAGTGTTACGGCAGGTGCCACTGCTGGTTGGAGGTGTCGGCACAGGCCCAGATCTGCACCTGGGTGCCGGAGCCGCCGTAGCCGGTGTCGTCGAGGCAGGAGCCTGAGTTGGTGTTGACCAGCTCGCCGTTCGACTGCGCCTTCCACTGCTGCGCTCCGGTGCCGTTGCAGGTGTAGAGCTGCACCTTCGTGCCGTTGGCGGTGCCCGCGCCGGTGACGTCGAGGCACTTGCCGAGGGCTTGGAGGGTTCCGTTGGACTCGACCGTCCACTGCTGCGCGTTGGTGCCGTTGCAGGTGTAGACCTGGACCGCGGTGCCGTCCGCGGTCGAGGCCGAGCGCACGTCGAGGCACAGGCCCTGGTAGCCGGTGACGGCGCCGGTCGCACCGGTTCCGCCGCCGCTGCCGCCGCCGCTACTGCCACCGCCACCGCTGCTCAGGAAGCCGGCCGTGAACGCGCCGGTGCCCTGCGAGACGCCGCTGCAGGTGGACGAGGCGGACCCGCCGGTGGCTCCGCCCGGGCAGGCCTGGTCGCGGTCGACCGACCAGAAGGCGAGGCGGCCGATGCCGTTGGACGCGGCCCAACTCGCCACCGTGGAGGCGTCGGACAGGGTGAAGGTGGAGCCGTCGTCGTTGACGCCGATCATCGGGGTGATACCGACGTTGGCGTACGTGTACGAGGAGTTGACCGCCTTCATCTGGCTCAGCGTGGCCTCGGCCGCGCTGATCGCGGCCTGCCCCATCTCGAGGTCGCCCTCGTAGTAGTCCATCGTCATGATGTTGACGACCGGGATGGTCACGCCCTCGTTCTTCGCGTCCTGCAGCAGTGCGGTGCCGTAGTTGTCCAGGCCGGTGGGCAGGACCGGGACGGTGACCGACCAGACCAGACTCGGGTTCGAGGCCTTGAGGTCCTTCATGGCCTGGAAGGTCTGGTCGATGCCGGTGGTGTCGGCGATGGCCGCGCCCTCGATGTCGAAGTCGAGGTAGTCGGTGCCGTAGTCGTTGATGATCGCCTGGTACCCGGCGTCGATCGTGCTCTGCGTGCCGCAGGTGAACGACAGCGGCTCACCGGCCGAGCCGCCGGAGGACACGATGACCTGCGCCCCGGCCGCCTTGGCCGAGGAGATCTCCCCGCCGATGGTCGGGTCGGAGCCGATCGGCAGGGTGTCGCCCCAGATGTCGCTACAGCCCTCGCCGATGGCGAAGGCGGCGGTGTAGGCCTGCAGTTTGTCCGAGGAGATGACGGTGTTGAGCACGCTCTCCTGCGAGTTCGACATATCCACATACGGAGCTACGTACATGGAACTCGCTGCCTGAGCGCTGCTGGCCACGCCCAAGACGCCGCCGAGCGCCAACGCTAGGGTGCCGACGCCCGCCACCGCCCCGCGCACCCGCGTCCCGCGGCCCGGCCCGCGAGGGTCGTGACCTCCGATGTTGCCAGGTTTCATAAGGATCCCGATTCTGTGAGGAGAAAGCCTCCAGGCGGCCCGGAGTGAGCCGTGGACCAGCGAAGAACCGATCCGCGGCGCGGCCTCGGGGGCGCGCAGCCCGCCGCGGGTCGCGTGCGGACCCTGACGCAGGGATCGGATGTCCCGCGCCTCGCACCCCGGCCGCGGGGTGACGCCTCGTACGGTGGTCTAAACCAATAAGCCCGTCAAGGCTTTCCGGAAGTTTCGGAACCGGGCGCGGCGCGCCGCACCGGCGACCCGGCCGCGATCCGCCCGTCCGACCTCGGATTCAAGGCGTCGGCGGGCGCGACGGCGCGGCCCCGGTACCGCCGACACGGTGTCGAGAACTCAGGGGTCGATCAGGCGCTCGCCACGCCTCGCCTACCGACCCGCCGCCCTGCGGAACCGGAGTGCGCCGTCGAGCAGGCTTTCGAGGGGCAGGGTCGCGGCGCCGAGTGCTCCTTCGCGCGGGCCGAGCAGGGCGAGTTCGATCGAGGTGGCGGCGAACGGGTGGCGCAGGGCGTGGCGGCCGGCGGCGGTGCGGATCGCGGGGAGCAGGCGGGGGCCGAGCAGCAGTCCGGCCCAGCCGCCGATGATGATCCGCTCCGGGTTGAACAGGTTGATCAGGTTCGCGATACCAATGCCGAGATACTCCGCCGTCTCCGCCAGCGTGGCGGCCGCACCCGGCGAGTCGTCCGCGGCGAGCGCGGTGATGGCGGCTTCCTCGTCCTGGTACGCCGAGACCGCCGCGCCGAAGCGGTCCATGATCGCCTCCGCGCCGACGTACGCCTCCAGGCACCCGGCCGAGCCGCAGCGGCACGCGCGGCCGCCCGCGACGATCTTCATGTGGCCCCACTCGCCCGCGCTGGAGGTCGCGCCCCGGTAGATGCCGCCGCCGGTGATCAGCGACGCGCCGACGCCGGAGCCGAGGATCGTCACCACGGCGCTGCGCGTGCCGCGCCCGGCGCCGAACCACAGCTCCGCCTGTCCGGTCGTCTTCGCGCAGTTCTCCAGCCGCAGCGGCAGATCGGTGATCTCCCGCAGCATCGCCTCGAGCGGAACCGCGTCCCAGCCGTAGGTCTGACCGTGGACCAGTGCCTGCTCGCCCTGCTCGACGATCCCCGGCACCCCGACCCCGACGCCGAGCACCGCGTCCTGACCCACCCCCGCGTCGGCCAGCACGGTGCGCAGGCCCTCGGCCACCGCGCGCACCACCACGGCCGGCGCGTGGTCGGTCGGGTCCAGCCGGCACTCGGCCTTCGCCCGTTCGGCCAGGGTCAGGTCGTAGAGCCCCACCTGCACCCGGGTCTCGCCCACGTCGACGCCGACCACGAACCCGTAGCGCCCGTCGACCTCCAGCAGCGTGCGCGGCCGGCCACCGTCAGAATCCTGCGATCCCGCCTCGGCCACCAGGCCCTCGTCGAGCAGCTCGCGCACCACGCTCGTCACCGACGCCGCGCTCAGCCCGGTCGCCGCGCCCAGCTCCTGGCGGGTGCACGCCCGGTGGAAGTAGAGCCACCACAACACCGCCGACCTGTTGCCCCGCCGTACGTCCTTCACGGTCGCGCGCCTACGGTCGTGCATCGGTTCCCCACCCGCCTCGAGACTCGGATGACTGATAGAGGCGAAATATACGTGGCCTCAATGAGAACGGGGCCCGACGCCCGCGGTGTGCAGGAACCGGGCCACCGGCAGCGTCGCCGCGCCGAGCGCGACCGCGTCCGGGCCGAGCCGGCCGACCTCGATCGCGGCCTTGGAGAACGGATGGCGCAGCGCGTGCGCGCGGGCCACCTCCCGGACCCCGGGCAGCAGGTCGCCGGCCAGCAGCAGGCCCGCCCAGCCGCCGATGATGATCCGCTCCGGATTGAACAGGTTGATGAGATTTCCGATGCTCACACCCAGGTGCAGCGCCGTCTCCGCCAGCACCGCCCGCGCCGCGCGGCCCTGCTCGGACTCCTCGCGCCGGGCCGCCGCCAGGATCCGCAGCAGCGCGTCCTCCTCGCTGGCGGCCGACGCGGCGTCGGCGGCGGGCGCCGCCTCGGCGTAGCGCGCGATGATCGACTCGGCCCCGATATACGCCTCCAGACACCCGCGTGCCCCGCACCGGCACAGCCGCCCGCCGATCGCCGCGGTGATGTGCCCCCACTCGCCCGCGCTGGTGCTCGAACCGCGGTAGGCGACGCCGTCGAGCATCACCGACGCGCCGATGCCCGAGCCGATCAGCAGGAACAGCGTGTCGCTCACCCCGCGCCCGGCCCCGAACCACATCTCCGCCTGGCCGAGCGTATTCGCGCCGTTGTCGATGAACAACGGCAGGTCGGTCACCTCCCGCAGCAGCGCCTCGAGCGGAACCGCGTCCCAGCCGATCGTCTGGCAGTGCACCACCGACTCCGGCCGCCCCGCCACGATCCCGGGGACCCCGATCCCGATCCCGAGCACGCGCACCCCGCTGTCCGGGTCCGGCAATCCGACGACGGCCAGCCCCTCGGCCACCCCGGCGACCACGTCCCCCGGCGCGCAGCGGCCGGGTTCGCGTCCCTGCGGCATCGGGATCTCGGCCCGGGCGAGCTCGGTGAGCCCGAGATCGAAGCGCTCCACCCGGATCCGGGTCTCCCCCACGTCCACGCCGATCACCTGGAACCGCGGCGCCGCGACGTCGAGCAGGATCCGGGGCCGTCCCCCGTCGGACTCCAGCGCACCGGACTCGATCACCACCTGAGCCTCGATCAGCTCGGCCACCACGCTGCTGACCGACGCCGCGCTCAACCCCGTCGCCCGGCTCAGGTCCAGCCGGCTGCTCGAAGGGTGGAAGTAAAGGTGGCGCAGCAGCAGCGACCTGTTCGATCTGCGCACGTCCCGGACGTTGCGTCCGCGCCGTTCGGCCATGCACCCCTCCCGGTCACCCGTCCCACGCACCCGCGTCAGACGTCGAACTCTTGACGGCAGAGTACTGCGGAAGTTAAATCGGAACACGAACTAAGTTGTGAAAGAAGGGGGACGGTGCCTACCGCCGCCCCCCGCACGGGGCTCAATCCGCATATCCGCCGCCTTCCCGGTACCTCGGTAAGCCCTCGCGGCGGACGCCTGAAGAAGGGTGTCCCATGCACAAAACCGCGCGTCACCATCGCTTCGCCGCGCTCGCCGCCGTCATCGCCGCGGCCCTGGCCCTGTCCTCCTGCTCCAGCAGCAGCGGCGGGGGCGGGAGTTCCTCGCCCACCGGCTCGATCAGCGGACAGACCATCACCTACTGGGCCAGCGACCAGGGCAGCTCCATCGCCGACGATGTCCAAGTCCTCACACCCGAGCTCAACGCCTTCACCAAGCAGACCGGGGTGAAGGTCGACCTGCAGGTCATCGGCTGGAACGACCTGCTCAACCGGATCCTCGCGGCCACCGCCTCCGGGCAGGGCCCCGACGTGGTCAACATCGGCAACACCTGGTCCGCCTCGCTCCAGGCCACCGGCGCCTTCCTGCCGATCACCTCGCAGATCATGAGCCAGATCGGTGACACCGGCCGCTTCCTGCCCGGCGCCCTGGCCGCCACCGGCGCGGCCGGCAAGCCCCCGGTGGGCGTGCCGATCTACTCCACCGCGTACGGCCTCTACTACAACAAGGTCGAGTTCGCCGCCGCCGGCATCACCAGCGCGCCCACCACCTGGGAGCAGCTGATCGCCGACGGGCAGAAGCTCACCCACGGCAGCCAGTGGGGCCTGACCCTCGAGGCCGCGCAGACCCCCGAGAACGCGCACGCCGCGTTCGTCTTCAGCGAGCAGCAGGGCGGCTCCTGGTTCGACTCCTCGGGCAACCCGACCTTCACCACGCCCGCGAACGTCGCCGCGATCAAGGAACTGGTCGGCTTCATGGGCACCGACAAGATCACCAACCCGAGCGACGCGGAGAACTCCAACGGCACCGAGGCGCTGCAGGAGTTCGCCAGCGGCAAGGCCGCGATGCTGATGTGGCAGCCCGCCGGAGCCAACCTGGCGAAGTACGGCATGCAGTCCTCGGCCTACGGGGTCGCGCCGCTGCCGTTCCCGGCCACCGCGCCGGCCGGCGCCCAGCACATCGACTCCATGGTCGGCGGCATCAACCTGTCCGTGTTCGCCAACACCAAGCACGAGGCCGCGGCGCTCGCCTTCGTGAAGTTCATGACCAGCCAGCAGACCGAGATCTCGCTGAACAAGACCTACGGCTCGCTGCCCTCGGTCACCGACGCCTACACCGACCCTGCCTTCCAGACCGCGGACGACAAGGTGTTCCAGAACGTGCTGGCCAGCTCCGCCACCGCGATGCCGGAGATCGCCCAGGAGAGCCAGTTCGAGACCGTGATCGGCGCGGCGCTCAAGACCCTGTACGCGGACGCGGCCAGCGGCACCGCGATCACCGACTCGCTCATCCAGTCCACCCTCAACAGCGCCCAGCAGCAGATGGCGGCCGGCGGCTGACCTCTCGCGCCCCTCAGAGGTGCCGTCGTGCCCTGACCCCAGGGCACGGCGGCACCTCGCCGCGCATCCCCCGCCGTCCGCAGCCCGGAAGGAATCCCGCACGATGGCCCTTGCCGCCGAAACCGACCGTCCGCCCAGCCCGCCGCCCGCGGCACGCGCCCGCCGCAAACCGCTGACCTGGTCGCGGGCCCGGCACAAGGCCCTGCCCTATCTGCTGCTCGCGCCCGCCGTCTGCTTCGAACTGCTCGTGCACATCGTCCCGATGCTGGTCGGGATCTGGATCAGCTTCAAGCAGCTCACCGTCTTCTTCATCCGCAACTGGTCCTCCGCCCCGGACGCGGGACTGGCCAACTACCGGCTGGCCCTGAAGTTCAACTCCGCGATCGGGCAGCAGCTGCTGCACTCGTTCTACGTCACGCTCGGCTACACCGTGCTGGTGGTCGCGATCTCCTGGTTCCTCGGCACCGGGGCCTCGGTGCTGATGCAGAACCCGTTCCGCGGCCGGGGCACGCTGCGCACCTACTTCCTCATCCCGTACGCGCTGCCCGCCTACACCGCCACGATCACCTGGGAGTTCATGTTCCAGCGCGACCACGGCGCGGTGAACCAGATCATCGTGCGGGACCTGCACCTGACCTCGCACGTGCCGTTCTGGCTGATCGGCGGCAACAGCTTCGCCGCGCTGGTGATCACCGCGGTCTGGCGGACCTGGCCGTTCGCGTTCCTGGTGGTCACCGCCGGGATGCAGTCCATCCCCACCGACCTGTACGAGGCCGCCGCGGTGGACGGCGCCGGGGTGTGGCAGGGCATCCGCAAGATCACCATGCCCTCGCTGCGGCCGGTCAACCAGGTGCTGGTCCTGGTGCTGTTCCTGTGGAACTTCAACGACTTCTCCACCCCGTTCGTACTCTTCGGCAACGTCCCGCCGCAGCAGGCCGACCTGCTCTCACTGCAGATCTACGACACCTCCTTCCAGACCTGGAACTTCGGCTCCGGCTCGGCGATGTCGGTGCTCCTGCTGCTGTTCCTGCTCATCGTCACCGCCGGGTATCTGGTGGCCACCCGCCGCGCGAGGAGTGCCGATGCCTGACCGTCCCGCCGTGCGCCGACGCCCCACGGCTCCCCCGAAATCGTTCCTGTGGACCCGCCGGATCTGTCTGACCGTGCTCGTCGCGTTCACCACGCTCCCGCTCTACGTGATGATCACCAGTTCGATCAAACCGCTGGTGGACGTGGAGTCCTCGTTCCGGTGGATCCCGTCCCGGGTCACCCTCAGCCCGTACGTCGACATGTGGAGCACGGTGCCGCTGGCGCACTACTTCGCCAACAGCGCCATCGTCGCGAGCAGCGCGACCGCGATCTCCGTCGTCATCGCCGTGTTCGCCGCCTACGCGGTCAGCCGCTACCGCTTCCCCGGCCGGCAGCTGTTCCGGATCACGGTGCTCTCGACGCAGATGTTCCCGGGCATCCTGTTCCTGCTCCCGCTGTTCCTGATCTTCGTCAACATCGGCAACGCCACCGGCATCGAGCTGTCCACCACCCGCCTCGGGCTGATCATCACCTACCTCACCTTCACCCTGCCGTTCTCGGTCTGGCTGCTCGTCGGGTACCTCGACTCCATCCCCCGCGAACTCGACGAGGCCGCCGCGGTCGACGGCAGCGGCCCGCTCAGCACCCTCCTGCGGATCGTGGTCCCGGCCGCCCGGCCCGGCATCATCACCGTCGCCGTGTACTGCTTCATGACCGCGTGGGGCGAGGTGCTCTTCGCCTCGGTCATGACCGACGACACCAGCCGCACACTCGCCGTCGGCCTACGCGACTACGCCTCCGAGAACGACGTGTACTGGAACCAGATCATGGCCGCCTCACTCGTCGTGAGCATCCCCGTGGTCGTCGGATTCCTGCTGCTCCAGCGCTACCTCGTCGCCGGACTGACCGCCGGATCAGTCAAGTAGCGACCCGTCGAAAAGCACCCGGGGCCCTCACGGTGATCGACGCCGTGGGGGCCCCGCACGCATGCACCCACCGTGACCGGAATCTCAGACCTCGTAGCCGACCCCTAGCGGAAGGGTCCTGCGGAGAGCTAGCCTAACGGGCTGGAGAGCGCTCTCCACTCTGCGAGTACAGCGACGAGGCCCTGAGCAGCCACGAGCGCCAGGGCCGCATCAAGCGTTTGCCGCATCTGATCCGAACCCACACGTGTCCGCGGCACCCCCACTGGACTCGCCTTTCCGTGCCCACCGGAGACAACGTCCCCATCCACACCTGTTTCGGAGGACCGATCCTTGCGTGCTCCACGTCCCCTCCGCCCCCTCGCGGCGACCGCCGCCTTGGCCTTGACGGCCTCGCTGCTCACCGCCACGGGCGCCCTCGCGCCCACCGCCTCCGCCGCGACCTCGACCACCGCGTGGCAGAACGGCGCCTTCTCTGAGAACGTGGGCGGGATCGTCTCCCGCTCCGATGTGTTCCTCGGCAAGCCCAACACCTCCGATACGCAGTCGATGCCCCTGGGCAACGGCTCGCTCGGGGTGGCGGCATGGGCCGCGAACGGCTTCACCGCGCAGCTCAACCGCAGTGACACCATGCCCTACCGGCTCTCCCCCGGGCAGGTGCAGATCCCCGGCCTGGCCGCGATGACCTCGGCCTCGAACTTCACCGGCAGCCTCGACCTGTACAACGGCGTGCTCGACGAGTCCGGCGGCGGGATGACCATGCAGGCCTGGGTTCCCGAGGGCAAGGACGAGCTGATCGTCAACGTCACCGGTGCAAATCCGAGCACGCAGCAGACCGCGACGCTGAACCTGTGGAGCGGCCGCACGCCCACGACAGCCGCGTCCGGGGCCGTCGGCAGCCTTGCGCAGACCTGGGTGGACAACAGCCAGACCGGCAACTCGGGACAGACCTTCGGCGCGATGGCCGCGATCACCGCGGGCGGGTCGAACGTGACCGCGTCGGTGGTCAACTCCGAGGAGGTGCAGGTGGCCTTCACGCCGAACGCGGACGGCTCGTTCCGCGTCGTGATCGCCGCGCCCACCTGGACCGGCGGCAATGCGCAGAGCACTGCCACCGGCTTGATCGGCAGCGACACCACGACCGCGGCCTCCTCCCTGCTGGCGACGCAGTCCTCGTGGTGGAACGGCTACTGGGCCGGCAGCGGCCTGATCGAGATGAACTCCTCGGACGGCACCGCGCAGTACATGGAGAATCTGCGCACCCTGTATCTGTACGAGGAGGCCGCCACCATGAAGTCCGGCGCCTACCCGGGCAGCCAGGCGGGCGTGGACGACATGTTCGCCTACGACGAGGACCAGCAGGACTGGTACCCGGCCGGGTACTGGCTGTGGAACCTGCGCGGCCAGATCGCGGCGAACCTCAGCTCGGGGAACTACGCGCTCAACCTCCCGATCTTCACCATGTATCTCAATGACCTGCCCGCGATCGAATCCTGGACCAGCGCGCAGATGGGCGGACTGGCCGGCGCCTGTATCCCGGAGACCATGCGCTTCAACGGGAACGGTTACTACAACGGCGGCGGCAACTCCTCGAACGCCTCGTGCGCGACCGCGTCCAGCCCGTCTTACAACGCGGAGAACGTCACCAGCGGCGCCGAACTCGCGATGTGGATCTGGCAGCAGTACCAGGACACCGGAAGCACCAGCTTCCTGCAGACCTACTACCCGATCCTCGAGCAGACCGCGACCTTCCTGCTCAACTACCAGAACCTCGGCTCCGACGGATACCTGCACGCCACCGCGAACGCGCACGAGACCCAGTGGGCGGTCACCGACCCGACCACCGACCTCGTCGCCGACCAGGCCCTGTTCCCGGCCGTGGTCCAGGCCGCGACCCTGCTCAACACCGACGCGTCGCTCGTGTCCCGGCTCAAGACCGCCGAGACCGAGATCGAGCCGTACGCGCGGGCGAGCCAGTCGAGCCTGTCCACGCTGCTCAACGCGCAGCCGACCTCGGCCTCCGCGGTGGCTTCCCTCGACGCGGCGGGCACCGACGTGATCGCGGACTCGTATCAGCCGTCCGCCACGCTCCGCAACAGCGAGAACATCGGCCTCGAGCCGGTCTGGCCGTGGGGCGTGATCGGTGACAACACCACCGTCAACGGCGACAACCTGACCGCCCTGGCCGACCGCACCTACAACAGCCGTCCCAACGGCACCACGTCGGCGGACTGGAACTTCGACGCCGTGGACGCCGCGCGGCTCGACATGTCCAGCCAGGTGGCCGCCGACCTGACCGCGACCACCGAGCACTACCAGCTCTACATCGACGGCATGGGCGCATTCGCCCCGCCGAGCACCGACGAGCCCTACATCGAGCAGGCCGCGAACGTCGCCACGACCGTCGACGAGGCGCTCGCCACGGACTACGACGGCACCCTGCGCATCGCACCGGCCTGGCCCTCGGGCTGGGACGGCTCGGGCACCGTCTTCATCCAGGGCGGCTCGAAGGTGGACGTCCAGGTCGAGAGCGGCACCATCACCACGGTCGCCATCCAGGCCGGGACCACCCAGACCATGAGCGTGCGCAATCCCTGGTCCGGGCAGCAGGTGGAGGTGGTCAACGGTTCCAGCGGCGCGGTCGTCGTGTCGCCGACCACCGCCGCGACGCTGAGCGTGCCGGTGACCGCGGGCTCGTCCTACCTGGTCGAGCAGACCTCCTCGCTCACCACGTCCCTGGCGTTCGCCCAGCTCACCGGGACTCAGGCCACGGCGTACAAGTCGCTCGGCGGCGTGGTGCAGATCGGCATCGCCGGCAGCGGCGGCAGTTCGGAGGCCCCGTACGGCGGGACCGCGGCCGCGATTCCGGGCACCGTCCAGGCCGAGAACTACGACACGGGCGGGCAGGGCGTGGCGTACGACTTCAGCTCGGTCAACGGCACGGGCACCGGCTACCGCTCCGACGGGGTGGACCTGGAGACCACCTCGGACACGGGCGGCGGCTACGACCTCGGCTGGACCGCGACCGGACAGTGGACCAAGTACACCGTCAACGTGGCCACCGCCGGCACGTACACCGTCGCCCTGCGGGTGGCGGCACCGAACGCGGTCACCGATGCCCTGCACATCGCCAACAGTTCCGGCACCAACCTGAGCGGCGACGTCAACATCGCCTCCACCGGCGGCTGGCAGACCTGGACCACGGTGAACGCCACGGTCACCCTGCCCGCGGGAACGCAGACGCTGACGGTGGATCAGGACAACGGCGGATGGAATCTTAACTATCTGACCTTCGCCTCCTCCGGCAGTGGCGGGATCAACACCTCGGCCTGGTACGAGGTCGTCAACCAGAACTCGGGCCTGTGCGCCAGCGCCGCCGGCGGGTCCACCGCCAACAGCACCGCCGTGGAGCAACTGGCCTGCACCGGCGCGACCAGCCAGCGGTGGCAGTTCGCACCGACCTCGGTGAGCGGCTACTACGAGGTGGTCAACGAGAACTCCCAGTCCGAGGGTGAGAGCTGGAACATCACCGGCGGAGTGGGGGCCACCGCCAGCGGCGACCTGCTCCAGACCTGGAACTACGGCGGCACCGGCAACACCAACGCCCTGTTCGCCGCCAATCCGCAGACCGGCGGCTACTACACCTTCACCGCCGACAACTCGGGATTGTGCATCGACACGCCCAGCGCCTCCACCGCCAGTGGAGTGCAGCTGCAGCAGTACACGTGCAACGGCACGGCCGCACAGTCCTTCCAACTCGTCCAGTAATCCCGACGAGTGAGCCGGGCGCGGGGTGCGCGAAACACTTTCGTGCATCCCGCACCCGCCTACCGATTCGGCGCGCGATAACGTTTCAGTAGGCTTATTATCAAGGGTTCGATTCAGGCTGCCCGAAAACAGGCGCCCGGCCGTCTACGCGCCTTCCAACTGCACGTATGACGAATGCAGCCGACCCTTGACGCGCGAATTGGTTTAGGCCAATCTGCAACGTACATCGTGCGGCCCGGCGCGACCCACAGCGCGACAGGGCCCTGAATCAATACGCTCAGGCTTGCGCGAGCGGATCTCCATTACCAGGGCCCGGCCCACTCCTGCGCAAGCACGACGGAACACCCACCCGACGCTCCGTTGCGAATTCCAGCCGTCCATGCCGGCGAGTTGCACTCGGCGGTTCGCTTGGAGAAAGGAATGCGATCATGGGTATCACGCGCAGGAAGCTGCTGATCTCGACGGCCGCGATCCCGATGGCCGGGGCCGCCGTCGCGGAGCTCGCCGACGCGGCCACGGCCTACGCCGCCTCGCCCGCGGCCAGCGCGGCGGGCGACGTCGTCGGCAAGATCACCGTCGGCTACCAGGGCTGGTTCGCCTGCATCGGCGACGGGGCGCCGATCGACGCCTGGTGGCACTGGAGCAACAACGAGGCGCAGGCGCCCTCGCCGAGCAACAACAACATCAAGGCCTGGCCGGACATGACCGGCTACGCCAAGGGCTACCAGACGGGGTACGCCAACCTCGGCAACGGCCAGCCGGCCACCCTGTTCTCCTCGGTCGACCAGCAGGTGGTCAACACCCATTTCAGCCTGATGCAGGCGAACGGCTGTGACACCGCGGCGCTGCAGCGCTTCGACCCGAACGGCTCGGAGGGCCCGTCGCGCAACGAGGTCACCGGCATGGTCAACACCGCCGCGCAGGCGTACGGCCGGAAGTTCTACATCATGTACGACGCCAGCAGCTGGACGAACATGCAGACCGAGATGCCGGCCGACTGGACCGCCAACATGGCGCAGTACACCTCGTCCTCGGCCTACGCGCACCAGAACGGCAAGCCGGTCGTCGGGATCTGGGGCTTCGGGTTCAACGACACCAACCACCCCTGGTCCGCCTCCGCGTGCCTTTCGGTGATCCAGTGGTTCCAGAGCCAGGGCTGCTACGTCATGGGCGGGGTGCCGACCTACTGGCGCACCGGCGTGAGCGACTCGCGGGCGGGGTACCTCAGCACCTACTCGGCCTTCAACATGATCTCGCCCTGGATGGTCGGGCGCATCGGCACCGCCGCCGACTCGGACAGCTTCTACACCAACGTCAACGTCGGCGACCAGGCCTACTGCAACTCCAACGGCATCGACTACCAGCCCTGCGTCCTGCCCGGCGACCTCTCCGCGAACCAGCGCGCCCACGGCGACTTCATGTGGGAGCAGTTCTACAACATGGTGCGCGTCGGAGCGCAGGGGATCTACATCTCCATGTTCGACGAGTACGGCGAGGGCAACCAGATCCTCAACACCGCCGCCACCCAGGCGGGCGTGCCCACCAACTCCGGCCTGCAGTCCCTCGATCAGGACGGCACCGCCTGCTCCGCCGACTACTACCTGCGCCTGACCAACGACGGCGGCCGGATGCTCAAGGGCCAGATCGCGCTGACCAACGTGCGCCCGACCGCACCGGTGCTCAGCGCCGAGGGTCCGTACGGCGGCACCGCGGCCGCGGTGCCCGGCACGGTGCAGGCGGAGAACTACGACACGGGCGGGCAGGGCGTGGCCTACAACGTCATCTCCGTCAACGGCTCCGGCAACAGCTACCGATCCGACGGCGTGGATCTCGAGGCGACGACGGACACCGGAGGCGGCTACGACCTCGGCTGGACCGCGACCGGACAGTGGTTCAAATACACCGTCAACGTCGCCACCGCCGGCTCCTACCAGCTCAGCTTCCGGGTGGCTGCGCTCTCGGCGGTCACCGACGCGTTCCACCTGTCCAACGCCTCGGGCACGAACCTCAGCGGCAGCGTGAACATCGCCGCCACCGGCGGATGGCAGACCTGGACGACCGTCACCGCCACCGTCACCCTCCCGGCCGGCACGCAGACCCTCACCCTCAACCAGGACAACGGCGGCTGGAATATCAACTATGTGACCTTCGTGTCCTCGGAAGGCCCGTACGGCGGGACCGCGGCCGCGGTGCCCGGCACGGTGCAGGCGGAGAACTACGACACGGGCGGGCAGGGCGTGGCGTACAACGTCACCTCCGTCAACGGCTCCGGCAACAGCTACCGATCCGACGGCGTGGACCTGGAGACGACGACGGACACCGGAGGCGGCTACGACCTCGGCTGGACCGCGACCGGACAGTGGTTCAAATACACCGTCAACGTCGCCACCGCCGGAACGCACACGGTCGGCTTCCGCGTCGCGGCGCCCTCGGCGGTCACCGACGCGTTCCACCTGTCCAACGCCTCCGGCACGAACCTCAGCGGCAGCGTGAACATCGCCGCCACCGGCGGATGGCAGACCTGGACGACCGTCACCGCCACCGTCACCCTCCCGGCCGGCACGCAGACTCTGACGCTCGATCAGGACAACGGCGGCTGGAACATCAATTACCTGACTATCTCGTAGGCGGTGCGGCGCGATCCGCCCGCCCCGAGGCCGAAGCGGTCTCCGGGGCGGGCGGATCGCAAGTCCGCACGCGCCGGGTTTCCCGTCCCCGGTATGGGGATTTGCACCGTTCCGTCCGCCGCGTTTACCGATTGGTCTGTACCAATCTGCCAATTGGTCTTGACCAATCCGCTCGCCGCACGTACAAAAAGCTCACCGTGTCGCCCCACCGGCACGGCGAGGTGCGCACATCCCACAGCTTCTCTCCCCCCTTGGAGGGTTCATGCGCGTCGCAAGAAGGATTCTGCACACAGCACTCTTGGCCGGCTCGGCGGCCGGGCTGGTCGGCGGCGGGACGGTCATCGCGGTCGTCGCCGCGGCGCCCGCCGCACAGGCGGCAAGCACGTGCGCCGCGGCGTGGAGTTCCAGCGCCGTCTACACCGCCGGCATGCAGGCCAGTGAGAACGGCATCAACTACACCGCCAACTGGTGGACCCAGGGCAACGACCCGGCCACCAACAACGGCGGAAGCGGTTCCGGACAGCCGTGGACCTCCAACGGCTCGTGTACCGGCGGCTCAAGCGGCGGTGGCAGCAGTTCCAGCCCCACCCCCACCCCCACCGGCGGCAGCACCGGCGGCACCGGAACGGGTTCGGCCAGCGGCCTGCTCTTCAGCCCGTACAAAGACGTCACGATCAACATGAACTGGAACACCGACCAGATGCAGTCGGCCGTCGAGGGCTCGGCGCTGCCGGTGGTCGGTTCCGGCAGCGTGGTGTCGCAGTACGTGTCGAAGCTGCCCGCGCTCACGCTCGCGTTCGCCACCGGCGCCTGCGGCAGCGAGAACTGGGGCGGCGTCGCGGGCGCCAGCTTCGCCGCGGAGAACGTACCCCAGCTCCAGGCGGCCGGCCTGAACTACGTCGTGTCGACCGGCGGTGAGGCCGGAACCTTCACCTGCACCTCGACGGCCGGCATGGAGTCCTTCATCGCCCGCTACGCCAGCCCGCACCTGGTCGGCATCGACTTCGACATCGAAGGCGGCCAGAGCCAGTCGGACATCTCGAGCCTGGTCGCCGCCGCGGCCGGAGCGCAGGCGCAGTACCCGAACCTGCAGTTCTCCTTCACCATCGCCACGCTGGGTGCCTCCGACGGCAGCTACGGCGGCGTGAACTCGCTCGGCAACGAGGTCGTCCAGTCCGTGCTCGGCTCCGGCCTGAGCAAGTACGTCATCAACCTGATGACCATGGACTTCGGCAGCGCCTCCAGCAGTGTCTGCGTCGTCGTCTCCGGCAGCTGCGAGATGGCGCAGTCCTCGATCCAGGCGGTGACGAACCTCGAGCACACCTACGGCATCCCGGCGAGCAAGATCGCCGTCACGCCGATGATCGGCATGAACGACAACACCGCCGAGACCTTCACCATCGCGGACGTGAACACCTTGACGTCGTACGCGAAGAACAACGGCCTGGCCGGGCTGCACTTCTGGTCCTTCGACCGGGACACGCCCTGCTCGGACACGTACGCGTCCGCCACCTGCAACTCCATCTCCAGCAGCTCGCCGCTGCAGTACACCAACCAGTTCCTGAGCGACCTCGGGCTCTGATGGAGGACCCCGGGCTCTGATGTTGGACCTTGAGCCCTGACGTAGAACCCTGAGCGGGCCGCGCACACACACCGTGCGCGGCCCGCTTCCTCATGCCCGCCGGGCGAACGGCCACCCCGGCCGACGGTGAAACGCAGATCTGCCGGCCCCTGACCGGCGGCTTCACGGCAGTGGATCTCGTTGGACTCGCCCCGTCGCTTCCCACTACGCTGACACACCCGTCGGATAACTCAACGTTCTGGCCTGAAAGGGCCCAGAAGTACGGAGGTGCGTATGCGTCGTGTGCGGTACGAGGTCAACGGCGGCCCCGAGGTCCTGTTCGTCGAGGAGGTACCCGCTCCCGAGCCGGGTCCGGGCGAGCTGCTGGTGCGCAACGAGGCGATCGGGGTCACCTTGCCCGCGGTCCGCAAGGTACGCGAGGGGAACGCGCCGACGCCGCTCGGCGGCGAGGTGGCCGGAACGGTGGCCGCCGTGGGCGAGGGCGTCTCGGGCTTCGCCCTGGGCGATCTCGTCACCGGACTCTGCTTCTCCTACGGCTACGCGGACATGGCCGTGGTCCACCAGGCCATGGCCTCGCACGTCCCGGACGGGGCCGATGCCGTCCTGGCGGTGGCCCTGGTACGCAGCGGCCTCGTCGCACGCGGGGCCTTCGAAGCCGCCGCGCCGAGGCCCGGCGATGCGGTGCTGGTCACCGCTGCGGCCAGTGCCGTCGGATCCTTGGCGGTCCAGTACGCCAAGGCGCACGGCGCCTCCCGGGTGGTCGCGGCGGTCAGCAGTGCGGAGAAGGCCGATTTCGTCCGGAAGTCCGGTGCGGACGAGGTGGTGCTCTACCCGGACGCGTCCTGGGGCGAGCCGGTGGACGTGGTTCTCGACGGTGTGGGCGGCGACCTGCTCGGCCCCGCGGTTCGCGCGCTGGCACCGGGCGGACGGTTGGTCGCCTTCAGCTCGGGCGGGGGCGTGATCGACGCGTACGAACTGCTGGCACGCAGCGCTTCGGCTATCGGCTTCCAGATGGCGGCGATCGCCCGTGGCAAGCCCGAGCTCTACGCGCGCTGGCGTGAGGAGCTGTGGACGCTTTACCGGGACGGGAAGCTCAGCCCCCGGATCCACGCGCGCATCCCGCTCGCGCAGGCGGCGCAGGCTCACGAGATCATCGAGTCCCGCAGCAATCTCGGCAAGGTCGTCCTGGTCCCGTAGGGCCGAGGCCGTTCGCGCGGGTCAGACCGTGGCGCGCAGCCGGGCGATGTCGGGCGGCATCAGGATCCGCCGGCATCGTCGGCGGCTTGCGCGGCCGCGGTGGTCTGGAACACGGGCCAGCCGATCTCGGTGCGCCACCGGGCGGTGTCGGGGGTGTCGCGCGGGCCGGCGAGGTAGTACTCGCGGATCGGGCCCGCGACGGCCAGGGCGTGCTGGGAGACGTAGGCCGCCAGGGCGGCGTAGGCGCGG
The DNA here is from genome assembly GCF_018139695.1 of Actinospica durhamensis. Taxonomy (GTDB): domain Bacteria; phylum Actinomycetota; class Actinomycetes; order Streptomycetales; family Catenulisporaceae; genus Actinospica; species Actinospica durhamensis. The sequence continues at coordinate 24,798 of NZ_JAGSOG010000033.1, read as the reverse complement.
TCCACTTCGGCGGGCGGGCCGGCGTGGGTGATGACCGCGAGTTCGGTGGCCGGTATCCGCACCGCGGTCACCCGGCCCAGCGGCCGGAACGGGGCGGAGCAGGGAACGAAGACGGTGGCCCGGCCGCGGTGGTGGGTGAACACGGCGTCCTCGAAGATCCCGCCGCAGGGCCCGTCGGCGGCGGCGTTCTGCGCGGCCAGCGTGGCGTAGAGCTCGCCGAGGGCGCCCTGCAGCCAGTCGACCGAGTCCTGCGCGTCGACGACCTCGCTGATCGCGGCCGCGGGGACGGCAGGAACGCTGCGCAGCGCGATGCCGCCGGGGGCGTCGGACGGGCCGGGGGCGAGCAGGTCGCGCAGGGAGGCGACGGCGCGTCGGGTGCGGCCGAGTTCCTCCTCGAGGCGGCGCAGATGGGAGGCGATGCGCTGGTTGCGGGTCGCCAGGTCGCCGGCGCTGAGCACGCCCTGGATCTCCTCCAGCGGCATGTCCAGCTCACGGAAACGCCGGATGACCTGGGCGGTGGGCAGTTGCGCGGCGGTGTAGCGCCGGTAGCCGGTGTGCGGATCGACGTCGGCGGGCTCGAGCAGGCCGATCTGGTGGTAGTGGCGCAGCATCTTGACGGTCATGTGGGTGGCGCGGGAGAAGTCGCCGATGGAGAGGTAGGTGACCATGGCGCCCATTGTGCGCCCTCCCCCCGTGGGAGAGTCCTGCGTCGATTCCGGCTTGACCCTCCCCCCGTGGCAGCGGCGAGTGTTCTCGCGACGGCCACCCCGGCCGGCGAAGGGATGCGAAACCATGAACATCCAGCCGAAGACCCACGAGATCGTCTCCCGCTACCTGGCCGTGTGGAGCGAGCCGGAGCCCCGGGCGCGTCGGGCCGCCATCGCAGAGCTCTGGGCGAGCGACGGTGTCGAGTTCGTCGAGGGTACGCGCTTCACCGGACACGCCGCGCTCGACGCCAGGATCACCGAGGCCCACGACGCGTTCGTGGCGAGCGGCACCTTCCATGTGACGGCCGCGGACGACGTGGCCGAGCACGACGACGTCACCATGTTCACCATCCAGCTGATCCACCGGCAGGGTGCTGAGACCGGGCAGGTCGCCTGGGCCGCACGCGTGTTCCTCGTCCTGGACGAGCACGGTCTGATCCGCGAGGACTACCACCTGACCGTGCAGCCTCTCGCCGCCGCGTGACGACGGCGGCGACCCGTCGTCACGGCCGCGCTTGTCCGCCCAGGGCACGCCATACCAGCGCGGCCGTGCGCCGCGGCCAGTCCGCGGGTACCGGGTCGCCGGCGAGGGCCCGGCCGTACCAGTTGCCGGTGCACATGGTCACGGCGACGGTCAGATCCGCGTCCGGGTCGATCATGCCGAGCTGCTGCGCGGCTTTGAGGACGGCGGCGAGCCGCTGGCGGCGCGGGCGGATCACCCTGGCGCGGTAGCGCTCGAGGACCACGGGATCAGTGGTCTCCTGCAGCATCGTGCCGACGAGGGACAGTCGCCCGGGCCCGGAGACGCCGCGCTGGAAGTCGGCCAGTTCCGCGACCAGCGCGGCGAACGGGTCCTGCGCCGCCGCCGACGCGCCGGGCTCCTCGCCGATCGCCGCCACCGCGTCGCAGGCCAGTTCCGCCTTGTCCGCCCACCGCCGGTAGAGCGCCTGCCGCGTGGTCCCGGCCTCCTGGGCCACGGCCGCGATCGACATCCCCTCGTAGCCGAGCACCGACAGCTGACGCCGCGCGGCGGCCAGGATCCGCTCGTCGATCGCGGCGTCGCGGCTCCGGCCCGGGCGGCCCGCGGCCGGCCCGGTCTCGGGGAGCCGAGGTTCAGATCGGGGTCCGGATCCAGGTCCGGGTCCGGTTCGGGGTCCAGGTCGGGGCATCCCGCCATCATACGCGGAACAATGCAATACTGTAGTGTATTGGAATTGGCCGCCGGGCTTCCGGGACCCGCACGCTGATGTGCACGCGAAGGGCATCTCATGACCGTCGAATACATCCGCTACCGCATCCCCGCCGATACCGCCGAGAAGTTCGAACTCGACTACGCGCGCGCCGCCGTACAGCTGGCCATGGCGCCGGAGTGTGTGGACTACGAACTCTCCCGCTGCGAGGAGGACTCCGACTCCTACATCCTGCGCATCACCTGGACCTCCACGGCCGAGCACCTCGAGGGCTTCCGCACCGGCGCGCACTTCCCGCCGTTCCTCGACGCGATCAAGCCGTACCTCCCGAACATCGAAGAGATGCGCCACTACACCCCGACCACCGTGTCGGGCCAGGGCGGATCGGTCCCGAGCCTCTACGACTGGCTCGGCGGCGCCGAAGCGCTCGAGCGACTCACCGAGTCCTTCTACGGCGAGGTACTCAAGGACGACCTGCTCTACCCGCTGTTCAAGGGCATGGACGAGCACCACCCGCACTTCGTCGCCCTCTGGCTCGGCGAGGTCTTCGGCGGCCCCGACGCCTACAGCACCGAACGCGGCGACTACCGGCACATGGTCAGCCGCCACCTCGGCAAGCACATCACCGAGCCGCAACGCCGACGCTGGGTCAACCTCCTGATGGACGCCGCGGACCGGGTCGGACTGCCCGCGGACCCCTCCTTCCGCGCCGCGTTCGCGTCCTACATCGAGTGGGGCACCCGGCTCGCCGAGATCAACTCCCAGCCCGGCCGCGAAGCCTACGACGCGCCGATCCCGCACTGGGGCTGGGGCGTGGCCCTGCCGTACAAGCCCGCCGCGAAGCCCGCCGCCTGACCGCCGGCCACCATCCGCGGTGCTCGCGCACGCCTAGCCACACCAGCCGGCACCCGCCGATCTCGGACACGGCGGCCAGCAGGAACAGGGCGATGGAGCGGGTGATGAGCACGTGGGATCCGTTTCCTTCGACGCGTCGTTCTCGGTCAGGCCGATCGTCAGTTCGCCGGCGCGTTCGACCGGCCGGGTTAAGCGGACACCGCCCTGGATCGCGGCGCCGTCCGCCTCCGCGTCTCGGCCGGCCTCGAGATCCGCATCTGATCCATGCACCGACGGTAGAGCTTCGACCCGGCTCGAAGGTCAAGGCCCGCTCCTTCCGTTCCACGAAGCCCGTTTCACGATGCCCGGCTCACAATGCCCCGCTCTCGGATAGTGCGTTGATCGGATGGGATTCGCTAGCGTGGGCAGCGGGCTACGGCTCGACCCCGGGCCGCGGCGGACGGCACGAGGGCCGGAACGACAGGAGGCTGCGATGGCGGTGATCGGGGTGCGTCGGGGTGACGGCCTGCGGGTCTTCGGGGTGGCGCACGTGGTGGCGGCCGGCTGCCTGGTGGCGGGGTTCCTGATCCGCGGAACGCACGGGTTGGCGATCGTGGCGCTGCTGGGGGTGCTTGAGGTCGCGGTCTCCTTCGACAACGCGATCGTGAACGCGACGGTGCTGGCCCGGTTGAACCGGTTCTGGCAGCGGATGTTCCTGACGGTGGGGATCGTGGTGGCGGCCATCGGGATGCGGCTGCTGGTGCCGCTCGCGATCGTGTGCGCCGGTGCCCGGCTCGGGCCCGGATCCGCGCTGGATCTGGCGTATCGCGATCCGGCGCGGTACCGGGATCTGCTGCTCGCGGCGCAGCCGGGGATCTCGGCGTTCGGCGGCGCGTTCCTGATGATGATCTTCCTGGGGTTCGTGTTCGAGGAACACGAGCAGGTGTGGATCGGCTGGGTCGAGCGCCCGCTGCGGCGCCTGGGCCGGATCCCCGGCATCGCGCAGGTGGTGGTGCTCGGGTTCGCGCTGTCCGCGGCCGGCACGGTGGCGAGCGGGCACGCGCTGAAGGTGGTCTCCGGCGCGGTCGCCGGCCTGATGGTGTATCTGCTGGTCGACGGGGCCGGACAGGTCATCGCGCGGCGGGCGGACGCGGACGGCGCCTCGCGCCCGCGCTCCACCGTGTCCGGGCGGGCCGGGCTGTTCCTGTTCGCGTACCTGGAGCTGCTGGACGCGACGTTCTCGTTCGACTCGGTGATGGGCGCGTTCTCGGTGACCCTGGACATCGCGCTGATCACGATCGGGCTCGCGATCGGCGCCGCGTACATCAGGGCTTTGACGGTGTTCGTGGTGCGGCGCGGGACGCTGGAGGAGTACCGGTATCTCGAGCACGGCGCGTACTACGCGATCGGGATGCTCGCGGTGCTGCTGATGGTCCAGGTCTGGCACGACGTGCCGGACGTGCTGACGGCCGCCGTCGGGGCCGGGGTGATCATCGCCGCGGTCGCGAACTCGCTGTGGGCACGGCGCGCGCAGCAGCGCAGGGACCGCGGGGCCGGCGGGCCGTTGGCCGAGGTGCGCGACGTGCGCCGCGGCGGGGATCGCCCCGCGGCCTGAGCGGCCGGACTCCGGCCCGGCCCGCTCCCCGCTCCCGTTTCCGCTCCCGTTTCCCCGTCCGGCGCGCTGTTGACCTTCACCCTTGGGCAAGCCGCAGACTGAAGCCGACCGGGCACCCGCCCGGAACGAAGGAGCCGTCCATGGGCCTGGTCAGCATCGGTGAGTTCTCGCGACTCTCCCGGCTCTCACCCAAGGCCCTGCGCCTCTACGACGAACTCGGCCTGTTGGTGCCCGAGCACGTCGACCCGGCGACCGGGTACCGCTGGTACGCGGACGCGCAGCTCGAGCGGGCCCGCCTCGTCGCCCTGCTGCGCCGGATCGACCTGCCGCTGGCCCGGATCAGGGACGTGCTGACGCTGGACGCCGCGTCGGCCGCCGAGCGGATCCGGGGCTACTGGGCCGAGACCGAGGCGGAACACGCCACTCGGCGAGAACTGGTCGGCCACCTCGTTGCCCGTCTTCACGGAAAGAAGCCCGCCATGTACGAAGTCGCCGTCCGCGACGTTCCCGCCCGCAGCCTGCTCAGCGTCGTGCGCCGGGTGCACGAGGACGAAGTGATACAGGTGAGCCGGGAGTTCTTCATCACGCGCATGGCCCGAGGCGGCGTCGCCCGCGTCGAGGGCGTCGCCGGAGCCCCTTTCACCATCTTCCACGGCGAGGTCAGCGCGGACAGCGACGGGCCGGTGGAGTTCTGCTGGCCCGTCCCCGACGACCAGGCCGCCGCCCTCGCCGCCGACTTCCCCGACCTCGCCCTGCGCACCGAGCCCGCGCACCAGGAGGTCTTCATCGCCCAGGCCAGCCCCGGGACCTGGGGCAGGGCGAGCGAGGCCGAACTCGCCATCCAGGCCCTGTTCGCCTGGGCCTCCGAGAACGAGCGCCCCACGGCCGGCGGAGTGCGCAGCCTGCTGATCTTCAGCCCCGCCGGGGAGCGCACCACCCCGGCCGGCGAATTCGCCGTGGCGCTGCGCTGACCCCGAACCCGAATACGAACCCGAACCCGAACCCGACAGAGAACCCGACCAAGAACACCGAGGTCGGCGTGGCGGCTCAGGCCTCGTCGACGTCGGGGGCGAGCAGGGTGAGCAGGGGCGCCATGTCGCAGTCGCGGACGGATCTCACCACCGGAGCGAGAGCCGCGCAGATCTCTGCGACGCCGTCTTCACCCAGCACGGACATGCCGCCGGACCAGGAGAGCTCGTCGGTCTGCCGCTCGACCTGGGCGCGCAGGCGCAGGCCGGTGTCGGTGAGGGTGCCCGCGGTGGCGTCGAGCAGGCCGCGGGCGGTCAGCGCCTCGGCCGCCGCGGACCACTCCTCGGCGGTCCAGCCGCGTATCTCGCGCATCATCGCCACGTCGGCCGCGCGGCCGGCGGTGAGCAGGTGGTGGGACTCCAGGCCGCTCACGCCCGCGGCGACCCAGGAGGCCACATGGCCGTCGCCGCGGTACTCGCGGACCGTGCCGGCGAGCTGCCACAGCGCCGCGATCGGATCTTCCGGGAGCGGGAGGGCGGCGTTGGCGGCGCCGAGCGGACGGCCCGTCGGTTCGAGGGCCGCGGGCAACGCCGCCAGCCGCTCGACCAGGGGTGCGGCGGCCTCCTCGGTGACGCCCGCGCTGCGCAGCAGCTTGCCGGCCAGCGCGTTGCGGCTGGCGACGCAGTCCGCCGGGGACGCCGTCGCCCAGGCCCCCGGGATGGCCTTGGCCACCTTGCCCGGCGCGAATCCGCCGAACGCCGCGGTCGCGGTCGCGGCGCTCACCGCGCCGAGCGGAGCCGCCCGGAAGGCGAGGAAGGCCATCCAGAATCCGCGCAGACCGAGAGCCGCTCCGGCGTCGCGGGTGTCGTCCACCAACAGGGCCGGCTGGTAAAGCGCCTCCAGGCTGTGCCAGAGCCGCCGTGCGGGGTGAGTGCTCATGGGAATCAGCATGCACCGATCCGGTCGCCGGCAGGCGGGATGTGAGCGAGGTCACGTCCCCGGCGACCGGGCCGGCGCACGCGGTCAGGCTCCCTTCGGGGTGTTGCGGGGCAGGCCGAGCGAGATCAGCGAGCCGAACACGCTTCCGCAGGCCATCACCAGCGTGGTGACCAGGGCCGCGTGCGGCGCGTCGGACGGGGTGTGGAACAGGCTCAGGAACACCGAGCCGTAGACCGCGACGCCGATGACCTGGCCGAGCTGGTTCACCGTGGTGAGCACGCCGCTGGCGTCCGCGGCGTAGATCGGGGGCACCTTCGAGAACGCGATCGTGAACATGGGGCTGAACGCCGTTCCCATGCCGAGTCCGAAGCACAGGATGCACAGTTCCATCCATACGCTGATATGGCCGCCGCGCATGGTGAGGGCGAGCCCGAGGAACGCCAGGGTCGTGAGACCGAGGCCTGCCGGAGCCAGCGAGCGGTGCCACGCCGCGGGTAGCTTTCGCCAGCTCAGACTGGCGAAGCCGAACGCGACCGCGCTGGGCAGGAACACCATGGCGGCGACCAGCGCGCCGTGGCCCAGGCCCTCCTGGACGTAGAGCGTGATCAGGAACAGGATCCCGGCGTAGTTGGCCGTGGCGGCGAGCAGGCCCGACGCGCCGACGAGCATGCCGGGCGCGCGCAGCAGGTCGCCGCGGATCAGCGGCGAGCCGCCGGTGCGCGACGCTCGACGCTCGACCAGGACGAAGAGCGCCACGAACACCGCGCACAGCGCCAGGCTCACCCAGGTCCACGTCGGCCAACCCAGCTGGTGGCCGAGGACCAACGGCAGCACCAGGGCGAACACGGCCAGGGACAAGGTGGCGAGGCCGGGCAGATCGAGTCTGCGGCCCGGATGGCCGTTGTCCTTGGGCAGCGCCCGCGCGCCGGCGACCAGCAGTACCAGGCCGATCGGCACGTTGACCAGGAACACCGGCCGCCACTGGCTGCCCCAGAGGTCGGCGTTGACCAGGACGCCGCCGACGATCTGGCCGGCGATCGCGCCGCAGGCGATCACCGCGGCGTAGGTACTCAGGGCCTTGGCCCGGGCGCCGTCCTTGAAATGCAGCTGGATGAGGCTGAGCACCTGAGGCACCATCAGCGCGGCGCCGGCGCCCTGCACGAACCGGAAGACGATCAGCGGCACGGCCGCCCAGGCCACGCCGCAGGCCAAGGACGCCAGCGTGAAGAGCGCGACGCCGGCGAGGAACATGTTCCTGCGGCCGGCCAGGTCGCCCAGGCGCGCACAGGTGACGATCAGGACGGCGTAGGTGATCATGTAGCCGGCGACCACGAGTTGCAGGTCGGCGCCGGTGGCGTGCAGGTCGGTGCCGATGCGCGGCGCGGCGACGTTGGCGATGGCCACATCCAGGGTGGCGATGAACACCCCGGTGAGCACGATGGCCAGCAGTCCTCGGGCGGACGCCTCGGTGGGGGCGTCGGTGGACGTGGCGGTGATCTCGGTCATGGCTGTTGTTCTCTACTGCGCAAGCGCCTCGAGACGCTGCTTCGCGCTCTGCGGCAGGATGTACTCGCCGGTCTGCTCGATCCGCGCGTAGAGCCGTTCCACCCGCTCGTAGTGGTCGTCGAGGTTCTGGTCCAGCAGGTGGTACCTGGACTTGTTGTAGACGCCGAACTGCAGGTCGGTCATGAGCTCGAACGGGTTGATCTCGTCCGTGCCGCGCGCGCCGAACACCAGCCGCAGGAACTCGTCGATACTCTCGTAGCCCAGCGTCAGGAGCAGGAACTCGATCGAGTCCCGCTTGCGCTTGATCTGGTAGTCGCGCTCGTCCGGGTCGACGATGAAGTCGAGGCCGCCGGACATGCCGGCCGGGTAGTGCACCTTGTTGAAGCAGCGGAAGTCGATGGTCAGCCGGTCGTTCGGCGAGCCGGGCAGGGTGCAGTCGCCGTGCGCCCGGTAGTTGTCGAACACGAGGGCGTCGCCGACCCGCGAGTCGCAGTAGTAGCCGGGGGACGGAGTGTCGGCGTAACGCTTCTCCCAGTACTTCGCCATCATGAAGTCCCGCACGGTGGGCAGGTCGATCTCGGAGAGCTTGCCTTCGAGGAAGAGGTACAGGGCCTTGTCGACGGCGGCCTTCTCCTCCTTGTCCACGCCGCACTCCAGGATCTTCTCGTACGCGTACTGGAGGTTGGGGGCCTCCTCCTCGGCATCCTCGAAGATCACGAACGGCTGGCGGTCCAGCGGCGTCGGGGTGAGCGCGGTGTGGAAGCTGCGGTACTCGGTCGGGAAGCCCAGCCGCTTCTTCACCAGGGACGGGATCTGCAACGCGATGCCGCTGGCGGAGTGGGTGCCGTAGGAGCGCTTGTTGGCGGTGACCACGAAGGCGTTGACCACCGCGGTCTCCACCTCGGGGAAGTGCTTGTGGACGATCTCCTGGTTGAGGTCGTAGAAGCGCTTGGCCGACGGGATGAACAGCACGCAGTTCTCGAACATCGTCGAGAGCGGGAAGTAGTTGCCGATCGACGCCGCGGCGAAGCTCTCCTGGATCACGGCCTGGCACCGCAGCTGCCGGGCCAGGTTCTCGGCGAGGTCGTCGTCGAGGTTCATCTGCTCGACGACGGTCGGGGTCTCCTCGGGGTGGAAGCAGCTCGGGTTCAGCACGCGCTTGGGCGGCAGCCGCGAGTCCACCTCCTCCTGGCTCACCGGATACTTCTCCAGGACGGGCATCAGCTTCTCGGCGTGCGCACCGGCGGAGGAGTGCAGGAAGGTGCCGCTCTTCTGATAGGTGCCCGTCATGACGGGCTCGTTCGCCTGCTTCAGCTCGGACTGAGCACTCATACCGTTCCATCCTCCTGGTGTTCGGGGCCGGAGCCGCCCGTCGCCGGCCGGCTCCGTCCGGTGGTGCGCTGTGGGTCAGGCCGTGACGGCCGCGGACGTCTCGGCGGCGGTGATGCGGTCCACGTACATCGCCGCGAACTGCTCCCCGAGCCGCGGGGCGGGGTGGTCGGCGCCGCCGAACACGTGCTCGCCGGTGAGGCCGGCGCCGAACGTGAGCGTCAGGTTGTCCGGCGTCAGGCCGTCCACCAGCGCGCCGATGCGGGCCATCGCGCTGGTCGGATGCGCGGCCGCGTAGTCCAGCGCGCGCCGCTTCCACGCGTCGAACGGCACCAGTTCCCCCTCGCCCGCGGCCGCGGCGACCAGTTCGAAGAAGGCGTTGAAGCTCGGCGCCTCGGCGTTGACGAAGTCGTAGTCCCGGCCGATGTGCTCGCGCTCCTCGGTCAGCACCGCCGCGACGGTCCGGCACAGGTAGTCCACCGGCAGGACGGCCGCCATGCTCGCGTTCGTGGTCGGGTAGCTGCCCATGGCCATGCAGCCGACGATCAGGTTGTGCAGGAAGTCGCCGCGGTCGAGCCGGAAGTGGCCGGTGCCCGCGGACGGGCCCACGAACGGCAGCCGGTACACCGAGGCCTTGGCGCCGCGCCAGCGCGCCGCGATCACCATCTGCTCGGCCATCCACTTGGAGGTGACGTAGCCGTACTCCGCCTCGTCCGGCTTGACCTCGAAGCCCAGGTATCGGGGCAGCGTGCCGAAGGTGGACATGACGTGCACCGCCTTGCCACGGCCCTGCGACGCCAGCCGCAGTGCCTCGTGTACGCCGATCACGTTGGGGCCGATGTACTCGTTCAGCGGCCGCATCCAGTCGACCAGGGCGCCGGAGTGGCAGACGGCGTCGACCTCGTCGGCGAGCTGGTCGAACGTCTCCTGCGACAGTCCGAACAGGGGCTGGGACAGATCGCCCACCACCGGGTGCAGCAGCGACGCGTAGCGCTCGTCCCACATCCCATAGCTCGACAGGGCGGTGACCAGTCGCTGCGTCGCCGCCTCCGGATCGGGTGCCCGGACCAGACAGTGCGCTGATATGCCGGCCTCGAGCAGTTCGCGCAGCAGGAATGCGCCGACGAAGCCGGTGGCGCCGGTCAGGAACACCGACTCCGGACGGTCCAGGGTGTCGCGGGCGTTGTCGAAGCGCAGCTGCGGGTCGAGGTAGCCCTTGCGTACCGGCGCCATGTCCAGGCCGGCCGCGTTGGCCGGCTCGGCCGGGCTCCCGCCCGTGTCGGCGGACGCCTCGACCGGTGCGTCGAGGCCGCGCTCCTGCAGCTTCGCCAGCAGGAACTGGGACAGCGACGTCAGGTCCGGGTGGTCGAAGGCGATCTTGGCCGGCAGCGCAAGGCCGGTCATGTCCGCGAGCTGATTGCGCATCAGGACGGCGGTCAGCGAGTCGATGCCGATGTCCTGCAGCGGCAGGTTCACGTCCACGTCGGAGAGCGAGGCGAAGCCCAGGGTCTTGGCCACCCCGCCCCGGACCAGGTCGAGGACGACGTTCACCTGCTCCTCGGGCGTGGTCTGGCCCAACAGCCGGCGCAGTCCGGCGCCGCCGTCGCCCTTGGCGCGCTGGCTGTTCTCACCGGAGTGGGAGCTCAGCAGCGAGCGCAACAGCGGCGGCACGCCTCCCTGCTCCACGTAGTAGGTCTGGATGCGGCCGAGATCCAGCGCGGCCGCCACCGTCAACGCGCGGCCGCTGCGCACCGCCGCCTCGAGCAGTTCCAGGCCTTCGTCCGCGGAGATTCCGTCAAGGCCCGTACGGGCGATCCGGACCTGGTCGCGCTCGCTGAGTCCGGCGGCCATGCCGTCGCCGTCCCACGGGCCCCATGCCACCGAGGTGGCCGGCAGGCCCTGGGCCCGGCGCAGGTGCGCGAGCGTGTCGAGGAACGCGTTGGCGGCCGCGTAGTTGCCCTGGCCCGGTGCGCCGAGCACGTTGGAGATCGAGGAGAACAGCAGGAAGAAGTCCAGGTCCAGATCCTGCGTCAGGCGGTGCAGGTGCCAGGCGCCGTCCACCTTGGGCAGGAACACGGTCGCGAGCCGTTCCGGTGTCAGAGCCGAGAGGGCGCCGTCGTCGAGCACGCCCGCGGCATGGACCACGCCGCGCAGCGGACGGTCCGCGTCGAAGAGCGAAAGCACCGACTTCATGCTGTCCCCGTCGGCCGCGTCGGCGGCGACCACCGTCGCGGTGGCGCCGAGCGCGCCGAGGACGGCCACCAGCACCTCGGCGTCGGCGGCGTCCGGGCCGCGGCGCGAGGTGAGCACGAAGTCGCGGACCCCGTGCGTGGTCGCGAGCCAGATGGCGACGTGCCGGCCGAGTGCGCCGAGGCCGCCGGTGATCAGCACGGCCCCTTCCGGCCGGATGAACTCCTTGTGCTCCGTGGGAACCAGCACCACCTTGCCCACGTGCCGCGCCTGGGCCATGAAGCGCAGGGCGTCGGAGGTGGCCGTGATCGGGAAGGTGCGCAGCGGCAGCGGCTTGAGCTTGCCGGCCCCGAGCAGCTCGGCCAGGGACACCAGCATCGTGTGCATGAGGTCGGGGTCCGCCTCGAGCAGGTGGTAGACCCGGTACTTCACCCCCGGGTGGTTCTCGTCCACCCAGGCCTGCTCGCGCAGGTCGATCTTGCCGAGTTCCAGGAAGCGGCCGCCGGCGGCCAGCATCCCGAGGCCCGCGTCGATGAACTCGTCGGCCAGCGAGTTGAGCACGACGTCGAAGCCGCGTCCGGGCGCGGTGCGGCCGAAGGACTCGACGAAGCCCAGGTCCCGGGACGAGGCGATGTGGTCGTCGTCGAGCCCGAGTTCGCGCAGCGCCGCCCACTTCGGCTCGCTGGCGGTGCCGTACACCTCGGCCCCGTGCAGCTGCGCGAGTTGCACGGCCGCCATGCCGACGCCGCCCGCGGCCGCGTGGATCAGCACCCGCTCACCCGGCCGCAGCGCGCCCAGCTCGTGCAGGCCGAACCACGCCGACAGGAACGTCATCGGGATGGTGGCGGCCTCCTCGAAGCTCAGGTTGTCCGGGATGCGCACCACCCAGCGCGCGTCCGTGGACACCTCGGAGGCGAACGAGCCCTGGCCCAGGCCCAGCACCGGATCGCCGACCTTCAGGTCCTTGACCCCGGAGCCGACCTCGGTGACGACGCCGGCGAACTCCATGCCGAACACCGGCAGCTCCACCATCCCCAGCGCGTTGAGCACGTCGAGGAAGTTCACGCCGGTGGCCTTCACCTCGGCCCGGATGTCCCCGGCGGCCAGGGGCTTCGGCGTGACTCTGCGGACGGTCAACGGCTGGTCCAGACGGCCCTTGGCGGCGATCTCCAGCTGCCAGCGGCCCTCCGCCGGGAGCGTCAGCTCGCCGCCGGCGCCGGCCCGTTGCAGGTGCGGGACGAGCGCCTGGCCGTGGCGCAGGGCGCATTCGGGTTCCGCGGCCAGCATCAGTGCCGGAGCGAGCGCCTGCAGGTCGGGCTCCTCGTCGCCGAGGTCGATCAGACGCAGTGCCAGGTCCGGATTCTCGCTGCGGGCGGTGCGCATCAGGCCCCACAGCGGCGCGGACGCGAGCCCGGAGGCCATGTCGTCGGCGTCGGTGCCCACCGCGCCGCGGGTCAGCCAGACCAGCGGCGGTACGAATCCGGACTCGGCCGCCTCGTGCAGCTGGGCGAGCGCCTTGCCGGCCAGCTCGAGTGCCCGGGTCGGGTCTGCGGCATCCCACAGGCAGAGCACGCCGTCCAGGTCCTGCGCCTCCTCGAGGTCGCGGACCTTGAACGCCTGGACCCCGGCCCGGCTCAGGGCGGTCTTGACCTCGCGCCCCCAGGCCACGTCGCCGGCCGGGGACAGCAGGCCCCAGGAGCCGCCGATCTCGACCTTGTCGGTGCCGACCGGCTTCCAGTCGACCTCGAACTGGAACCGGTCCACTCCGGCCGCGGCCAGCCGGCGCAGCACCGCCCGGTCCACCCGCCGCGCGTGCATCTCGTGCAGCCCGCCGATGTTCTCGCCGGCCGGGTCGAAGAAGTCCAGGGACGCGCGGAACTCGCCCTCGCCGAGTTCGAACCGCGCGACGCGGACCCAGACCTCCGACAGGCCCCTGCGCCGCATCGACATGCGCTGCGCCTCGTACGGCACGAGCACGTCGTCGGGGTCGGTGTTCTGCAGCCGCATGCTGAACAGCAGGGTCTGCATCGCCGAGTCCATCAGGGCCGGGTGCAGCACGTAGTCGCCGGCGGTGTGCGTGCTGTCCTCGGGCAGGGCCGCGCGGGCCCAGACCATCCCGTCGACCTGCCAGGCCTCCTTGATGCCCTGGAACAACGGGCCGAATTCGTAGCCGAGCTCGTCCAGATCGGAGTACAGCGCGGACACGTCGAGGCGCTCGGCCCCGGCCGGCGGCAGCGTCACCGTGACGCCCGGGCCGGGCTGCGCGGGCACGATCCGGCCCTCGGCGTGCAGCTGCCACTCGCCGTCCTCGCGGTCGGGCGCGCTGTAGACCTGGACCGCACGGCCTCCGTCGGACTCCTGACCCACCGTCACCTGGAGCCGGGCGGACGTGCCCTTGGTGAGCACCATCGGGAAGAGGAAGCCGACGTCGGCCACGTCCCAGTCGCCGGGCGCACTGGCGTCGCCGGCGGCACGCATGGCCTCGAGGTACGCGGTGCCCGGCATCAGGACGGTGCCCATGATCTGGTGGTCCTGCACCCAGGCCGGCTCGTCGGAGGCCACGACGGTGGTGAACACCGTCAAGTCGGTCCCGGCGATCCGGACCAGGCCGCCGAGCAGCGGGTGGTCGGTGTCGTCGAGGCCCGCGCCGACCGAGCGCGGGGCCGGCGGATCGAACCAGAACCGCTCGCGCTGGAAGGCGTAGGTCGGCAGCTCCACCATCGCGGCGCCGAACGGCGCGAACCAGCCGCGCCAGTCGATCGGCGCGTCCAGCACGTGCAGGTCGGCGAGGCCGCGCTGCAGGACGGAGGAGCCGTCCTTGCCCGCCTGCAGCGACGCAACCCAGGCCAGCCCGGTCTCGTCGGCCAGGCACGCCGCACCCATGCCGGAGAGCACCGGCTGCGGGCCGAGCTCCAGGAAGATGTTCACACCCTCCTGGTGGAGCGTCGCGACGCTGTCGCCGAACCGTACGGCGTGGCGCACCTGCCGCACCCAGTACTCGGCCTGCTCCAGCTCGCCCGGCGCGGCCGAGACCCCGGTCAGGCTGCTGACCAACGGCAGCGCGGGCGGGTGGAACGCCACGGTCTCGGCGACGGCCCTGTACTGCGCCAGCATGCCGTCCATGTGGTGCGAGTGGAACGCGTGCGAGACGGTCAGTTCCTTGACCCGGCGGTCGTGCGCGGCGAAGTGCGCGACCAGGGCCTGCACGGCGTCGGCGTCGCCGGAGACGACGGTCTGGGTCGGCGTGTTGAGGCCGGCCAGGTCGACCTTGCCGGCCAGGCCCAGCTCCTCCAGCGCGGCTTCGGCTTCGGGGCCGGTGGCCTCCAGCGACGCCATCGCGCCACGGCTGGGCAGCGCCTGCATCAACCGGCCGCGGGCGCCCACCAGGCGGCAGGCGTCGGCCAGGTCGAAGACCCCTGCGACGTGGGCGGCCGCGAGCTCGCCGATGCTGTGACCCGCCAACAGGTCCGGCCGCACGCCCCAGCTGTGCCACAGCCGCCACAGCGCCACCTCGAGGGTGAACAGGGCCGGCTGGGTGAAGTCGGTGCGGTGCAGCAGCGCGGCGTCCTCGCTGTCGTCGGCCCACATGACGTCGAGCAGCGGCCGGTCCAGCTCGGTGAAGTGGGCGGCGATCTCGTCCACCGCCGCGCGGAACACCGGGTAGGTCGCGTACACGTCCTTGCCCATGCCCGACCACTGGCTGCCCTGGCCGGTGAACAGCAGCGCGAGTCGCGGATCCTCGCTGCGGTCCCCGGTGCGCACGGCGTCGGCCGGGACCTCGCCGCTGCGGGCGTAGGAGCCGAGCTTGTCCAGCAGGTCGGCCTTGTCCCTGGCCATCAGCACGAGCCGCTTGCGGAAGTGGCTGCGCGTCGCGGCCAGCGAGTACGCCACGTCGACGAGGCGGTCCTGGATGTTCATGCCCAGGTGCTGGTGCAGCGCCTCCGCCTGCTGGCGCAGGGCGGTGTCGGTGAAGCCGGAGACGAGGAAGGGCAGGGTCGGCGGCAGCGGCGCCGCGGGCTTGTCCGCTTCGACGGGGGCGGGCGGCTCCTCCACGATGATGTGCGCGTTGGTGCCGCCGATGCCGAAAGAGCTGACCCCGCCGCGGCGCGGCCGGTCCTTCGGCGGCCACGGCTGAGCCTGCTGGACCAGGGCCATGTTCGCGCCCGCCCAGTCCACCGCGGGTGAGGGCTCGGAGACGTGCAGGGTGCGCGGGATCAGGTGGTGCTGCAGGCCGAGCACGATCTTCATCACGCCGGCCAGGCCCGCGGCCGCCTGCGTGTGGCCGAGGTTGGACTTGACCGAGCCGACCCACAGCGGCTCGGCGGGGTGGCTGCCGCCGAAGACCTCGCCGAGGGCGGTGCCCTCGATGGGGTCGCCGAGCCGGGTGGCGGTGCCGTGCGCCTCCAGGTAGTCGATGTCCTCCGGCTGCAGGCCCGAAGCGCCGAGGGCCGCGCGGATGACCTGCTGCTGGGCGGGTCCGCTGGGCGTGGTCAGGCTGGCGGCGTGGCCGTCGTGGTTGACCGCGGTGCCGCGCAGCACGGCCAGGACGGGATCGCCGTCGCGCTGCGCGTCGGACAGCCGCTTGAGGATGAC
Organism: Actinospica durhamensis; assembly: GCF_018139695.1. Lineage (GTDB taxonomy): Bacteria > Actinomycetota > Actinomycetes > Streptomycetales > Catenulisporaceae > Actinospica > Actinospica durhamensis. The sequence continues at coordinate 8,926 of NZ_JAGSOG010000033.1, read as the reverse complement.
GACGGCGACGCCCTCGCTCCATCCGGTGCCGTCGTTGTCGGCGGAGAAGGACCGGCACAGCCCGTCCGGCGACATGCCGCGCAGACGGCTGAACTCCACGTGCATGTTGGAGGTGAGCATCAGGGTCGCGCCACCGGACACGGCCAGGTCGCATTCGCCGTTGCGCAGCGCGTTGGCGGCCAGGTGGGTGGTCACCAGGGACGAGGAGCAGGCCGTGTCCACGGTCATGGTGGGGCCTTCGAGGCCGAACACGTGCGAGAGCCGGCCCGAGGCGGTGGCGCCGGCCGAGCCGGGGCCCACGTACCCGTCCAGGTCGGCGATGCTGCCGCCCGTGGTGATGCCGTACTCGCGGTACCCCGCGCTCTTGCCGACGCCGACGAACGCGCCGGTCTGGCTGCCGCGCAGCTCCTCCAAGGTGTACCCGGCCCGCTCGAACGCCTCCCACGTGGTCTCCAGCATCAGGCGCTGGAGCGGATCCATCGCCCTGGCCTCGCGCGGGGAGATGCCGAAGAAGGGGGCGTCGAACAGGTCGATGGGGGTGACGAAGCCGCCACGGCTGGAGATGGACTTGCCGCGCGCCTCCGGGTCGGGGTCGTAGATGGCCGCGGCGTCCCACCGGTCCGGCGGAACCTCCACGATCCCGTCGACGCCGCGTTCGAGCAGCTCCCAGAACTCCTCCGGGCTGGTCACCTCGCCGGGCAGCCGGCAGGCCATGCCCACGATGGCGATGGGTTCGTCGACAGAGCGCCGACGGGCCGGGATCGGAGCCTTGCGGGTGGTCGCGGCGCCGGCCAGGTGCGCCGCGAGGGCCTTGACGGTGAAGTGCTCGAACAGCTTGGCCGCGGAGACCGGCCGGCCCAGCAGCTTCTCCAGCTGGGTCTGCACGCGCACGACGCGCAGGGAGTTGCCGCCGATCTCGAAGAAGTTCTGGTTGACGCCGATGTGGTCGTGGCCCAGAACCTCGGACCACACGGCCAGGATGTCGCGCTCGAGCTCGGTGGCCGGCTTGGCCGTCGCCTCGAACTCGGCCACCGGATCCGGCAGCGCCGCGCGGTCGATCTTGCCGTTGGGCGTGAGCGGGAACTGATCCAGCTCGACGAAGAACGCCGGGACCATGTACGCGGGCAGCCGTTCGGCCAGCCACGGCCGCAGCACCCGCCCGAGCGGGGTCCTGGCCTGCTCCCCCACCGCGGGCACGTTCGTGTACGCGGGCTGATGCGGCGCGGCGCGGTCGACGGCGGTGGCGCTCTGACGCGGGCTCAGGTCCGGCGTCTGACCGGGCTGCCAGAACAGGGCGTCGAAGGCCCACGGGTCGCCGGAGCTCGCGGGCACAAGCGCGAGCCTCACGCCCGCCTCGTCGGCCAGGGCGGTCAGATCCCGCGGGTCCACCCAGGACGCCGGCGGTTCGGCCGGGTGACCGAGGGCCGCGGCGACCCGGCTGTGCACGTCGCCGAGTCGTCCGTTGGGGATGTCGTCGATGCGCAGCGGCCCGCCGTCGGCTTCGGCCGCCACGAGGTCGCGCAGCGCGGCGAGATCGAGCTGCCGTGTCGGCCAGCTGTGCTCGGCACCGGATGTCGCGACGTCCGCGCTGCCGCCTATATGGAGTGTCACATCGTAGCGATAACGGGTCATCTCATTGATGTGGTGGCCGTCGCGCAGGGCGATCTCGACCCGGGTGATCTGCGGGAACACCGAGGGCAGCTCGGCGAAGTACGCGGGTGCCAGCGTCAGCTCGCGCTCGGCCGCGACGGCCTGGTCCGCGCGGCGGGCCAGTTCGTCGGGCTCGATGTCGCCGCCCGCGCGGAAGTCGATCACGTCGGCGTGGAACATCCGCAGCAGCGACAGGTCGCGGATGTCGCCGAGGAACACCCGTCCCTCGGTCACCGCCCTGGTCGCCCACGCCAGCACCGAGGTCAGGTACGCGGCGTTCGGGAAGTACTGGGCCACCGAGTTGACGATCACGGTGTCGAAGGCGCCCTCGGCCACGTCGGGCAGGTCGTGCGCCGGGCGGTGCTCACAGGTGACGTGCGGCAGCGACCCCAGGTGCTGCCGGGTGGAGTCCACCGCGCGCGCGGAGGCGTCGACGGCGTGGTAGGCCGCGCAGTGCGGCGCGATACCGAACATCATCAGACCGCTGCCGGAGCCGATCTCGAACACGTTGCGCGGCGCGTAGGACAGGATGCGGTTGACCGAGCCGCGCTGCCACTCGCGCATCTCGGCGGCCGAGAACGGCAGGCCGTCGTAGCTGTTGTGCCAGCCGGCCAGGTTGAACGCGGCGTCGTCGGCCTCTGACTCGTACGCGCGGTCCCAGGCGCCGGCCCACTCGGCCGGTGCCGCGCGCTGCGCCGGTTCGTCCGGCACGGCGGAGGGCGCGCCGCCGCGGACGCAGTAGGCGACCAGCTGCTCGTCGCGGCCGATGACGACCGCACGCGCGATCTCCTCGTGGCTGGCCAGCGCCGCCTCGATGTCGCCCAGCTCGATGCGGTGGCCGCGCAGCTTGACCTGGCCGTCGTTGCGACCGAGCACGCTCAGCGCGTCCGGTGCGACGAAGCGGGCCACGTCTCCGGTGCGGTAGAGGGAGCCGGGGTGGAACGGGTTGGCGACGAACCGGGACCCGGTCTGCTCGGCGTCGCCGTGGTAGCCGCGCGCCACACCGGCGCCGCCGATGCACAATTCACCCGGGAAGCCCGCCGGCACCGGCATCAGGTTCGCGTCGAGGACGTAGAGCTGGGTGTTGGCGATCGGGGTGCCGATGACGACGTCGCCGTCCGCCACGTGCCAGACGCTGGACCAAACAGTGGTCTCCGTCGGGCCGTACATGTTCCACACGGCGTCGCCGCAGTCGAGCAGCCGATCGGCCAGCTGACGCGGCAACGCCTCGCCGCCGCACAGGATCGTGGCCAAGCGCGGGTCGCCGTGCCAGCCCGAGTCGAGCAGCAGCTGCCAGGTGGCGGGCGTGCCCTGCATCATGGTGAGCGCGTGACGTCGCATCAGGGCGAGCAGCGCGCCGGCGTCGATCGTCTCGTGAGCCTGGGCGATGACCACCGTGGCGCCCGACAAGAGCGGCAGGAACAGCTCCAGGGCCGCGATGTCGAAGGAGATGGTGGTGACGGCGAGCAGCCGGTCCGTCTCGGCGCAGCCCGGCTGCCGCCGCATGGACAGCAGGAAGTTGCACAGCGCGCCGTGGCTGATCTCCACACCCTTGGGCGCACCCGTCGAACCGGACGTATAGATGACGTACGCGAGGTCGTCGGCATCCACCTGCACGCCGGGGTTGTCCGTGCCGGCTTCCGCCTGCGTCCGCGCGTCATCGATCGGCAGGCAGAGCGCCGCCCAGAACGCGAGGTTCACCGGTGTCACGGCCGGCGTGAGGATGACCTTGGGGTCGGCGCTGTCCACCATCTGGCGGATGCGTCCGGCCGGGAACGCCGGGTCGATCGGCACATAGGCCGCACCCGTCTTCAGCACGGCCAGCAGCGACACGACGAGGTCGAGGGAACGGTCCAGCGCGAGGCCGACCAAGTCGCCGCGCCCGATTCCGCGCGCGATCAATGCGTGCGCGACGCGGTTCGCATCGGCGTTGAGCTCCCGATACGTGAGCTGCGTCTCGGCGCATATCACGGCGACGTCGCCGGCGTGGCTCTCGGCTGCCTGCTCGAACAGTTCGTGCAGACGGTGCCCCAGAGCCGCGTCGTCACCGGTGGCGTTGAACGCGTCGATCAGCGACATGCGCTCCGGCCCGGCGAGAACGTCGACGGACGCCAGCGGTTCCTCCACCAGCGCGGGCAGCCGGTCGCACCAGTCGCTCAGCTGCCCGGCGAGTCGCACGACGTCCTGGCGGGCGATGCGCTGGGCGTCGAAGAGGAATTCGACCGTCTCCCCGTCCTCGCGCAGGGCCAGTTCCAGGGCGGGGCCGAGTGCGCCGGTACCTTCAGCGGACGTGGACGCGCCCGCGGTCGCGCCGGGCCACGAAACAGCCACATCGGGGGTCAGATCGCCGGATTCCCAAAGGTTCCGGAGCGTCGCGTCGCGCCCGATGAAGTCGCGGCGCAGCCATGCCTTCTCCTGGCCGAGGCGGAATTCCTCGGCGACCGCCTGGAGGTTCTCGGCCACCGTGCGGGCGGGGTCGAACGCGGCACGCAGGGGCAGCCAGGCGGCGAACAGGTCCCGGTATGCGGCATCGACTCCGTCGCGGGGCGCCGCGACCGCGAGCACGAGGTTCTCGGTCATGCTCGCCCGGCCGAGGAAGGTGCCGAGCGCGCCGAGGAGAGCTGGGACTCCGCCGGGTATCCGATACCGCGCGGTGACGCGCTGCTGCGCGCCGGAGGAGACCGGCGGCGTGAACGGAAGGCGGAACGGGTGGGCGTCGCCGGCCAGGCGCTCGCGCCAGTAGCCGGCGGCCTTCGACGCCGCGGTCCCGGCCTCGGTGATGGCGGTGCGCAGCGCGTCGCCGGGCGCCGCGAGGATCAGTCCCGGCCGCACCGACATGCCCGTCGTCAGTGCACTGACGGCGACGGGCGCGCCCTCCAGCGTGCACAGCCGGGTCAGGTGCACGGTGCCGGAGGCCGTGGCCACCTGCAGGCCGGACGCGTCGTCACATGCGAGGACCTCCCCGGCCGAGGTACCGGGGGAGGCTGCGCCGGGGTGCGCCGCGCGGACGGCGAGGATGTGCCCGTTGAGGTCCACCTTGGGCCACACGAGCGGGCTGTCGAACGGCCCGTGGTCGGTGGCGCGGACCAACGCGACGATGTCGTCGGCCCCGATCGTCCAGTCGATCAGGCCCTCGGCCGGGAGCTGGGTGTGCCGGGAGAAGTAGCGGCGTGCGGCCAGGTCCTGGGAGACGCCGGTGACGCGGTCCTCGGCGATCTCGTCGATCAGCGCGGCCAGACTGCCGACTGCCGCCTCGTCACACTTCAGGCCCAGCGACAACGCGGTCTCACCGGGCTCGACCGCCACCGGTATCCGCTTGAGGATGTCGCCGCCGTCGACCAGTTCGCCGATCCGGTGCCAGGTCACGGCGTACTCGCGCTCGCGGTGGGCGACGGCCCAGGACGGCGCGTTCAGGCCCGCGTACTCGGGCAGCGGGCCGTAGTGGTAGTTGACGCTCATGCGCTTCGCGCAGGCCAGCAGCGCGGCGGGCACGATGGCGTGATTGCCGACGCTCAGCAGTAGATCGCACTCGAGCCGCGGCGCGAGGACGAGCGCGTCATCGAGTTCACAACTGGGGATTCCGGCCTTGACCGCCCAGGAGCGGACCTCGGCGTCGCCGGATATCACCACCCGGATCCGGTGGCCTTTCTCCATGAGGATTTCGCCGCAGCGAGCGAGGGCCCCCGTGTCACCGATCAGGATGAAGTTCAGAGCAGGCAAAGCTGTTCTCCCATGCGAGATAGTTTGATCCGAACTCGTAGCCGCGTCAGACGCACTTCTCGTATCCGAGACCCCCGCACGCGCAGCCTGTCGATCATCCCAGAGCACTGCTTCGAACCAAGCTATGGCGCACCCGACCACGTGTCAACGTGCAAGACCGCAGCGAGGCTCCGACTCGACGCCGGAACGCTGCGGTAAGCCAGCTGACCTGGCTGTATGCCAGGCAGCAGGAGCAGCGCGGCCGGTTTCGCGACTGCGGTTCCGGCCCGGTGCCGGACTGGCGCACCGTCCGCCACTTCGGGCGCGTGCCTATTTCGCAGAATGAAAACAGACCGTTGATGACGAAGCAATGCACGAACCCACTGTTCGACCCGAATTCACGCGAGTGCCCGGGCCCCGTTCGCCTTGGGGCTGATCACGTGAGGCACCACAGGGGTACGCCGTTGCGTCGTTGCCGTGTTCCAAATACGTTTCAAAGATACGAGCGCCGTTTCACCCCCGCAAGGAGCCGACCATGTTCCATTCCGCCGCCGTCGTCGGATACGCACGCCTCCCCCTGGCCAGGTTCGGCGGAGGACTCTCCTCCCTCGCCGCCACCGAGCTCGGCGGCAGGGCCATCGGAGCCGCCCTCGACCGCGGCGGCGTGCCGCGCGAACTGGTCGAGTACGCGGTGATCGGGCATGCGCTCCCGGCGGGACTGGGCCAGGCCACGGCGCGTCAGGCCGCGTTCAGCGCCGGCATACCGCTCAGCGTCCCCGCGGAGGGCATCAACAAGGTCTGTCTGTCCGGGATGACCGCGATCGCCCGCGCGGCCTCGCTGATCGCGCTGGGCGAGTACGACATCGTCGTCGCCGGCGGGATGGAGTCGATGTCGAACGCCCCTTACGTGCTCGACAAGGCGCGCTTCGGGTATCGGATGGGCGACGGCAGCCTCAAGGACAGCATGACGTTCGACGGCTTGACCTGTCCCTTCGACCACAAGCTGATGGGCCTGACGACGGACGAGTACCAGGCGGCCTCGCACGCCTATGCGCGCGAACGCCAGGACGAGTGGGCGGCCCGGTCCCACGCGCGCGCCGCGTCCGCGTGGAAGAACGGCGCGTTCGAGGACGAGGTGGTCCCCGTCGAGGTCCCGCAGCGCAAGGGCGAGCCGGTGGTGGTGCGCCAGGACGAGGGGATTCGTGCGGACACCGACGTGGAGGCGCTCGCCCGGCTCAAGCCGGCGTTCTCGAGCGAGGGGACCATCACCGCCGGCAACGCGTCACCGATCTCCGACGGCGCCTGCGCGCTCGTGCTCACCTCGACCGGCAAGGCGCGGGAGCTGGGTCTTCCGGTGCTGGCCACCGTCAAGTCCTGGGGCGCCACCGCCGGACCGCTGTCGCTGCTGCCGCAGCCGTCCAACGCCATCCGCAAGGCCGCGGCCAAGATCGGGCTCGACCCGTCGAGCTTCGACCTCTACGAACTCAACGAGGCGTTCGCATCGGTCGCCATGGCCGGCGTCGACGACCTCGGCATCTCCGAGGACGCCGTCAACGTCAACGGCGGCGCCGTCGCGTTGGGCCACCCGCTCGGCTGCACCGGAGCGCGCATCACCGTGACGCTGATCAATGCCCTGCGCCACCGCGGCGGCGGGATCGGGGCCGCGGCCCTGTGCGGGGGCGGCGGCCAGGGCGACGCGCTGATCGTCGAAGTGGCCTGACGCGTCGAGTGGCCTGACACGCGGCCGACGTCGACGCACCCGCGATCTCGTTCGCTGATCGCTGCGATTCCGGAACGGGTCTGGCCGCCGGCTTCCGGACATGGTGGACTCGGTTTCCCAAGCCCCCCGCCCCTCTTCGGGAGACATCGTGTCCGTGATTCCTGCCAGCCACGCCGACCTGCTCGAACGGCCGCTGTTCTGCCACCTGGCGACCTTGCGGTCCGACGGTACGCCGCACGTGAACCCCATGTGGTTCCTCTGGGACGGCGAACACCTCTCCTTCACCACCTCGACCACGCGCGCGAAGTACAAGGAGCTGGTGGCCCGACCCCACGCCGCGGTCTCCATCAACGATCCGGACGCGCCGTACCGCTACCTGGAAGTGCGCGGGAGCGTCGAGCGGATCGAGCCCGACACGGCCGGAGAGTTCTTCGACGTGCTGGCCAAGCGCTACGGACTCCCGATGGACGGGCCGGTGGGCGACGCGCCCGTGCGCGTGCGCATCTACCTCAGGCCCACGCACACCACCTCCCAGTAGCACGCCGGACCATCCATTATACGAGACGTTTTTCTTCACATTGTGGACGTTGGCTAGATTCGAGTCATGACTGAACCTACGGACATCCCGCCGTTCGTGCGGGTCGAAGAGCTCGATGACCTGCGGGGCCGCCGCCTGGTACTGGCGGACGTGCGGTGGTACCTGGACGGCCGCTCCGGCCGAGCCGCCTACGAGGGCGGGCACCTGCCCGGCGCGGTCTTCGTGGACTTGGACGCGTGGCTGACCGGACCGGCCACGGCGGAGGCCGGCCGAAACCCGCTGCCCGCGCCCGAGGTGTTCGCCGAGGGCATGCGGACGCTGGGGATCGGCGACGACGACATCGTCGTGGCCTATGACGACCAGGGCGGGGTCATCGCGGCCCGGCTGGTCTGGATGCTGCGTACCACCGGCCGCCGCGCCGCGATCCTGGACGGCGGTCTCGACGCCTACCTGGAAGCGCACCCCGACTCGCTGAGCGCGGCGGAGCCGGAAGCAGACAGCGGCGACTTCTCGGTGCGCCCCTGGCCGGCCGAGGTCCTCGCGGACGCCGACGAGTTGACCGGGCCGGCCGCGCTCACGCTCGACGCGCGCAACCGCGACCGTTTCATCGGACAGCAGGACCCTGTCGATCCCCGGCCCGGACACGTACCCGGCGCGGTGAACGTCCCCTGCCGCGAGAACCTGGATCCCCGCGGCCGCCTGCTGCCCGCGCAGACGATCCGGGACCACTTCGACGCCGCGGGCGTGGACCGCACCACCGCGTCGCAGGTCATCTCCTACTGCGGCTCGGGAGTGACGGCCTGCCACAACCTGCTGACCCTGGAACACACCGGCCTGGGCCGCGGCCGACTGTACGTCGGCGGCTGGTCCGCCTACGGCCGCGACGAGACCCGCCAGGTGGAGACCGGCCCCGGCCGCACCCCGTCGCCCGCCGCGGGTGAGGCAACCCTCTGACCTGCTCCCCGCCCGAGCCGAGACCATGACCACCGCGGCCTCGGCTCCGGCGGCAGCCGCACCTGATCGTTGACGGCCCGAGCGGGCTCTCTTATCCTGGCGCTCAGGCAACGAGCACCGGCGCAGAACCCTGGTTTGCCGGTCGGCGACCCTTCACCGCCGTGTGCGGGGTGACCAGGAGAAGCCCCGGCCGTGGGAGGCCCTCCCCCGGCACGAGCAGAGTTCCTTTACTTACCGCGGAGGGAGACCCGGCGCCGTGCAGCGCGTACACCCCGCCACCGCCGTCCCCCGCCTGCCGCTGCTCGTCTCCCGTCTGGACGTGGATCTGGCCCGCCGGGCCAGCGCCCTCTGTCGCTGATCCGTTC